>CAYPGY010000061.1:0-13677 GCA_964410435.1 uncultured Candidatus Bathyarchaeia archaeon
ATTAACCGTGAGCATAGTTAGCGCCGCATCCATCTACAGCATAGTAAACCTAAACCAACAAGGGATAACCCTGCAGAGCCAAGTAGCCACCCTTAAAGCCACAGCATCCAGCACAGGCACAGTAGTCACCACCTACATGGACACCACAACCACAACGTCGCTAGCTGACCTCTACGATTCAGTCAAGGATTCAGTCGTCACAATCGAATGCACCATCACAGAGAGTTACTTTACGCCTTGGGGTAGAACACAAACAAGCACTTCGACATCGCAGGGTTCAGGATTCATCTACCAGTACAACGGAGAGTACATCGTAATCACCAACAACCACGTCATCGCGGACGCCTCAACCATCACAGTGACATTCGCGGACGGCAACACCTACACAGCAGCCGTAGCGGGCGTAGACGCAGCAAACGACATAGCAGTCCTAACCACCGATGCACCATCAAGCGTGTATAACCCACTGGAAATCGTCAGTTCATCGTCAGTCAGCGTAGGCGACGCAGTAGTAGCAATCGGAAGCCCATATGGACTCAGCGGAACAATGACCACAGGCATAATCAGCGCATTAGACCGCACCATAACCGTCACTGAGGACAGCGGTAGCAGTTATCAAATGACAGGATTATTGCAGACAAGTGCGCCGATTAACTCTGGCAACAGCGGCGGGCCCCTGATGACCTATGACGGTAAAGTAATCGGAATAACAACAGCGGTTGTAAGCAGCTCAGACGGACTTGGCTTTGCAGTCAACTCAGACACCATACTGCAGGTAGTGCAGAATATACTGGGATAAAGAAAAACTGATTATCCCAGCCATCCACATGTTTTTTACTTTTTTTGATGATTATTTCTGGCCGAACCACTTCGTGTACCACTTGTATGTGGCGCATTCGTCGTGTGAACTGCAGGTTAAGCAGGGAAACTCTTGCCCCGCGGCTTCAACAGTTTCTTTTAGTTTCTGCGCAGCTTCGCGGTCTTTTACTGTTATAGTTATTTGGTTTTCTATCTCTCCCGACAATGCATGCAACTCCTCTATTGAGCTTGTGCGCTTAAGATATAAAGCATGAGGCATCCAATCATACCTCGAGGAGCTATGCCTTATCCATCTGCGGACGATATCTGGAGGCAGACAGACGCCCAATTAGAAGCCACGCTCAACTCGGGCACACTAAGACCCGCAGGCGGCACAGTCCGATTCTACACTCCGAGTTTCATGTATTACCGCTCCAAGCATTACCGCGGCGTATCCAAAGAGTTCCCCACGGTCTCGGTTACGGGCAGCAGTTGCGCCTTAAACTGCCGTCACTGCGGCGGGAAAGTGCTTGAAACCATGCATCCCGCAGCCACACCAGCGGAGCTCTACGGTTTGGCTATGCGGCTCAAGTCGGTTGGCGCTAAGGGCTTGCTTGTAAGCGGCGGATGCGTACCAGACGGCAGTGTTCCCCTCGACGGTTTCACACCAGTACTAGCGCGATTGAAGAAGGAACTGGGGTTAACTGTCTTCGTGCATACAGGTATCGTAAAAGGCAAAACGGCTAAGGCGCTTAAGTCAGCGGATGTCGACGCCGCTCTCATCGATGTAATCGGCTCCGACTACACGATTAAGCAGACTTTGAACCTAAACGTCACCGTTAAAGATTACGCACAATCACTCCGTGCAGTCACCCAAGCTGGACTCGCGGTTGTTCCGCATGTCATCGTGGGATTAAACAACGGTGAACTAGATGGCGAAGCCCAAGCATTACGCTTAATCGCAGAGAACGCTGTGCCCAGAGCGGTAGTGATAATCGCGTTTATGCCCATCCGCGGCACACAAATGGCCAGTGCGCCTCCACCAGCACCGCTTTCTATCGCTCGGGTTGCTGCGGCGGCGCGAGCCACTTTCCCAGATACGCCTCTTGCGCTTGGTTGTATGCGTCCCAAAGGTAAACAGCGAGCGGAAACCGATGTTTTGGCACTTAAAGCAGGTGTGGATGCCGTCGCGTTCCCAAGTGATGCCGCAGTAGAGTACGCGAAGAGCAGTGGTGGCAAGGTGGAGTTCTCTTCTTATTGCTGTGCACAGCTCTGCTTTGACTTCTGTGTGTAGGCGCTTTACCAAAAATTCTATAAATCAAAACTGATCAAACCACTATCTGGGTATAAATGAAGAAATTAGCAGTAGTCCTTACGGGGGCGTTTAGTCTTTTAGGCGTAGTCGCAGGCGTAAATGCACAGACAACTACACCAGCCGCTACACCCAGCAGCTTTGACATCGCGGGAAGCGCGGTTGCTGCAGCCGCAGTAATCGTAATCTTCGCGTTCATCGTGTACGCGGGCTACAAAGTCATCAAGAAGTACGGTTCCTCTTCAAGGGGCGAATCCGATTAAGCTCTTGTCTTACGTATAAGCGTTGATAGCGCGATTACCCATGCGGCGATTATTACGCCGGAGACTGTTTCTGGAATAGCAACTTTGGGTACATACTCAATTGTTAACTGAAGAATCCAAACTACTGCGGCTACTATAGCCGATGTCAACGTGTAGACGGCTAAACCTCGTTTGCGTGACTGGTGGAATGCGGCTGTTAGGATGAAGAACGCTAGCGGCGCAAAGAAGAAGAACGCTACCGAAACGATGTAGTGTGTGGGTCGGAAGTTCTCGTTGAATACGCCGATTAGTATCAACGAAGCGGTTGCTGCGGCGAAGAAAACCGCGCCTATTCTGCCTAAGGGTTTTTCCCCTGCATAGCCGTAGAGGCCTAAAGCGGTGAAAACGAGGGCTAAGATGCCTCCGCCGCATAAGCCCACCGTGAATAATATGCTGGTTACGCCTGGCACGACGCCTAGATCGCTTAATGCGTTGTGTGTCCAGCTGAATTGTGGGTAAGAAGCGATTGCTGCTGAGATGAATAGGAACGCGACGAGTGGCGCGGCGAATCCCGCTGCTGCGCCATAGCGCTTATACTTCTGCATAGTACTCACTTAACCTTATGGCTGCTTGGTTTTAAGCGTTATTCGACTCTGGCACAAACCGCCGCAGGTTCCGAAGCGAGCGCAGCTTCTCCGATTCACCCACCCGCGCTTCTTCAACGGCTTTTTTTAAAATACCGATGGATTCATCCATTGACTTGCGGTCTACAGGGAACGGTACGCCGTCTTTGCCGCCGTATGCATAGCTAAACTTGACGGGGTCTTCCCAGCTTGGTTCATCACCGTAAACGAGTTCCGCCACAAGCGCCAACCCTCGGACGGTTGCGGGGCCGACGCCTTTGACTGCCAGTAGCTCCTCGTAGTTGCTTGGTTGAAACTCGTAGATTCGGCTAAGCGTTTCCCAGTTGATGTTTCTGGGCATGTTTAGCGTTGTTTGGGTCTGGAGCCATGGGTCGTCGGATTTGGGTAGCCATGTTTGCAGTGACGCTTGATTGTGGGGGCGAGCGGTGGATTGGATGAGATTCATGAGTTTCTTTGGGGGTTCCTTTGAGAGGTCAACTGAGGCTTTTCGGGATGCTTCGCTCTCGCGAGCAACCATGTTTAATGCTTTAGCGCGTTTGGTATCGCATGCAACCGCGTTCTGCGGCGCCTCAACAAAGCTATCTGTGTTGCTGCTTAGCCAGTGGTAGCGGCGTGCGCTGCGTTCCTCGTCACATAAGCCCTGCTGGATAACAGCCCACTTCTCGTCCTCTGTAAGCAGGAAGGCGTGGTGGTAGAGCTGGTAGCCTGCCTGTATGGCGGAGTTGTCGACTTTGGCGGTCATGCGGCTCGTGTACACTAAGGTGTCGATGGTTTCTTGAGAGAAACCCCATTTTTCGCCTGCCGATTGTATGTCGCTGGGGGTTTTCCTTGAGGTTTTGCCCTTGCCGCCACACACGACGACGCCATGTTCCTCTGCGTTAAGGACGGTTTTCAGTACGCCAGTGACGACTGTGGTTACGCCGCTGCTATGCCAGTCATAAGCCAAAACGCAGCCGAGCGCCTGAAACCAGTAAGGATCAGAGAGCCGCTCAATGAATTTGGCGGTGCCGTACTCGTCGATCATTATGTCCGCTATCTGGCGTGCTAATCCGCGCATGCGGCCAGTTAGCCATGAGGGTGCTTTGCCTCCGTGGAGCGGTAGATTTGCGGTTCCAGTTCGATACATCATGGGTCAAGTGTGGATGGGGATTGTGGTGATTTATGGGTTATTGCAATGGATACAGCAAAAAAGCAAAGTGTGAACCTACCCTTCTAGGCGGTACCTTTGCCTCCCTGCCTGACGTGATAAAGCTTCCTCAGAGTACCCCATACGTGGAGATTAGTTTAGCCGCTTAAGTGCGCTTAACGGCTAAAAAGTTAGCCCCCGACGTGGCTGCTTCTTCTGGCCGAAATCCCAGTCCCGCCACGACTGCCTTGCCGCCAGTGGCATGAATTTGACCTCTGCATGTGCCTTCGACCGCATCAGATTCGCCATATCCAACAGCCGAGGGTCACGCTTTAGCCAACTGAACTGGGAGAGCACATCCAGTACATGAAGCAGGTCGTACCATACAAACGGTGCTTTGAGTTTACGGAAGTCGGTGCCCATGTAAAAGATGTATGGATGTAATGAGCGGCTGTTCTGCCAGAGGTTAAGCAGGCATTCTGCGCCATCGTGTGCTGCTTTGCTGTCGTGGTACTGGGGGAACTGGGCGAGCATCTTTAGCGTAACCAGCGTTGCGTATGGACATGGTTCGTCTTTTTTGCCAGGGCCGCGGAATTTGCCGAGTTCTTTGGATACGGTGCAGTGCCAGCCATTTGGGAAGCTTAAACCCGCTAGATAAGCTGCTGCCTTCTGTACGCGTGGGTCCTGTCTGTAACCCATTTTTGCCAAGGCATAGACTGTGACGGGTGCGTCGCAGACCGCCCACGCCCAAATATCAATGCCTGTTCCGCCGAAATGTTTGGGGTAATTTGCAATTAATTGGAATGGGCCTTCCTCTGATTGGTGCTCAAAAACTTTCTGCGCAATCGAGGCTACGTCGGGGTTTTCTTTTGTCAATCCGATATCTGCTATGAATGATAGTCTGTGGAAGGGCTGGCTGGCGCTTTTGTGGCTGTTAAGCACTTGCCCTGGCCAATCTTGTAGCGCCTTCAGCAGCTGTATGATTTTTGGGTCTTCATTCATGTGTTTCTTAGCCGATAGTACTTCGGGGGCTTCCTCTGCCTGTTTTAGCAGCGCTATGCGGGTGTTGTACGCGATAAACGCTTCGCCTGCAAGCAGCCATTTAATTAATTCATCCAATAGCCTCTGCCTCAATGAAGGATTGCGGTTTTAGGTATCTAAGTTTTTGCTCTCAAAGGATTAGTGGTGACCTTCAGCAGATAAGCTTAGAAATGCTTATTAAATGAGGCACGGTAGTTTTCTGAAGCCAGCTGAAAAAGTGGGCGAGTAGTCCAGCTTGGTATGAACGCTGCATTGGCATTGCAGAGGCCGCGGGTTCAAATCCCGCCTCGTCCACCAATCACTTCTAAAGTTATAGCCAAATTCGTTTGACTTCTTTAATTAAGTCAAAATGAGGATCATCCGATAATATTCGGGCATGATTTACTTGGGCAGTTGCAGCTATTACGCAGTCGCCCATTGGCAAGTTTTGGTTAGTGCATTTGAGAATTCCAGCATGCTGAGCGATAAAAGGAGTTAGGTCTTGAATTTCTAGTCCACTTTGGATTAGAACTTGATAACGGCTCTGGGCGACATCTTTACCTCGTTTTGCACATATAACCTGTGCTAATTCAGCTATAACGATCGTTGGTAAAACTCCTTCACGTTGACTTCTTAACGCCATAAATTTCCGTGTCGCTTTTTGTCTAGTTTCGGCGTAAGTAGAAAAGAAGAGTTCTAGCAGAAAACGGGTATCTATTACTTCTTTCACGTCAGTATTCTTCTCGGAGTTTATCCACCATTTTTTTTACTTCTTCAACCGAAGCGTACCCTGCGTCTATACCGACCAAATCCAGGATGTCTGGAACTGGCTTGAAGAGTACGCCGTTTTCTGTTGCTTCGACTATTAAGCGATCACCTTCTTTGATGCCGAAACGTTTGCGCATGCTTTGAGGTATTGTCGTTTGACCGCGTCTTGTGACTTTAACAATAAGATCTTCTGCGATTTGCATGACATCACCCAGTAGGATAATGTTATTTAATCCTACCATAATAATTTAATCCTATTTATTATTACTAACAGGACGCATTCATAAAGCAGGTTTATCAATAAGCAAAAAAGCAACAATTTAGGAATAACCATGAGTTCAAACATACGTAGATGCAGTAGCTGCGGACGCGACGCCCAATTCGTCTACACCGCGGAGTTCAGGGTGGGCGGAACCAGCGGCGGGGTTAAGCTGCTGATCGGCGAATGGGGTGAACTGGGCGAGAGGATGATTCCGATGTATGTTTTTGTTTGCCCATACTGTGGCAAAGTGGAGTTGTATGCAACCGAGGATTTGAGGCAGCAGGCCGCTTCGATAGCCAACTCCAAGCAGCCGTAGGCACTGTAGTATTCGGATTTCAAATAAAACCTTAAGAGTAGACAGCCGAATACCAACTTGAGGCAAACGATTATATGTCAAGTCAAGAGGAGCAGCTCTTAGTTATCCCCGACGTAGTTTTACCCGCGGACATCAACACCCGCTACGATATCTACTTCACCGACCGCCGCATCGCAATAGTCTGCATGGGCCCCATCGACCGCTACGGCTACAGCATGGGAAAAATGCATACGTTCCCATCCGCCTCAGGCGCAGTCACACCGCCCATGACTTACGTTGACGAGAAAGACACCGCCGAAGCCGAAGAGCAGCTTAGCACGGTGCCCCTTAACGATCTTTTGAAGCTCAGCAAGAAAAGCTGCCAGTACACGCTTGACGAGGTGGAGGCGCTTAAGCTGATTTGGGGAAAGCAGCCCAAGTTCGTGGTGCAAAGCCAAGACTGTGAATCAAGGTTTACGCCAGATGAGGTGCAGTTCAATCAGTTACTAGAACTTCTAACATCCTTTGAGCCGTTAAGCGACAAACTCAAAGTGGCAGGCAACTGGAAGCAGCTTCAGGCACTCTTGACTACGGTTATCTGCGGCAGCTGCGGCGGCGAAAACGACTTGGATGCGTTGTGCTGTGTTAACTGTGGACAGGAGTTATGGGAACAAACCGAGGAAGAGGCGGATAGCGTGGCGTGTGGTTCATGCAGCAAAAAGAACACGGCTGAAGCGTTGTTCTGTAAGCAATGCGGGAAAGCACTCCACAATACAGAGCCCAGTTAACGGGTGTGGCACCTTGTCAAGAAAAACTGACCAGCCTTAGTCAAGATATCTATACAAGAACCCTTTAATTTGATCTCAACCTACCCCAAAACCATGAAGCCCCACTCGGTTAGTAAAGCATCCGTCTTTATCATGATCCTCATTTTCTCAGCCAGTTTGGCCATGGTAAGCAGCGTAAGCGCCGCCGACAGCTTCCACGGCGTAATCACGCAATCCCAAACTTGGACAAAAGCCAACAGCCCATACACACTGGATGGCCCCACGTCGATAGCCAGCGGCGTCACCATAACCGTAGAGCCAGGCGTAACCGTCAACCTCAATAGCTACTACCTGCAAGTAAACGGCTCCCTAATCGTTCGTGGCACAGCAAGCGACAAAATTTACTTCACAAACGGCCGCGTAATCTACACGCCGTCAAGCCCAGGTGGCACAATTTTTGAATACACCGTAACGGACGAGTTAGACACGGCAACTACCCTGACAATTACCAAAAACACCTTTAACAAACTCGTCGCAGGGGGATCATCCACTGTCACAGACAATACGATCGCTCACCTTGGCGCCGAAGGTAGTGCAACCATAACCAAGAACCAGATCACAAAATCCTGCGACGTATCTGGATCAGCAAAAGTCACCCAAAACAACATCCAGACTCGCGTTGTCTTCAGAGGAGGATCCATCACCACAATATCGAACAACCAGATCAGCGATGGAGTTCACTGTGATGCTGGAGGCGGTACCGTCATAGTTACAGATAACCAGATCACCAACATAAACGATTACCCGATCATCTTCATCACCGGAGCAGAAGCAACAGTATCTAACAACAGAATTGTGGGTCGGAACAGCCCCAAAAGCGGCATAGGTATAATGGGATCATATCACTC
The DNA here is from genome assembly GCA_964410435.1 of uncultured Candidatus Bathyarchaeia archaeon. GTDB lineage: Archaea > Thermoproteota > Bathyarchaeia > Bathyarchaeales > Bathycorpusculaceae > Bathycorpusculum. Next base: position 8,143 of record CAYPGY010000061.1, read on the forward strand.
TTCAATACAGACAAGAGTAACTATAACGGGCAACCAGATTTCTGGATGCAAAACAGGCATTGATTTCTATGGCGGCTGGGGAACAATTAAGCAAAACGTCATAGTCAACAACAACTTGGGCATGAGCATATCGGTTTCATCCTCTTTTAGCATCCCAGCCCCCGGAACCAACGTGGGCACAATCGAGCAAAATACAATCGCCAAAAACAGCGTCGGCCTCCAATATTCCCCTGAACAGCTAGCGATCACCATCCAAAACAACAACCTTCAGGAAAACAGCAACTACAACTTCAAAATAACCGGCACAAACGACATATCAATCCCAAATAACTACTGGGGCACCACCTCAACTGATGAAATCAAACAAAAAATCTACGACTATAACTTTGATTTCAACCTTGGCAAAGTCAACTACACCCCGATTCTAAATCAGCCTGCGGCAGGCGCACCAGCCATACCCTCAGACATTCCCACGATTGCACCCCCCCAGGCCCCGACAAATCAACCAACAACCAACCCAACAACGGCAACCCCCCAAACAACTACATCAGCAACCCCAACTGTAGCGCCGAGTCAACCAGCAGACCAGACACCATTCGAACCCAACACAGTCGAAGTCGCCATCCTCGCAGTGCTGATAATTATCGCTGCACTCTTAGCTGTTTTAATCGTTACCATAAGAAGTAAAAAGAAATGACTCGAGTAAGAGCGGCTTATTCTCCTAATTGTTTAAGCTACTCTTTTTCTAACAAGAATTAAAATTATGGGAACGCACTTTACTGCAAACAATAGGTAAGGCACTCAACAGTGAAGAATCCACCTAAGTACAAACGATTAGTCAAAAAAGCTTGACCAGCCTTTAGTCAAGGAACCTGTACAAGAACCCTTTAATTCCAACCAAATCCATCAGTTATTATGAATCTAACTAGAAGTGGTTTTTCTTTGGCGCTTCTGCTTGTTCTTGCAGCTTCAAGCATTACAATTATCCAAGTTGTCTCTTCGGTTTCTACGCCTTCTGTGCCTGAGTTCACAGTCAAGTATGTTGACGCCTCTTACGATGTGCCAACCACACACTCAGTAGACCCCTACACGGGCGCAGACGTCACGCATCAAGGCTACCACGTCAAAAACCGCACCATCCAAGTCAGCATAAAAAACGTGCCCTTCACCCCATACGAAATCGGTGGCCAAATAATCAACTATTACCTAAACATACGCGTTAAGGGCAGCTACGCCGACGATTGGTTAACAGTTTACAGTCCAGACAACGGGTACTTAACTCAGTCAGACTCCACTTATACAACGGTGTCTTTTTCACTTGATGATAATTACTTCCCCTTCTGGGATAACATTCCCAACGGCGGCACGGTTGATACTCAGGTGCAGGCGCTGGTTGGCTCGGTTCATCGAATTCAAAATGTCACAGCGACAGATCCACTGAGTATGTACCCGTGGGTCTTCGATGGACAATCTAGCGAATGGAGCCCCACAAAAACAGTCACCGTTCCAAGAAGCAGCACCACCACCGCCCAACCTAGCGCAACTACCGAGTCGCCGCCTTCCAGCGATACGCCCACCATACCAGCAGGCAACATGCAGGTAAACGACTTAGTCATAATAGTCATCTTAGCTTCAGCCGCTATCATAGTAGCCGTCATCGCCATCGCCGCGTTGATAAAGCGAGCCAAAACGTCAGCGGCAACACCTCCGTAAAACAAAAAAAAACAAAGGCAACAGAAAAATCGTTGCTTCGCCAACAGGACAGGTTGTGGATTCGTCACAACCACAACAGCAACCCCAACTATAGCGCCGAGCCCACCTGCTAACCAGACAACATTCTAACTCAACATAGTCGAAGTCGCCATCCTCGCAGTGCTGGTAATTATCGCTGTACTCTTAGCAGTTTTAATCGTTACTTTAGAAGCAAAAAGAAATGACTCGATTAAGGTCAGTGCATTCACCCGCACACTGAAGAGTCAGTGAACTGCAAACAGTACGAAGCAACGCTATGTTGAGAATAATGCCGCTCCTTTATCGCTTAATATGGTGGAAACTGGCTTGCGCGAAACACACCCGCTACATCGCTTTTTCCACGCTTTACGCACCTGCAGTGCGTTTCTAGCAGACATATTAGGATCCAAATATTAGATCATTGCAGAACCTATAGAGGGGTAGCGATGCTCTTTTGTAGCTTTGCGTTTAACGCACTAACTTCTGCATGATTCAAGGCGTCGCCTGCAAAGCATTTCTATATGGAAACATTTTATTAACCAAGCCAGCGCTAAACTCATACCATGAACGCCGCTGTAGTTTACTTCTCAAGAACAGGAAACACCAAACGCTTAGCTGAAGCCATAGCCAACACCGTAAAAGCACCCTTATTTGATTTGACGCAGATTGAACCAGCAAAAATCTCCGCTTACGACCTTCTGATTTTCGGTACCCCAGTCGAGGGTGCAAGCCCCGCTAAAGAAGCTCAAACCTACATAGAAAGCCTACCCGCACCCACTGGCAAAAAAGCAATCATTTTCTGCACATGGAAACTGTTTGGAAACGAACGTACAATGAAAGCAATCGAAAAAGAGCTATCATCTAAAGGATACGAGACGATTCTTAAAGTCTCAAAGAAGGGCATTAAGCCGGGTCAGGACGCAGACTTTTCAAAGGTACTTTCAGAAGTAAAGTTAGCGCTTGAGAAATACTAAAACAAAAAGGAAGAAAAACAAAGTTCCTTTCTCGTTTAAACTGTAGATTTGATTCTTAATGCCCATCTATTAGATGAGCTGTTCCGTCTGGACAGTAAACTTTGTCGAACACTTCGGCTATTGAGTAGCGTTTACTGCATGCTCTCATTTCTGAGCATCCATCGCAATCTCGCGATAACAATTTTTTTCTTATCCTCCTGTTCTTTGGGCAATTGCATCGTTATGCAGCGAATCGAGCGTTATGCCGTTCGCACATATGCCGATTGCCTCTGATAAAACTCTTCAGAAGTGTCGCTGGGTCTTTTAAACGTTATGTCATAATTATTGATACGTACAAATCAATCAACACTCATCACCCAAAAAATTTAACTATTGATAACCAAACGTACAAGAGGTGAATAACCATGGATATAAATGACTGCATAAAATTCGCCAACCAAAACCCCATAACCTTCATCGCCACAGTCGACGGCGACCAACCCCACGTAAGAGGCATGCTAATGTGGTACGCCGACGAAACAGGCTTATACTATAACACCGGCGCAACCAAAGACCTATACCGCCAACTCAAAGCCAACCAGAAAGTTGAAGTCTGCTTCTTCGACGCCAAAGCAAAAGGCATGGACCAGATGCGTGTAACCGGCGAAGTCGAGTTCATAGACGACATGAAAATAAGAGAAAAACTAATCGAAGCCAGACCATTCCTCAAACAGATGGGTTTCGGCGCTGACAGCCCAAAACTCGTTGTCTTTCGCGTTGTGAAATGTACCGCGCATTTCTGGACTTGGGAAACCAATCTGGCGCCTAAACAGTACATTAGCTTCGGCTAAAACGTCTCCATATGCACAACTTCGTCTGCGCTTCGTCTGCTTCGGGCGCGTGGCGACTCGTTTGGAACTCCAACGGGGACCATCGCGACTGGCCGCATCCAACATGGAGCCTTAATTACTTTTCTTATTTCCTCTTCATGAAAGGCACCCATCCAGCATGCTCCCAAACCCAGCGCTGTAGCTGCAAGCAAAATATTCTCAACGGCTGCGGAGGTGTCCTGTATGCAGTAGAGAGTTCTGCCCCGCTCGTCGTAGCTTTCCTCAGCTCGTTTTAGATCTGCGCAGACCACAAATACAACTGCTGCTTCTTCAAGCCACTTCTGACCCCAAGCGGCAGATGCAAGCGCCTGCTTAGCTTTTACATCAGTTACCATTACGAATGCCCATGACTGTGCATTACCCGCGGAAGGCGCCAATCTAGCTGCGTCGATTAGCTGGTTGATAACTTCTTGTGGTAGAGCTTGATTTTTGAATGAGCGTATGCTTCTTCTGCTCTTAATTACATCAAAAAACTCCATGATTACACCTGAAAAGAAACCGCGTATGTGCACTATAAACTGTTCTGTTTAGCCCCGCAAGAGTCTTATGTTTTGTTGCTGTGTGTACCTTTGGAATGATGTGCACTAGAGTCTGAGCTTATGCGGTGAGAAAGACTCGACGGGCGAACTGACCAAATTTAGCTAACGTACATGCCGCCAACGTCTTATTCGTGGTATTCGCCGTGAACGCTACGCAGGTGCTTCATATGTACACCGTGCAGGTGTTTTACGGCCTCGTCTTTTAGGGGGAACTTTTTACCGCATTCAGGGCACATAAACTCATTTCCAGTTTGGGAGATTTCGGTGCTGTGACCCTCTGTATGTGTAGGTTCGTTTCCAACAATTTCGCTAGTCAAAACCTTCAGCCTCACCATATCGGCTAGGTGTGTGTTTGTATATACGTATGTTGGTGTAAGCGAGATGCCACAAGAATGCAGTACGCTGGCTGAATGTAGATTCAAAAACTTTGGTGTAAGCGGAAAACTTATCAATCCTGTAGCTGTCAAGAAACAAGCACAACGATGCGCAATCGAGGTGAAACACATGGTCGAAATGAAAGTTGACGCTTCCGAACTTAAAGGAGACTTAATCGGTAAACTCTCTGACTTCCTAAAGGACAAAACCGGCGGAGAAGTCAGAACAGAAGGTAAAACCGTAATCGTTAAAGGCGAAGGCGAAGCGCTAAGCAAAAAGTACGTGCGCATAACCGTCAAAAAATTCCTGCACAAGCAAGAATTAACCGAAACCTTCAAGGTTATCGGCGACGAAGAAGCACTAAAAATCAAAGAGCGTAAACTCGCCGAAGAAGAGGATTAATTCCTCCTTAATTTTATCTCAACCAACAATCTGTTCTACAGGCCTTTTTTGCTGTCCTAAACATTGAACGCCCCGTTCGATAACGTAGCATTAAACCCAACCTTGCCCATTACTGTTTCTGTAAATGTGCGGTGAGGAAACAGATTTGAGCAATAAGAGTTTAGCCTTGAGCGGTTCTGCTGTTTTCGTCTCCATCATAGTTGCAGCCGCGGTTCTAGCGACTTCATTTACTGCCCTACAGTCCCTTCACTCGCTGAATCCGGTTGCAACCCTCACCGCCGTTACAGTAGCCATAATTGGTTTTATATGGTTCAAAAAAACAAGCCGCTAAAAAGATACAGAGGATGATGTGGAGCGACTTTTTTGTCGAGTTTTATAAATTAAAGCTGCAACTACCGCCAATGCTAAAAAAATAATTACCCCAAGAAATATCGGTATCATGTCGCCTTGTAGTTCTGAAAACTTTGAATTTGTTTCGGTAGAGCTTGGCGTAGCCAAATTGGAAGTATCTGGCATCCTAAAGGTTTGGGTTGGGCTCCAATCGCTGAGAGCTACGTTGATGTAATCATAACTTTATACGGGTAATGTTGCACATAGCGAAAAATAGTACCCGTATGCTAGTATTGCTCGAACCTGAAAAGCCAA
>CAYPGY010000062.1:0-13616 GCA_964410435.1 uncultured Candidatus Bathyarchaeia archaeon
CTGCTAAAACTTTTCATTGATGATGTAGCAGGGCAGCACTCCCTTCTTCTACTAATTTGAAAATATTTTTTAATCTACTGTTGAAGGGCAAAATGCTCAGTCGTACCGCATGCTTGCAAAGTATATGGCGCCAAGCGAAGTGTTATGCAGGCATTTTCTAAATTCGGGATGGAGCAGTTTTATGTGGGTAATCAGGCCCTCTGCTGTGTAGAAGTCGTTTCGGCACCGTGGACAAAACAGTTTCTCAACCAGTATAATCGACCTCAAGAAAGCTTAATGTAAAAAAGCGATATACCGTAAAAGCCAAAAACAAACGTTATGCGACTATATTTCTAGACAATTGTAAACTAATCAACTCAGAAAAGTTATGTATGATTTATCGCTTTGTTACTGCACATATGAGCCAACATCACCTTTTATCCAATACCGAATAGGTCATCCTTGTGTGGAAAAGGATGCTATGGTGCCCGACAGGTTGGGCGGATCCGGCTGCTAAAGCTGAGTCGGCATGGGTTCAACATTTTTGTGTCAACTCAGCATTTTGGCACACGGCTGAATCCGCTTAACTGCTCTTTTTTGTTAAACATGTTATTGCAGTTACACAGTCACATTGCTATTTATGATTCAAGAGGTAAGTATGTAACAACGTAAAAGGTTAGCTTGAAGGCAAGCAAAGTGTTCCCCTCTCTCTTCCTAAATTTCCGCTTGCCTTTAAGTTAACCTTCCCTCTCTCGACCTTCCAATTTTTAATTGCAAAATACAATAAAAATCTGTTTACCTTTAAGCGCTAACCTGTTTACGGTATACAGGCAACTTTTATTATTGATTTTTAACAATCTACAGGTATGCCAACGTTTGAATGCACCGTTTGCGGCCGCAAAATCCGCTCCGAATACGAAATGTCATGCACCGGAGACGTAAAACGCAACGTGGAAAAAGCACCCTGGTGCTGCGGAAAAGAAATGATCGAGAGCATAGACGATTAGGGTCTGTCTGCATCAGTTTCCGATTGATTGATGACTGTAGCGGCCTCTACAATTTCCGCTTAGGCTACAAAGCATGAATACGGTTGGATAATTATAATAAGCATACGTTGCTAATTTATCCGGTAACCAAGAGAGGGCAGGGCAATTGTCTAACAATAAGGCATCGAATAATTTACTTTCAATAATCGACTTCGACGTAGTTATCATCGGCGGAGGCGTCGCCGGATGTGCAGCCGCTATTAACCTGTCTAAAGCCGGAGCTAAAGTGGCATTAGTCGAGCAGCAAAATTCGCCGCGTGAAACCGTGCACTCCTACCTCGTAGCTCCGGGTTCACTTCATGAACTGAGAAACCTCGGAATAAACGTAGAAAACCCCATCGGGAACACTATCGGCCACACAAAAGTCTACCTTAACGGCGAAGACCTAATCGACGGCGAATTCCCAGAAGTTGAGGATATGCCACGCTTTGCTAAGGTGGTGCCCATTAAGGTACTAAATCAGGTGCTGCTAGATGGCGCACGAGCTTCCGGCGCAACCGTTCTTGAGGGATGGCACGCAATTAACTTTGCAGTTGAAAAAGACTGGGTTACAGTAATTGCGGGAGCAAAAGAGACAACACGAACCATCCGCGCACGCTTACTAATAGGCGCCGACGGCGTCAACTCAATAGTCACACGTAAACTCAAAGGTTCAGCGTGGACTAAAACACAGCGCTTCATCGCAGCCAGAGCTCAATACGACTACGTCACTGTTAACCCTAGCCAAGCAAGCCTCTACTTCGACGACGAGAGCTTCCCGGGTTACGGCTGGATTTTCCCCACTTCGAAGAGCCAAGCAAGCGTAGGAGTCGGCTACATCTTAGGCGCTAATCCGCCGCAGAAAGACCCACTACCGCTACTTAAATCACTAATAGAAAACAACCCCGCCATGCAGCAGCACCTAAAAGACGCCCGCATAGTAGGCGAAGTAGAGGTTTTAACATCAAACCTTTTTGACGGCAAAGTGCCACTCGTAGGCGACCGATTAATGGTTATTGGTTTAGCAGCAGGCTTAGTTGACCCCTTCAACGGCGAAGGATTACAGATGGGACTTTTGAGCGCTAAATGGGCAGCGGAAACAGTGCAGAATTGCATTGCAAACAACAACTTCACAGAAGTTGCCCTTACACCATACATTAAACGCATAGAGGGGAAATTCGGCTATGGCTTCCAACTTTCAGAAACCATGTTTAGTTTGCTGCGAAACAGAAACCTCAACAGGGTCTGGCTAGCCGAGTTTGAAGCCATGTGCAAGAGATGCAAGGGTGACCCAGAATACAAGCATACAGCAAGCGCCATCCTCTCAGGTATGATTTTTCCCAACGAGGAAATTACAGCTAAAATGCTAATGGGAACACTGCAGCAGACCACCCTCACCGCCGTCACTGCATTAGGCAGTATACTCCAGAACGTAACTCAGGGGAGCCCTGCACCGCAGACACAAAACATGTTCGAGACCGCAACTTCAGTAGCAGAGTACGCTGCGTTGAATCCGCTTAATGTACTGGGTTGGGGGGTGGAAGCAGCTGTTCAGGCCACGGGGTTAGCTGCTCTTGTATCAACTCAGGCGCTGAAGAATATAGCTGAAATCAAGCAGAACACAAACCAGCAATAACAGTTACCTACACAACGATCTGCCTATTCAACAAAAAGAGAAAGGTAAATATGAATCACCATATCTTTGAATGTTTTTAGGTTGGCGTAGCCATTGGTTTACTTAGTCGGCTTAGCCCGTCTTTGAATTGGACTCTTCGTGTCATCAATGCGCTTACTGCAAGCATTGAACCCCAAGTTAGGGTAATCGCTAATGTCATTGATCCGCCGATGCTAGCGATTTCAGATAACATTATCGCGGTATCAGCGGGGGAAGACATCGCGGTTAGGTATGGGGCCCAAGCGGTAATTTCGCCGTGGAAGACGTGTTCAGCTGCCAGTATTGCTACTCCACCCCATAGCATTGTGTTTAGTGCACTAAGTCTGTATTTTCTAGGTAAATCACTATGTCGGGTTAATGCTTGTATGATTGTCATTACGATTGCAAGGGCCATTGGTGCTAGGAAACATGCCATGATATCCCACCTCCATTACTACTTTTTTCATATATATTAGCACGTAGTAATACTAAATTTAAATATAGTAGCACCAGCTAATAAGACTAACGGAGGTAAAGGAAAAATGTGGCTAATAATACTTGCATTCGCTGCGACAATCGCAACCGCGATCTGGTATACTAAAGCAGAAAACGACAAGTACCTACTTAAGTACCTCAGCTTGATACTGTGGGGTACAACAATAATGGTGCTAGTAGACCATGTAGTGCCCTATCTTTTGGAGGGGGGCGGAGAATTCTTCGAAGTATCCGTCGAGGCAACAGTTCTCAGCGGCATAATGCTATTAGTAGGACTTGCGGTATGGGAAGGCGCCTTATTACTCAAAGACCCCAAAGGCGTCATATTCAAGAAAAAAAGCAAATAATTCGAGCGATAAGCCCATATACAATCCCACTTTTCATCTTTTTTCAGAACCAGCACGGAAAAGGCAATGTTCGGGGAATAGTTTGACTCAATAAAACTAGCGCCATGGTTCGAGTAACGTGATTGTCCGCTTCTCGACAAAGCCATTTACGGCGAAAAGTCTACGAAACGATCTCTTGAATCAGATTCATACGCGTTTTCAGTACTGAAAGCATTTTTTTAGTATCTTCGATATAGGCTAATGTAAGGTTGAGTGTTTTTTCGTCGGTTTTACAGGTTGTGAAATTAAATTTTGCCGTTGCGATCATCAAGGTTATTTCGTCGTCGAGGGGTTCAAAGACGCGTGTTATTGCTCTTTCTTTGAGGGTAGTTGTTTTTATTTTGTTTATCGCGTCTTTTTCGTCACTCATTTTTTTACACCTTAAACAGCATGAAATAGTAGCACTAATATTAAAAAAAGTAATACTAGACTTATTTAGCCTTTACGTAAAACCTACGAACCTAAACAGCTCTCACATATTGAGATAATGCTTTGCATAAACGAAAAAATAAAAAATGTTTAGTGCGGTTTTTCCTACAGATAACTCCGCTTTGGCGTTTAAAGTTTAAGCCAGAGCAGAATACCCATAATCAAACCGTATATAGCCAACGCCTCAGCCAACGCGACAATTAGAAAGCTCCTGAAGAAGGTTTCAGGCTTCTCAGCTAAAGCACTAATTGCGGCGCTACCTGCCGACGAGATAGCTAATCCAGCAGCTAAACCGGGGATGCTAATGGATAACATTGCTGCGAATGCGATTGCAACGCGGTCATAAGAAACAGCAGTCGATGTATCTTGAGCTACTTGGTCTTGAACAGTTTGAACGGTTAGAGCTGCGGCCATGCCCATAAGGGGTACGAGCACGATCGTAGTTAGAACGAAGAGCAACAGTTTTCGTTTCACATACGTCAAACTACAATGTTATTATAAAACCACAGTGAAGTTTCCTATTAACTTTTTCTCATTAACCAAATCACTACTCGACCGAAAAAAAGATTAAGCCGCTTGGCTGAACTCAGCAGCTTTGTTTTTAAGGTTGTTCAGCTCCATTCGTATTTTCTCTATATCCACAGCTGCGGTTCGCTCGACATTTTCAACGAAGCGTTGATAGTCCTTTTGAAGTTTATCTATACTCGACATGGACAGATACACCAAACATTTATTTAACGACCAACACAGGGCAAGGTGAATACTCGATAACCCGTTCGGCAACGCTGCCGATTAAGATACGCTCGGCGCCACGGCGACCATAAGTCCCCATCACCACTATGTCGATGTTGAAGCTTTTTGTAGTGTTCACTATCTGTTCAAACGGGCGTCCTCTTAAAAGCATAGAGGTAGATTTAACACCTGCCTTCTGAGTTAGAGATTCAGCGTAATGGATAGCGCGTTGTCCATCGCTTTTCAGTTCAGCTTCAACTTCATCCCTTTTAGGGCCGCTGGAAAACTGGTCGACAACCAACTCGTCAACAACGTAGACAAGCATTACATGGGCATTCTGGGTTTTTGCTAAGCCTATAGCGTATTCTACAGCCCGAATACTATAATCAGAGCCGTCGATGGGAACAAGAACTTGATGTATATTTTCAAAGCTAAATTTCTTCAACTTATTCTATCTCCCTTTCTAGCTTTTCCTTCTTTTTAATCATGCCCTTGATTTTTTTGGTTCTTACGAATTCTTCGCGGTCTTTCTCTTCTAAAACGAGCTCTATCCACTTGGCGGTGTTTCGGTACCGTGGAATAAGAACATAGTTCAGTGCGTTGACGCGGCGCTGTGTCCTGCGAACATCGTTGGCAATTTGGAAGGTTGTTCCTTCAGCTTTAGCCAGATGCGCCAGTAGTTCCAGTACACGGTAGAACTGCTTAAAGGCTTTGTCGAGTTCCGCGCTGGTGTTTGCGAAGCCATAGTCAGGTTTAATGTTGGTTTTAGCTTGGAAATTAACTATAGGTACGGTGACGCCCATTATGCTTCGGTAGTCAATTAGGTACTCTGCTTGATGAGTAGTGGCAAGTGCGGTGTTTGCGATGGCTTCTGAACCTTTAGCCATGTTCGCTTCTTTTAGGCTCTGATACGCCTGCATCAACTCAACAAGGAGGTCTTCACGTGTTTTCTCGGCGTCGAATACACTGCTGCGGAGTTCACGGAGCAGAATGTCACGTTTGCGTTCAAGCACTTCGCGCCCAGACTGCGCTAGCTTCAAAGTCTTTTTTGTCTGGATAAGATTGATTCTTGTGGGTGAAATATTCTCCGCAGACATCGCTTAAAGCCTACTTTACTTCCGTATCCGTTTTAGGCAGGTACTTCTGGATGTATTCGGGCTTGATCGAGGTTAACTCTTCCTCTGGCAAGTCGCTTAGTGCATCCCATGCGATGCCAAGGGTTTCCTCGATGGTTCTGTTCTCCATTTTACCCTGATTAATCAGCGTCTTTTCGAATCGTTCGCCGAATCTGAGGTACTCTTTGTCGCGTGTGCCTAAACCTTCTTCGCCGATGATTGTAACCAGTGATTTGACGGAGTTGTATTGGGCGTAGGCACTGTAGAGTTGGCTTGCGACGTTTGCGTGGTCTTCGCGGGTGCTGCCTTTGCCGATGCCGTCTTTCATCAGGCGCGAGAGGCTTGTTGTGATGTAGATTGGCGGGTAAATACCCTGCTTCTCGAGGTTGCGGCTAAGCACGATTTGCCCTTCGGTTATGTAGCCAGTTAAGTCTGGAATTGGGTGGGTGATATCGTCGTTTGGCATGGTAAGTATTGGCATCTGAGTGATGCTTCCTTTCTTGCCGACTACACGGCCTGCGCGTTCATAGATACTTGCGAGATCACTGTACATGTAGCCGGGGTAGCCTTTTCTGCTGGGAACCTCCTCCATGGCTGCGCTGACTTCACGGAGCGCCTCGCAGTAGTTAGTCATATCAGTCATGACCACCAGCACATGCGAGTCCTCCTCGTAAGCAAGGTACTCAGCAAGCGTTAAGCCTGCGCGGGGGGTTAAGATACGCTCAACTGGCGGGTCGTCTGCGAGGTTTAGGAACATGGCGACGTTTTTGATGGCGCCTGTTTCTTCGAAGCTTTTACGGAAAAAGTCCGCGTCGTCATGCCCCAGACCCATCGCGATGAATACTACGTTGAAGGGCTCGTTTGCGTTGCGAATCTGCGCTTGACGCACAATCTGCGCGGCCAGTTCGTTATGTGATAAGCCGGGACCAGAGAAGACGGGGAGTTTTTGTCCGCGTACGAGGCTGGCGAGTCCGTCGATGGCTGAGACGCCGGTTTGGATGAAGTCTTTTGGGTACTCGCGTGCGGTTGGGTTTAGCGGGTATCCGTTGACGTCGCGTTTCTCCTCAGTGAAGAAGCGGGGGTGGCCGTCGATTGGTTCCCCGTAGCTGTTCATGACGCGTCCCAGCATCTCGGTTGATACCGGAACCTCCAATGAGTGGCCGAGGAAGCGGGTGCGGGTTGCTGTTGGTGAGAGGCCGGTTGTGCCTTCAAAGACCTGTACGGTTACGGCTTTCTGGCTGACTTGGATGACTTTGCCGAGGCGGATTTCGCCGGTTTGGGTTTTTACGCTGACGAGTTCGTCGTAGCCGACGTCTTTAACGTTCTCAACCATTATGATTGGGCCTGAAATCGACGAGACGCCTTTGTATTCTAAGCCTATTCCCACCATAGTATTCTACCTCAGGGATGCCTCCAACAATTCGATATTTGCATGCATCTTTTTCTCTAATTCTTCCAGCTTATCTATCTGGTCGTTAGGTATGCTGCTTTTCATACGCATAATGTCTTCCATGACGGGTAACTCGGTGACTTTGAAGATTGGGGCGCCTTTGCTGACGACGCCGTCTGCTAAGTGATGGAAGTCCACGATGATTTTAAGCATCTTGAACTGTTTTTGTGGGCTGCAGTAGGTGTCTACGGGGTCAAGCGCGTTCTGCTGCAGAAACGCGATACGGATGATACGTGCTGTTTCAAGTATGAGGCGCTGCTTGTCTGGAAGCGCTTCGGGGCCAACGAGTTTCACGATGTTCTTGAGTTCGTCTTCGGCTTGCAGGATACGCATGGCTTCCTCGCGGTAGCTGTTCCAGTTCTCGTCAACGTTCTTGTGCCACCAGCCTGCGAGGTCAGCGATGTAGCCGCTGTAGCTTGCCATCCAGTTAATGGAGGGGTAGTGGCGTGCGTCTGCGAGTTCAGCGTCTAATGCCCAGAAGACTCTGGTGAAGCGTTTGGTGTGCTGCGTGACTGGCTCGGAGAAGTCTCCGCCAGGGGGTGATACGGCTCCGATGGCGCAGATTGAACCTGTGCGGTCGTCCTGCCCGAGGGTTTCGACTACGCCGGTGCGTTCGTAGAATTCGGCGAGGCGTGACGGTAGGTAACTTGGGAAGCCTTCCTCGGCGGGCATCTCTTCGAGGCGGCCTGAGACTTCACGGAGCGCTTCTGCCCATCTGCTGGTTGAATCCGCCATCAATGCTACGGCGTAGCCCATGTCTCGGTAGTACTCGGCGAGGGCGATGCCTGTGTAGATGCTTGCTTCGCGTGCGCTAACAGGCATGTTACTGGTGTTCGCGACGAGAATTGTGCGTTCCATCAGTGGGTGACCAGTTGTTGGGTCGAGTAGTTTGGGGAAACTGTCGAGGACATCGACCATTTCGTTTCCGCGTTCGCCGCAGCCCACATAGATGACTATGTTGGCGTCTGACCATTTGGCGAGTTGCTGCTGGGTAACGGTTTTGCCTGCGCCGAAGGGTCCGGGGATAGCTGCTGATCCGCCTTTGGCGATAGGGAAGAATGTGTCGATGACGCGTTGCCCTGTAATCAGGGGTGCCGTGGCGAAGAGGCGTTTGGTGTGTGGGCGGGGGGTTCTTACTGGCCACTTTTGGAGCATTTGCACGTCAACGTTTTTGCCGTCGGATTCTATGGTGGCGATTGTTTCCACGATTGTGTAGTCGCCTTTCGCTGCGATGCTTGTTAGTTTTCCATGTAAACCGATTGGGACCATGACTCGGTGCTCAACTAGGTCGGTTTCCTGTACGGTGCCCAATATGTCGCCGCCGATGAGTTTGGCGCCGACTTTAGCGGTTGGTGTGAAGGTCCATTTTTTTTCGCGGTTAAGTGCAGTTACACCGTGAGCCTGCTTGATGAATGCGCCTGTGATTTGGCGGATTAATTCAAGGGGTCTCTGGATGCCGTCGAAGACGTTGCCTATAAGCCCGGGGGCCAACTCGACTGAGAGCGGGCTGCCAGTTCCAAGCACGGGCTCGTTTAGTTTAAGCCCCGTTGTAGGCTGGTAGACTTGTATTGTTGCATATTCGCCTTCTAAACGGATGATTTCGCCGATCAAGCCGTCGTTGCCAACTTCAACCATCTCATGCATAACTGAGTTCTGGAGGCCTTTGGCTTCAACTACTGGACCTGCAACTCTGATAACGCTGCCTTTAGCGGTCATTATGATACTTCTCCAAAGAGGCTTTTTGCGATTTGGGCGCGTAACTCGGGTTTAAGCTCATCTAACCTATTATCAAGTGTAGCATCATATACGATTTTGCCATCTTCCGTCTGAACTCTGCATCCGCCCATGACGCTTAGGTTTTGTTCGGAGAGTTTAAGCTCGGTTTTGGTTTTTTCACTGATTTTTTTGAGTGCATTCCGGGTCAAGATGGTTTTGTCCCGTGCGTTAACCTCTACAACAAGAACAGGTTGATCCATTCGCTCTGCAATTGAATCGAGGAGTTTGAGGAGGTAAGCTGGATACTGGTCGGTTTCAACAAAAGCTTTGAGTGACTCCGTGGCTTTAGTGAAGGCCTCATCCACAAGGCTCTCTTTAGCCTGTAGCAGCTGATTACGCAGCTCAACCTCCGCCACTGAAGCGATCTTGCGTTTCTTAATTTCGGATTTATGGGTTGCCTCGCTCAGAATAGCGTTATAGGTTTTTTCCGCTTGCTCCTTAGCTGCTCGTAGGGTTTCTTTAGCTTCGTTCTCAGCTTCGGCGATTATTGCTTCAGCCTCTTTCTGAACGTCGCCTATTACTTCGTCTGCTATCGCTGCTACGCCACTTTTAGCACTCAATCATATACCTCTAGAGTTTAATGCCTAAGATTCTACTGATTGTTTGAGACAGCGGGGTTCCCTCTGCGGGGCCTCTGCTTCCCGGGAGCACGACGATTAAGGGTGTGACTCTTTCCTGGCGGATTTTGTCGACTTGCATGCGAATGGAGGCATCGCTAAAGTATGCTTCACTTATGATGATAACGCCGACGTCGCTGCGTGCCAATGCATGGCTTAGGGCTTGCATTGCTTCTTCAGTGGTGACGGCTTCAGCGCCTTCTACTCCGACTAGCCTAAAGCCGGTGATCATATCGCTGTCGCCTATCACGTAACCGATCATGCCCTCACCAAATACAACTTTAAATGCTTGTTAGCATGTTCATTATATCTGTTAAAAATGTTGCGACCCGAAAGAATGACCGCGACATCTATTATATGTACAAAAAAAGATGTCGAGTCTGTATTAGAATCACTCAATACCTTCGGCGAGTTTCACATTGAACCATCTAGTCAAGAAAACGCAAACATAGAACAGTATAACGCTAACATCCAGTTACTCCAAGAACGAATTCTTGACGTTGATGCTTTGACAAAGCAGCTTATCCACGAGAAAGGCAGCCTACTTGGAATATTCAAGGTAAATGAACCGAAAAAGATCAATGTCACTACGGAGAATTGGCAGTCACTTCTAGAAGAGACAAGTCAACAGATACTTACACTTAAAAATGAAGTTGACAGCCTCAACGGTTCGCTTTCGGGCATGAACGAGAAGAATCTTGAGTTGCTGCATTTGAAGAGAATGCTGCAGAGTATGCAAAACACGGGCGCAGACCTAGAAACTGTTGGCGACCTTAAACTCATCTACGTCGCGTTCGCTTCTATGCCGCTGAAGAACTGCGACGCCTTCCACGTTGCGGTTAGCGGTCAACCGTTTTTTGTTAAGCAGAGCCAACTGACTGAGGAGGAATGCTTCCTCTGTGTTGCTTCGCCCAGCAAACACAAAGAAGAAGTAGAACGCATACTGCGCACTTACCACGCGGACTTGTTCCAGATGCCGCCTGATCTTCCTAACAACGTGGAAGAAGCGCTAAAGCAGGTTAATCAGCAGTTAAAAGATAATGAAACTAAGGAGAAAGCCGTTAACGAGAAGCTAAGCAGGCTCGGTGAAGAAAACAGTGACCGATTAGCTTCGCTTAAGGAAACCGCTGAAAACATTCTTACACTATTGACTGCTGAGAAGAAGATTTTGCAGACAGGAAGGCTGGCGACAGTCAAGGGTTTTGTACCCGAAAAGAAATTCGGGGAGCTAACACGGACAGTTAACAGTAAAATGGAGGGCAAAGCACTGGTTCTAAAAGACGAAACAGCAGAAACGGCTGTGCCCCCCACAAAGGTCGTTCACGGCAGATTCGTTAAACCATTTGAGGAAATCGTAAAACTCTATGGGTTGCCAAACTATAACGAGGTTGACCCAACTCCACTTGTAGCTTTAACGTTTCCGATACTATTCGGTTTAATGTTCGGCGACCTTGGACATGGCTTAATCCTTTTAATCGGTGGATCAATCGTCGGCAGCCTGATCAAGGGTAATCAGAGCATAAAGAATGTCTGCTGGATTATGGCTACATGCGGAGTAGCCGCCTCGGTTGCGGGGTTGCTTTTCGGCGAAGCATTCGGCTTTGAGTTGCCGTGGGGTCCTCTGTGGTTTAGCCCCTTCCACTCGACTGATACTGTGACTTCGTTCTTAATCTTCAGCTTATTCGTCGGAATGGTGCAAATCAATGCGGGTATAGCTATAGAGATGGCTAATTACTTACTCAAGCATAACAAGGCAGACGCTTTCCTAACGTCGCTGCCCAAACTTTTGTTCTTCATCGGGGGCATCTGGCTAGTCTACACCTACCAACTCAACTTCGGTGCATGGCTAGCAGGTCCTATACTGGTACCTGTAATACCATTTGTAATCATGGTCGCGGGCAAACCGATCTACACAAAAATCGCTAAACCCACAGCTATACATGAAAGCGAGCATCCAGAGCAGGAGACGCTTGTGGGTAGATTTTTTGAGGGAGGAGACTTCTTCACCCGCCTGCTGGGCAATACAATCTCGTACAGCCGTATTCTTGCGCTGCTGATGGCTCACTGGGCACTGCTGTTGGCGGTAAACAACATTTTTGAATTAACACAAGCGATGGGTGCCCTCGGATTAGTTCTGGGAATCATAGTCATAATCGTCGGTAACATCGGCGTCTTGGCGCTTGAGGGCTTAATCGTATTCATACACACCCTTAGATTACACTTCTATGAGTGGTTCAGCAAATTCTACGGCGGCGCAGGCACCGAATTTAACCCGTTCAAGCAGACATTTAGCCACACCGCATTGACGCTAAATCGCAAAAAAGAGTAAGAGTCAGAATAGAAGCTGGTTGCGTATAACTTCCGACTTTAAACCGCCCTCTAAGCCTAACGTCAACGCGGTCAAATTGTGGACTTCTGCCTCTTTTATCGTTATAAAACTCAAAGTTGAGCCAACGTTAAAGGTTTCGCGGATCACTGCCTTTTTAGCTTTCAGAAGGACTGCTTTTCTGAAGGATTTCTCTGCGGCGGCGATGGTTTCCTCAGGGGTAGCTTTTTGTTCGAAGTACTTGGCATAGTGGCTTTCCTCCACTGTTTTACGGGCGGCTTCGTAATTAAGCGCTGAAACCATCGATTCAACTTCCTTCTTGCTCAAGTTAAAGAAGCAGCTGGGTACCGCGATGCGGAGCCAGTTAGGGTCATAGTTTAAGTTCTTGCCTCTAAGCAGTGTAGTTAGGATGAAACTGTCAACTTCTGTACTTGCGTAGAAGTACGCATGGGATTTCTCCTGTCGAGGCAAACTCTCATACGCTGCGGCCAGCTTCTCATAGAATAGCTTATCCACGAAGACGTCAAGACATGTGGTTGAGCCGCTCTCCTCAAAACTTTTAAGCCCCGTGGCGAGTGCAGAGCCATAGTCGGTGCCTTTGAAAACTGCTACAACTTGACTGATGCCACTTACTTTGGCGGCTTCTTCCACTAGCGCAATGTGGTCGAAGTGCTTTTCGATTTGGAGGTATATTTTGGCGAGGCGCTGCTCGGTGGATAAACCTGCGCCTGCTGTGCGGACAAGGGTTTTGATGTTTTCTGCTTCGAGCCGTTCAAGGTAAATGGTTAGGTACCTGTTCGCGGTTTCGGGGGCGTACTTTATGATTTTAAGGTAAGTGTCAATTAGGTTTTCGTAGTAGGCGCGTTCAAGTTTTCGCGCGGTCAAGGGCGTGGCTAAGCGGCCGATTTGCTCCTGATAGGTTGTGTCACGCAGTTGACTTGCGATGTCGGCTACACTTTTACTTTCGGCGAGGGCTTTGATTCTGTTTTCAGCTAAGAGTTTGCCCCGTTCCGCGCCCATTCGGGGAAGAACTCGAGCGTACTTTGTTGTTTGGGTCAAAACAAGTTTTCCTCTAGCACAGCTTTAATGACGGCTGCTACTGCGCTATCCATGCGCTTCTCGGCTTGGGTTTTAAGTTTGGCAGCGGCTTTCTCGTTTTCGGCTAGTTGTTCTTGGCGCTTTTTGTTGGCTTCATCTATGGCGGCTTGGTAGCGTTTCTGGCCTTCCTCCGCAGCGTAGGTTCTGCTGTTCTGGAGAAGCGTTTCGGCGTCTTTCTGTGCCTGTGTTACAATTTTTTTGGCGCGGTCTTTGGCGTCGGCTTGGATTTGCTCAGCTTGGGCTTCGATACTTTTTAGTTCTTCCCATACTTTCTGCATAAGCTACACAGCCAAATACTTGGGTTTGTATAGGTTAAAGCGCTTGCGGTTTCTAAAGCTTTTGTGCATTTGGCTTTTAAGCAGGTCATTTTAGCAGGGATTTTGTTACTATTACACCAATCACGTCAACAAGAGATATACAAACAAGCCACACTATTCGCTGCTATAATAGTAGATCAAAACTTCGGCTATTGAAAAAATTGGACCTTGTACTGTCGCCACAACCAACCAGCAACCCAACCCCGCTGCTGAACCA
>CAYPGY010000063.1:0-13488 GCA_964410435.1 uncultured Candidatus Bathyarchaeia archaeon
AACCCAAACCCACCCCGCAGCCAACACAACCCGCCCAAGCAGCAGTCGTAGCAGCACCGCCTCCAGCGCCGACGCCGACACAGACACCCGACCCGATTGCGCTCCAATACGCATCCCTAAAAATCCCAAATGTACCATTCAAAATTTCTAAAAGCATCCCCGCATCCTCAGCCGTAAACGCCAAAGACGAACTCCGAATGCTAGACCTCGAACGCGAAATCTTAGGCGACGCAATCCGCAGACTCTACGAGGCGCAGGCAGAAGGAAAAATCACTGAAGCCGAACGCGACAAACTCGCAGCCAGCTACAAGCAGCGCATGAACACCATCAAGGAATCCATAGCCAAAGACGAAGGCATAATCGCCCTGCATGAACTTGAATCAATGCAGGAAGACCTCATGAAGCTGTTCAGTGAACGCTTCGGCGAATTAACAAGCAAAGTCGAGGAACTCAGAGGCAGAATTGACGTTAAACCTATCCGTGAAATACAGGTAAAACCAATCCCAACTCAACCAATCATCGTGGACGACGCCGAAGAGGAAGAATCAGAAGAGGAACCCTTAGAAGTAACAGAAAAGAAAACTTCAGTAACTGCGCCTAGAAAACCGCGCAAACCCGCAGAGGAGAAGCCCAGCCAGAAAACTGAGGCAGAAAAACGCATCGAAACAATCCGAAGCGAAGTAGAGAAAGTCTTAGACAAGTTAGGACAGATGGAAATTGAAACTTAGCACAGACCCAATTACCCAGCAGAAACAGAAAGCAGCCCTCGAAGCAGTAAAACACGTACAAGACGGATTCATCGTTGGCCTTGGAAGCGGCAGCACCGCAGCCTTCGCGGTTGAAGCAATCGGCGAACGCATCAAAACCGAAGGCATCAAAGTAATGGGTATTCCCAGCAGCTACCAAACATTTGAACTCGCCGTACAACACGGCATCCCAGTCACCACGCTTGAGGAGCATCCAGTAATCGACGTTACAATCGACGGCGCAGACCAACTTACACCCGAACTAACCCTCATCAAAGGCGGCGGAGCAGCGCTGGCAAGAGAAAAAATCGTCGCCTCCGCCAGCAAAGTCAACATAATCATCGCGGATGCAGCTAAAAAAGCTCCATATCTAGGCTGCAGCGGCCAATTCGTACCCGTTGAAGTCATACCATTTGCGCTTTCACCAGTAAAACGTAAACTCGCAGAGATGGGCGTAAAAGTTACTGTCCGCGAAGCCAAAGGCAAACTCGGCCCAATCATAACCGACAACTCCAACGCCATCATAGACGTAGTTTTCGGCGAAATCAAAAACCCCGCTGAACTTGCCGTGCAGATAAAAATGATTCCTGGCGTGGCGGAGACAGGTTTATTCGTGGGCTTAACCGACATCGCTTATTTAGGCACAGCAGACGGCACAGAGAAAATCACAGCAAAAAGAGCATAGTCTTTCTGTAGCTGAAACTGTGCTTAACTCTTCAGCTGGCCTGTAAATATCCACCCTTCTGGTCGTCGAAGTCATACTTCGCGTTGTGTGGTATATTAAGGGAAGGCGACCAGTTGGCAGAACAAATAGACCGCCTTCTCTACGTACCTAAGCACAGCAATCCTGTCTTATTTTAAGCGTCTGACTATCTCAAATCCGCTACACTATTGGCCTTTTTTCTCATGCAGAGATGGTTATCCCCTTGATGCAATCTGGTCACCTGAATGCATAAACTGGCCGCGTTGCAGTAAAGAATCGTTTAAATCCGACCAAGCAGAAGCACTACTGGGGTTAAAAGGGAAACGTGCTACACGAGCTGCAACTCGCATTAGGCATAATCTCCGTCTTGTTAGTCGTATTTTTAGTCTACTTGTTTTTTAAAGTATACAAGACACAACGCCAAATAATCCTCCTCGGACTACCATTCGGCTTCTTACTCTTAGCAATCTCATACTTCTTCCTCGGAATACACCTATTCTACCCGTTCTCAGGCACCCTCTCATTCGCGCTCATGTGGCTCCGTGTCGTCACACAAACTGGCGGTTTCCTCCTAATCGCTATCTCATACTTACTGGCTGGAAGAATCAAGAGAGAAACCAAACTTACAATACCCACAATCTCGCTCGCCCTCGTACTCGCTGTTACCCTTGCCTTTGGCTTGCTGGATATTTCAAACAACCCTGGGCTGTCAATAATATACGAGTTAAACGAGTTATTCGCTGTAGCAAACATAGCGCTACTTAGCTACATCATCATCTTCTTAATGCGAAACATCCAGCTATCCCACGCAAACCGAACAGGCTTAATAGGTGCACCCATAGCGTTCGCTGCATTCTGGTTAGGACAATTATCATATTTAATCTGGGAATACACCCGAAGCGACGTAGCATTGGTAGGCTCTCAAGTTGCAAGAGTAATCAGCTTAGCGATTTTCATATACATCTACTACTTGGCTAGCAAGGAGGCTACATCAGCTGACAGCGGGCAAACGTAGCAAAGTAGACATATACTCCGCTATCCTTGACTCCATCTGCAAAGAGGGCGGAAAAGAAGGAAAAGCAAGCCCCACCAGAGTAGCCCACCGAGCAAACATATCCTACGATCGCTTCCTAAAAATACTCGACCACTTCGTAGAACTAGACTGGGTTCATAAAACAGATACAGGCCTAGAAATCACAATTAAAGGCCTTAAATGCCACAGTGAGATAAAGAAAACAACAGAATTCCTACGTCGAATCGGATTATCCATATAGAACGCTATTCTTCAGCCGAATTGAATCTCCTCAAGGATGTTGCTGCGTATTTCTGATTCCCCTAACCAACTTGCATTGAAATGATGCTGGCATATGTTAACCAAGACCGAATTATTAGACCAAAGCATTGGTACCTGAGTTAAATCCCCATCCTCAGACATAGCTATCTGCACCTCTTTCTTATCAAAGATAGCTACCACAGAATTAGGTCGATCCACCGAGAATTTCACCTCACATGAGGTATTCCTACAGAATAACTCAAACTCTTTAGCCAACGGCTTATTCATCACAAATTTGTCTAATATAAACCGGATTTTTACCCCCCTGTTTGCTGCATTAATTATTTCGTCACCGGCAAGTAGAAGCGTTTGATTAAACCTCTTAAAAGAGGTAATACAGTCAAAGCTGTTTTCAGCATTTTTAATTGCTGACAGCCTTTTCTTTATACAGGCAGTGCCTTTAGGTACTATAACAAACTGGGTTTCGCAGTTAACTTCCTGTTTCTCTGTTTTGACTTCAAACTGCTGCAGAAGCTTGGTGGATTTTTCTTTCAGGTTTATTATTTCCCTTCGTTTCTGACCCATGAGAATCGCAATTGCATCTGATATTTTAATCGCTCTATACCTTGTAGGGTTATCTATGATTGTTTCGATTAACCCTGTTTTTGTTAGGTCAGCCATAGCTCTGTATGTATCTGGGCGGCCGACTCCCGAATGTTCTGAAGCTGACCGCAAAGTTAAGGTTCCCTTTTCTGCCAATGTGAGATAAACTTTAGCTTGTGTCCTGCTGATGCCGAATTCCACAAGCGTTTTTATACTGTTTTCTTTATCCCGCATAGCCTCAGGTTTCCGTGTATATTATTTTTCCAAAATAGCCATTGTTACTATATATATTAGATGCACTTCAAGTGTATTCCCCATTTTACCTGTTTCTCAGTTGTTGGGGAACCCACCAACACCATTTTATTACATTCAGTTAGGCATCGTTTTGGCTAGAAGGTGAGCAAGGACTGCAACCTTGTTCACCCTGAACTTAGGAGAATTAAAAATGAAGTTTAAAACCTCTAGAAATGCAACCATTTTGGCGATAATTTTCATTTCCTCAATGGTAGTTTCAATGATACCAATGGTGACAGCAGCTTACGATAACCCTACACAGACTGCGATCAATCAAGGCATGCACTGGGACATAAACGCTAACGCCTCCGCAATCAGACTAACAATGTGGGACAGATACCATGACCAAGTTCCTACATGGACTTATGGTGTTATTTCACCAAACCCAGTAGGTGTCGGTCAAGAATTCAGCATGGTCATCTTCAACCCGCAGGTTCCACACCAAGCATCTGAAGGCAACGACATCCGATACAAATACCACGTTATAGTGACTAAACCCGATGGAACAACCGAAAGAATCCCCTCAAGCGGTTCATTAGTATCTGACTCAACAGGTACCACCTACACCAAGTATACTCCAACCACAACAGGCGACTACTTAGTAAATCTCGTTTTCGAAGAACTCTACTGGCGCTGGAACACCCAAGGTGCCGGCCGCGACTACTATGGCATAACATTCCTATCAAGCAACCGCACATACGTAGTAACCGTACAACAAGACCCAGTAATTCCACAGGCAATAACAAGTTATCCACTTCCAACAGAATACTGGACTAGGCCAATTGAAAGTCAAAACACAGCCTGGGGTGCAGTATCCTCCAACTGGCTCAACAACGCAAAAGACAAAGACTATGGTTCAACCAATAACCGAATCCAAACCGAAGGTAGCGCACCGAACAGTGGACACATTCTATGGACTAAGCCCACTGAAGACGGCGGTATGGTGGGCGGCGATGATTACTTCTCAACAGCAGGAGAAACCTTCAACGCAGGCCACCAGTACCAAACCAGATTCCAAGATAGACAAATCATCATGCACGGTAGAATGCTCTACCAAGAACCAATTGCTTGGGCAGGCACAGGCGGCGACTGGGTATGCGTTGATCTAAAGACTGGCCAAGAAATCTGGCGCAACAAGACTATGGCTTACACTCCATCATTTGGTTATTACTATGACTTAGACGACATGAACCAGCACGGAGTTGTCAACCCAGGATACATAATATCTGAATACACCCAAGGCGGTATCCGATACTGGGCATTCATCCACCCACGCTATGGAACAACAATACCACTAAACGTAACTGATGTACCAGCAGGAACAAACGAGATCGGTCCAAAAGGCGAATTACTTAAATACGTCATACAAAACGAGGGCACCTCTACAAATCAGAGATGGCAACTATACCAATGGAACTCCTCTAATGTGTTCACTTCACAGACCTCAGGCTCAAGAAACGCAAGCCTTTATGCTAAAAACGCGTATGCAACCACGTACTCACCAGCACCTCAACTGAATACATGGGACTTCAACGTATCAATACCCATAACACTAACAGGCACAGTTACCATCCGCGCAGTAAAGTACAACGACTACGTTTTAATCAGCAATGGCACACTCCCGGCTTCAGGCACAAGCTCACTATACTACCACAACCCAGAAGGATGCACCTTAACAGCCATCAGCATCAAAGCTGGCGAACAAGGTAGAGTCCTCTGGAGCAAAAACTACCAAATGACATTCCAAGATGGCTCACAGAAAGTATACATCCGTGCAGCTGACGGCGTATTTGTAATGCAGCAGATGCCACAACTATCATTCGAAGTCTACGACATTAAAACCGGAAACAAACTCTGGGCAAGCGAGAACCAAGCAGACTTTAACCCATTCGGCTACTACACCTGGGTCAGTCTAATGAATGTCTACGGAACATCAATCTCACACGGTAAACTATTCACCACAGGCTACACCGGCTCAGTATACGCATACGACCTACAAAACGGAACTCTAGTCTGGAAGATAGAGGCACCCACAGGCGGAGAAATCTTCAAGTACTATACGCTTTTCCACGGCGTCACAGCTGACAATAAAATCTACATAGGCACTCACGAGCACTCAGCAGACACGCCGCTACTCAAAGGAGCAAAAGTCAGAGTCTTCGACGTTAACACAGGCGAAGAAATCTGGAGTCAAATGGGCTGGGCTCACCCAGGAACCATGCAAATTGCGGATGGTGTCTTAACTTACTGGAACAACTATGACCACCAAGTATATGCAATCGGTAAAGGTCCAAGCAGCACAACAGTCGAAGTCATAAACGACGTAGTTCAATTAGGCAACAGTGTAATGATCAAAGGCACTGTAACCGATGTATCAGCAGGCACACAGCAATCCGAACAATCAATGCGCTTCCCCAACGGCGTCCCAGCAGTCTCAGACGAAAGCCAAGCCGCATGGATGGAATACGTCTACATGCAGAAGCCACGTCCAACAAACGTTACTGGTGTAACTGTTGACATAAACGTAATAGACGCAAACGGCAACTACCGAACCATCGGTTCAACCACAGCTGACGCAGACGGATTCTACAGTTTCAATTGGGTACCTGACATCGAGGGCAAATTCACAGTCTACGCATCCTTCAGCGGATCTGAATCATACTGGCCATCACATGCAGTGACAGCCTTCAATGTTGACCCCGCACCAGAAGCCGCAACACCACAACCAACCGCGGCTCCATCAATGGCTGACCTGTACTTCCTACCAGCAATCATCGGCGTAATCGTAGCAATCATCGCTGTCGGACTGTTGACTATCCTGACTCTAAGAAAACACCCATAGTGAAAGAATGAAAACACCTCTTCTTTCCCTTTTTTAGTCAAATCAAAACAGGAGAATAGGTTGGGGCTGAAAAGACCTCATGTTGCAGTAACGGTGGTTGCAGTCATCGTTTTGCTTTCTGTCTTTCTCCTTAATTAGGCACAGAGGTCTCAGCTAACCCAACCTATTTTCTCCCAATTCAAAGCCAAATCTTTTAAGGCTCAAACCATGAATTGACCTACTATGAAACTCGTATCCGCATGTCTGCTCGGCGTAAACTGCAACTTCGAAGGCAAAAACAACTTCAAAGCCGAAATACTTGAAGAGTTCAAGAAAGGCGAACTCTACCCCGTCTGCCCCGAAGTCCTAGGCGGCTTATCCGTACCACGTATACCCGCCGAAATCCAAAACGGAGACGGCTTAGACGTTATCGAAGGTAAATCCTACGTCGTGAACATGCAGGGTATCGACGTAACAGATGAATTTATGAAAGGCGCCTACGAAGTGCTTAGAATCGCAGAAATACTAAACGTTAAAGAAGCATTGTTAATTGAGAAGAGCCCCTCATGCGGTTGCGGCGGCGTAATCTTCGACGGCACTTTCACAGAAAAACTCCGTCCAGGCGACGGCGTCACTGCCGCTCTTCTTAAGAAAAAGGGCATAAAGGTAACGTGTATAGCAGCTCCCAAAAAGGAATAAAGCCCTTTACCAGTTTCTCAGTACAATCATGGTGTTGGTTTTCATTATGCCGTCGACGCGGCGAATCTTTTCTAAGCACTCGTTGACTTCGGTCACGTTCATGCCGCTTATAACTGCGACTATGTCGTATTCGCCTGTTACCTCATATATCGTTTCTACGTTGGGGAGTTCCATGATTTTTTTGGAGACTTCAACTGTGGGCTGAGAGGGGTTTGTGGCTAGTAGTGTGATGGCTTGGGCGCCTTCTGCGACGCCGACTTTAACTGTGAATTTTCGGATGATTCCGTCGTCTGTTAAGGTTTTGATTCTTTTACGGACAGCGCCTTCGGAGAGGCTGATTTGGTTGCCGATGTCTTGGTAGCTTGCTCGGGAATCATTTTTTAGAATTTTTATTATCTGCTTGTCTTTTTCATCCATCCACTTGACCCATCTTGTATCTGTCATCTTAAAATTTAACGTTTTTCATACTGCACTATATGTTTTTAGTGCGTTTTTCGTCTTAAAATGTGCGGTTATTGATGTGTTTCATGAAAAAAACAGCGGTGAATCGGCTGTACCAAATAGGACATTCCAAGCCCAAGTTGTAACAAATAAGTCACAACGTTTAAAAGTTCCACGAAAATATACGAATGCATTTCCAATAAAAAATAAAGTGACGAACAAAAAATGATTAAACAAGCAAACCACCCTGAAGATATGAAGGCCTGTACAGCAAAGTGCCCCGATTGCGATGCAGAAATAGATGTACCCTCTGACACAGAAAAAGGCGAAATTTTAAGTTGCCCCGGCTGTGGACTAGAACTCGAAGTCAAACAAGTTAAAGGCGGATGCGTAGACCTTCAGGAACTAACCATTGAGGGCGAAGACTGGGGCGAATAAACAGTCACCCACCTCAACTCTTGTTTTAAATCACCCTTTTAAAGAAGAAAATATAGCGGACGATGACAAGCGATGAGCATAGCACTTCTATATGAGCGATCGGAAAACGACGAAAACGGCATTAAACTTACGGCGCAGCAACTAGGCATCGAATTGGCGTTTATTCCATTCCGCAAAATCGCGTTGTCCATAGGCAAAGATGGCTTCTCTGCAAAAACCAAGGGCAAAGACTACACCTCAGCGTTTAGCGATGCCAAGGTAGTTTTGAACCGTGCACAGAGTAAGAATCGCCGTCTCCAAGCAAGCTACATCATGGAAGTGCTGGGCAAAAAAGCCATAAACTCATCCCAGATCGAATTTGTTTGCTACAGTAAACTCCGAACCCTGCTAAACCTGCATAAAGCAGGAATCCCTATCCCTAAAACCGTGTTTGTTCCATGCGATGCAACCGACGTCATGAAGAACGGGCGAGAAATTCATAACGAGAAAGACATCGCTGACCTCTTCGAAGCAGAAATCCCCCTCGCTGAGGGTATCGTGATTAAGGCGGATGCGGGAACTCATGGTAAAATGATTATGTTAAGTCGCGACCGCGCTGAGCTTGAAGCTAACATCAAGGAAACCAAGCCCGGCATAATTAACCCAATCGGCGTTGTAGCGCAGGAACTGGTTGAGAAATGGTTCTATGACCTCAGAATAATTGTTCACAAAGAGGCTGGTAAAGAGCCGGAGTGTTACCATACGGCGATGGCTCGGGCGGGCTTCAAGGATTTCCGAACTAACACTTTCCTAGGTAACTTGGTTTTTCACTCTAAGCTACCGCAAAGTGTACAGGACTTAGCCGTTAAATGCGGTAAGACGCTTGGCGAAGGCACTGATGCATGGATCTTCGCTTTAGACGCAATGGTAGATGTGGCTGATAAGAAGAATGCTGATGAAGATTTTCTCAAACAGCAGCTAGATCAAGCTGCTCAGGCATGGCTTGGCGTTCAGAAGGTTAAGGTAGACGAAACCCGCCTCACTGCTTTCGAGGAATGGAACAAGAAGCTTGAAGCCGCATTTAAAACTTATAAAGCAACCCAAGCATACGAAAACGTGAACAGAATAATCGAGGAAAGCGTCGAGCAGAACCAGAAGGCATTGGTGTTCCATGAGTCGAACAGTTGCCCCGAATTCTGGGAGAACACACGACTGGCCACTGGATTAAACGTGGCTGAGCCACTGCTGAAGAGTGCTCAGAGCCTAGTTGACAGTTAATCAATTAATCAGGGAGAGAAAAACGTGACTACAAGAATTGGAATAATCGGCGGTTCAGGATACGTTGGCAGTGAACTCCTACGTATACTGCTTTTGCACCCGGAAGTAGAGGTAACTATGGTTACTTCACGTCAGAGTGCAGGCGAATTCGTCTTCAACTTGCACCCTAACCTCAGAGGTTTAACTCAGCTGAAATTTGTTCCGCAGGACATGGAGGCGCTGAAAAGCAACTGCGACGTGGTCTTCACAGCCACCCCACACGGCGGCTCAGTTAACCTAGTTCCGAAGCTGCTTGAGGCTGGGCTTAAAGTTATCGACATGAGCGCTGACTTCCGATTCAAAAACCCCAAAGATTACCCGACCTACTACGGCTGGGAACACGCTCACCCAGAAATGCTAAAAGAAGCCGCCTACGGCTTACCCGAATTACACCGTGAGGAAATCAAGAAAGCTAAACTCGTTGCGTGCCCCGGATGCGAAGCAACAGCCGCAATCTTGGGTTTAGCTCCAATCGTTAAAGCGGGTCTTATCGATCCAAATCACATAGTTGTCGACCTTAAAGTTGGCAGCTCCGGCGGCGGTAGCAAACCTACTCTCGCCTCGCATCATCCTGAACGCTTCGGCGGTGTACGCCCATACAAAGTTGTAGGTCACCGGCATATAGGCGAAGTAGAGCAGGAACTAAACGCGTTGGGAACTGAACCGGTTAAAATCAGCTTTACTCCGCACGCAGTTAACATGGTGCGCGGTATCCTTGCAACTATTCATACTTTTCCCAAGCAGAAAGTAGAGAATAAAGACCTCTGGCGTGCGCTACGCGGAATGTACGGTAACGAACCATTCGTGCGCATAGTGAAGTACCTTAAAGGGCCCTACCAGCTGCCTGACCCGAAAATTAACATGGCGACTAATTACTGTGATGTCGGCTTCGAAATCGACGAGCACGCTAATCGGCTCATAATGTTCTCGGCGGTCGATAACATGGTTAAGGGCGCTGCGGGGCAAGGCGTTCAGTGCCTCAACTTGGTAATTGGATGCGACGAAACCACAGGCCTTAAAAGCACTGGGTTCCACCCGATGTGATAGCTATGCTGTTAGTCATAAAGATGGGCGGAAGCATACTAAAAGAGGGCGCGTCAAGCGACCTTGTATCTGACCTTAAAGTTGTCGCTAAACAACACAAAATTGTATTAGTGCACGGCGGCGGAGCGGAAGTTACAGAGATCGCTTCGAAGTTAGGTAAAGAGCAGAAATTCATTATGTCGCCTGAGGGTTTCCGAAGCCGCTACACTGACAAGGAAACCATCGAAATCTACACCATGGTTATGGCTGGTAAGATGAACAAGCAAATCGTCCTCGCCTTGGAAGCTCAGGGTATACCCGCAGTCGGTTTATGCGGCCTTGATGCTGCACTCCTGAAAGGTGAACGTAAAACACGGTTGATCGCTGTGGATGAGCGTGGACGCAAAAAAGTGATCGACGGCGGCTACACAGGTAAAATCACCGAGGTAAACGTTGACCTACTCCAGTTGCTGCTTGAAAAGGGGTACGTTCCAATCGTTACGCCCATTGCGTTAAGTCAAGATAGTGAGCCGCTTAACGTGGACGGCGACCGAACCGCGGCTATCGTTGCCGGCGCGTTAAAAGCGGACAAGCTGATTCTGTTAACGGATGTTGAGGGCTTGATCCTTAAAGGCGAACGGGTTCCCAAGATTGCGGCAACAGAAGTTAAAGAGGTTCTGCCCAAGATCGGCGGCGGCATGAGCACTAAAGTACACGCTGGCCTAGAAGCACTCAGTCAGGGCGTAGGCGAAGTTTTAGTTACGTCGGGAACAGCTAAGCAACCTATCACGGCAGTTCTTAATCACCAAGTTGGTACAGTGATAACCAGTGAATGAAAACGAGATAATAGCAACTGAAAATCGGTATCTAGCTAACGTTTTCTCCAAGAAGCCAGTGGTGTTCACGCATGGTAAAGGTGCGCTTCTATGGGATATTAACGGTAAAGAGTACGTTGACTGCGGAAGCAGCTACGGCGTCGCAGCACTCGGCCACTGTCACCCGAGAATCGTTGAAGCAATCCGAGCGCAAGCAGAGCAACTGATTACTCTTCACAGCTGTTACTATAATGATAAACGCGCTGAATTTATAGAGAAACTGGTTAAAATCACGCCGAAAGGTCTAGACAAGGCTTTCCTGTCTAACAGCGGCGCAGAATCTGTAGAATGCGCTATGAAGTTAGCGCGTAAAGCAACTGGTAAAACCGAAATCATCGCATTGATGGGCGGCTACCACGGTAAAACCATGGGTGCAGTATCCGCAACATGGGATAAGAAATACCGTGAACCCTTCATGCCGCTTGTTCCAGACATAAAACATGTTTCGCCTGAAAACCCAGCGAAGCTTGCAGAGGCGATATCTGAAAAAACAGCCGCGGTAATTATTGAGCCAATTCGCGGTGAAGGCGGTATCCGCATGCTACCAGACGGTTACCTGCAGGAGGCACGTGAAATCTGCAACCGTAGCGGCATACTGTTAATTTTCGATGAGGTTCAAAGTAGCTTTGGGCGAACTGGTAAAAACTTTGCTTGCCAAAACTGGGGCGTCACGCCAGATATAATGTGCTTGGCGAAGCCTTTCGCTGGCGGTTTACCCATCGGTATAACCGTTGCCCGAGAGGAACTCATGTCAGCTTTTAAAATGGGCGAGCATACGACTACTTTCAGCGGCAGTCCACTGGTTTGTGCTGCAGGATGCGCAGCATTAGATGTTCTTGTTGAAGAGAAACTTGCTGACAAAGCTGCATCTAACGGCAGATACTTTAAGGCTCAACTTGAAGGGTTGGCGCAGAAGTACAAGATGATCAAGGAAGTTCGAGGTTTAGGTTTAATGCTTGGCATGGAGCTTCGCTTGGATGTTCACGGTATACTGCTTAAAACCCTTAACAAAGGTGTACTTGTAGTTGATGCAGGACGAACCGTGGTGCGCATATTGCCGCCGCTGGTTATTACTAAACCACAGATTGACCGAGCAATAACCGCGCTCGATGAGGCGCTGGGAGAGGAAGAGAATGAGCGAGCAAGCAGTACGGTTCCTAACTAACCTACTTGGCATCTACAGCCCCTCAGGCAAAGAGCAGGATGCAGCTAACTTTATCGCCACCGAAATGAAGCGTATGGGCTTCGACGTCGGCATCGACTCAATCGGTAACGTTATCGGCGTAATAGGCAAAGGCGACCCAGTTATCCTACTATGCGGCCACATGGACACTGTTGCAGGTCACATGCCGCTACGCTTAGAGGAAGGTAAAATCTATGCCCGTGGCGCAGTTGACGCTAAAGGACCACTTGCCGCCATGATAATGGCTGCCGAGCAAGCGGGCAAAGACCCCCGCTTCAAAGGCAAAATCCTCATCGCAAGCGTAGTAGAAGAAGAAGCTACAAGCAAAGGGGTTCGTCACCTAATCACTCAGGGTATAAACGCTGACTACGCAATCTTCGGTGAACCAAGCGGAGTCGAAAACATCACCATCGGCTACAAAGGCCAAATCCAGCTAAAAGTAGCTGTAAAAACAGAGACAGGACACGCTTCCACGCCATGGCTATATGATAACGCCTTAGAGAAAGCCTACGAGTTATGGGAGAGAATCAAGGCGGCGTGCACTTATCCGTCTATTGAACCCACGGAGACGCCTTTTACAGCTATCACCGTTTGTCTTGTACGCATGGTGGGCGGCAGAGGAAACTCGGTTATACCCTTTGAAGCCGAAATGAACCTAGATATACGCGTTCCAATTCAGTACACCACTACGCAAGTCTACGATAAAATGATGAAGATAATCGCTGCTTACCAGACTGCTAACCCTAAAGTCGGCATTAAAGCCTCCGTTCTTGATACTGTTGAACCGTTTGAAGCTAAGAAAGCCACCCCTATTGTGAATGTTCTTGCGTCTTCGGTGCGTAAAGTGCTGAACAAACCCGCGACGCTGCTGCGTAAGACGGGTACAGGTGACATGAACATCTTGGGTAACGCTATGAACCTTCCTATAGTCACCTATGGCCCTGGCGACGGACACCTAGACCATACACCTGACGAGCACATTGAGGTCAAGGAGTACCTGCAAGGTATTGAAGTCTACAAGGAGTTCCTGCTGAAGCTCTCGGAAGTGCATAACAACAAAAACCCAGTTGCCGCTGTCGAGTAAACACTTTTT
>CAYPGY010000064.1:0-13301 GCA_964410435.1 uncultured Candidatus Bathyarchaeia archaeon
GCAAGTTTCCCCAGCATCCCATCCGCTAGGAACTTCACGCGCTGCCTCCCCGCACGATCGCGCCCACGCCGCCCTTAGCAACGATGTCGCCGTCGTCGTAGACCAGTGTGCCGTTGACAATGGTTTTGGCGGGTTTGCCGTAGACTTCCCAGCCGCTGTAGGGAGAAAATTTGGCTTTGGTCTTGAATTTAGCTGGGTTAATCTTGTATAGGAGGTTGTAGTCGACGATTGTTACATCAGCGTTTAAGCCTGCTTTAAGTTGCCCGCGGTCGGTTAAGCTGTAGATTTCCGCTGGTTTCTCCGCGAGGAGTGCTACAACTTGGTTAATTGAAAGCTTGTTTTTGCGAACCATCGTTAGCATGAGCGGCAAGGTGACTTCTAACCCGGGTAAGCCAGGTTTTACTTCCCAGACGCTACTCGTCATCTTCTCCTCTAGTGAGTGGGGTGCATGGTCAGAGCCTAACGCATCAACTGTGCCGTCTTCTAGGCTTTTCCAGAGCGCATCCGACTGCAATCGATCACGTAATGGTGGGGCCATAATCGCCAAGCCGCCATAGCGGTCGATTTCACCGCTTGTCAGCATCAGGTGGTTGGGTGTGACTTCGCATGTGACTCTTCTTTCAGCCTTCTTTGCTTCAGTTATCGCGGATAGGGCGTCTGCTGTGGATATGTGGCAGAAGTGAAGCTTTACATCTGTTTTCTGGGTAAGTTTTAGGAGCCGCTGAACAGCCTGAAGTTCAGCCATTTCAGTATGGGCACGCAGGAACTCAACCGGCGAGTTTCTTTTAGCCCTTTTGAGTTTCTCCTCGGTTGCCGCAATCATCTTGTGGTCTTCTGCATGTACAGCCACAACCCGATCGGCGTCGGCGGCTGCCTTGAAAGCTTCAACAAGCGCGCCGTCGTCGTCTATGTTTACTCCGCCCACTTGCCCGTTTAAGAATAGTTTAAATGCGATTGCGCCTGCCTCTGCGATGTCTTTTATTTCGGGGCTTGTTTTCGGGAATTCTGAGTAGAAGCCCACGTTAACAAGTATTCTCCGTCGGGCGGTTTCCATGCGGTTCTGGAGCCGTAATGCGCTATTGGTTACTGGGTCATTGTTAGGCATGTCCAGCACGGTGGTAAATCCGCCTGCCGCCGCAGCCGCAGTACCCGATGCGAAGTCTTCTTTGTATGCTCTGCCCTCATCTCGTAGGTGCACGTGCTCGTCGATTAAGCCTGGCAGCACAAGCAGGTTATGCAGGTCAATTTTTGTGTCTGCCTGCGGCATCTGGGGTTCCCTGCCGATTTTCTGTATTTTGCCTTCTTCGATAGCTATGCAGCAGTCGACGATTTGGCCTCTTTCTTTGAGGTATGCTTTGGCGTTAGTGAGGACAGAATCAACAATCACTGTATTTCACGTCTATAAAGTAGCGGGGGATTTGTTAAATAAAGTTTCATCCGTCAATATACAGGTAATAAACTATATCTCTGCTGAAACATCAATAATTAGCTGATATGTACCTGAACCGAAGTGCTGAGTCCACCTTCTCTGCTGATTGGTCCACCCGATTGTTCCTACTTGTTCTGCGTCTGGTGGTTTACTCTGGGTCTGGTTTTCTTGCCAAGGTTCTGCTGTCAATTTATGGTTTGACTCGCGGCGTAGTGATCATTCCCCGAAAGAGGCTGGGTGCGGTAAAGAGTCTGCTGAGGTATGGTGTGGATGTATTGCAAAAGAAGATAGGTTCTTTTAAGGAGAAATAGGAAGGAGTGCTACTTTTCCTGTTCGAGCTCTATTCTGCATTCTTCGCAAATGTTTTGCCCGTTGCGTTCTTTGAGTGTATCTGAATACATGTTGCATCGGTCGCAGTAGCCTGATAGCGGAACCTCCGCGGTTTCTTCCTCCAAGTTTGCGCCCTCTATTCTTGAGCGCTCCTGATAAATCTCTAGCAGCTCCGGCATAACGCCTAACACGTCTTTGCTTGAGACTATGCCGACTAGGCTACCCTTATACACTACTCCTAGTCTTCTGATGTCAAGCCGCGTCATTCTTCTTGCGGCATCGGTTATAGTTGCTTCTGGCTCAATGGTAACCAGCGGTGTAGTCATGATTTCTTTTGCTTTAACCGTGTCAGGCTTGAGGTTTTTGGCTACTACACGCTTTACTAGGTCGCGTTCGGTGATGATGCCAATTGATTTTCCGGCTTTATTCTGGACGATTACGGCGCCTAATTCCTTCATATCCATGTTGGCTGCTGCACGGTTGGTTGTTTCATCCTCGTCTATTGTGACTACGGGGCTGCTCATTATGTCGCGTACCAGCATTTTTGTTCTTAAACCGATTTCAGACATGAAAGTTACCTCAGACAATTCAGATAGGCTTGCCTTCTACGAGAACAATTAAAAGAAACGCATGATTTAAGAGTTGCTTAGGTGGGGTCATCACTATACCTAACTTTATATGGTTGCCTCAGAATAATCTCTTGAAGGCACAGAGAAACGTTTTACTAAAAACAAATGCTGACAGACTCGTCATAAAACCTTTCCCAGTTAGATTCGAATAAAACGTCGCTTCTCTCCTAAAGTTAAGAGCAGATATATAAGAAAGATAATTCAAATAATGGTTAAAAAAGGAAAATAAGGAGTTCAAAATCAATGCCCAGTAAGCGAAAAAGCCGAGGAAGAGCCAAAGGCGGCAAAGGAAGCAGTACCCTTGTACAGTGTGTAAATTGCGGTGCGATGGTGCCACGGGACAAGGCGAAACGCTCCACTCGCAGAGTATCCTTTGTTGAGCCACAACTCGCTAAAGAGCTCAGGCAAAAAGGCACTTTCTTAGCTTCGTGGGTAGATACAAAGTATTACTGTATCTCATGTGCAGTTCACCGCGGCATCGTTAAGGTGCGAGCCGAAAACGAGCGCCACTCACGCGGTTACAAACGCAGATTCTAAGCAGTTTTACTGCTTTATTTTCTTTAATTCCCTGTAAACGTGTATTACTCTCTGTAGAACCGTAATTATCGATAACACGGCGATTAATGTTACTCCATAACCAAGAGCAGGCAAATAGAAGTACCCCATTATGCTCGCAGCCGCCAAAATCAGCATACGCTCAGCCCGTTCTGCGATTCCCACGGACTCCATTTTCACGCCTATAACCTCCGCTCTTGCACGTGTATAGCTAACCAGCATTGACGCAAGTAACGCTGTCAACGCCGCTATAGTGCCCCAGTAACCACCGAATGCAGCAGCACATAAACCCGCAAGGATAATACCTGCATATGAGGCTCCATCAGCGAAGCGGTCTAGAACCGAATCGAAGAAGCCGCCGAAAGCTGAAGTCTGCTTGAACGTTCGAGCGACTATGCCGTCCATTGTGTCGCAGAAGCCAGAAGCCAGCATGAAGAAGACCGCTAAGAGTAGCAACCAAAGTGACTCCGTGGAAGTTAAGGCGTAGCTAACTGCGGATGCGATTGCCAGTATGAAGCCGATTATGCTTATGCTGTTAGGTGTGAGTCCTAGTTTGTGGGCGATTTTTGCTTCGGTTTGGAGCATTTCTTGGATTTTTTTCTTAAATTGGGTGAGCACAGCTTATGCGTCTCGGCGGTTTGTAGCCAATTACGGGGTGGCTGTAGAAAAGCCTTTCCTATTCATTGCTTGGTAGCAGGTTAGGGGTGTTCTTTCAATGGACTTATTAGGCAGAACTTCTAATATTGGGCAGTGACGTTCTGAGCGCAACAGAGCGCAAGACAGCAACGTTACACAAAGACACAAAAGGAGTAAGAATAGTATGACAGAAAATGCAGACGTTATCTTCGTCGGAAACAAACCCCCAATGAGCTATGTATTGGCAATCATCACGAGCCTCTCCTCAGGCAACCTGAAAGAAATCACCCTCAAAGCCAGAGGCCAAGCAATCACCACAGCAGTTGACGTAGCCGAAATCGCTAGAAACCGCTTCATCAAAGACCTTAAAGTCAGCAAAATCGCAATTGGTACTGCCGAGATGCCACCTCGTGAGGGTGAGAATAAGTCCAGAATGGTTTCCACGATGGAAATAACTCTCACCAAGAAAGCTTAAGAAAATTAAGCGCCTCGTATAAATCTTAAATAATTAACCAAAACTTCTTTTCTTTTAGTTTTTATCGATTTTGCTCGCTTAGTTTTTGCTGGCTGAATCCTATTCAATGGCTTCGTACTACTTTGATTTGGGCATCTTTTGGCTGGTTGAATGATGTTTTTATCTGTGGGCTTACTTGACGGGCTAACTTTTTAGGTTCAAATACAACGTGTTCATTTTCAAAAACATTCACGCGGAATTTGTTCAATTGAATATTCAATTAGCAATTATACTGGTTCGGAGCCAATTTTGTTGTATTTTTTATGGCGTTTTTACGATTTATGCAAAAATATAAATACAAATTGCGAAGGAAATGTGAGATTATAGTAGCTAAGGAGAATAAAATGGTGATGAAAATATGAATCTTTTTAGGAAAAATGCAAATATCTTAACTGCAATAATGATTTTTACCATAGCTGCTTCTATACTAGCGGTACCATTGGCCATCGGTCAGGTAACATTGCCGCCTGGCACGCACATTGCGACTTATGCAAACATCAACGTAGCGCCAAACCCAATCGGCGTCGGCCAAACAGTCAGTGTAAACTTCTATCTCGCAACACCACAATATGACAGCAACGGACCAAAAAACATGACGGTAAAAATCACTGACCCCACAGGTTACGTAAGAACGATGGGTCCATACACAGGTGACACAACTGGTGGAACATTCTTCAACTTTGTTCCCGACAAAGTGGGCGAATGGAAATTCCAAATGTTCTACGGTGGACAAGTCACTGCAGGCAGCGCAGGCTTCGGAGGGGGCCCGCCAAGTAACGCTGGACTTATTGAAGACCCAAGTGAAAGCGATGTCTTCACACTTATTGTGCAAGAAGAACCTATAGTGCAAACTGGTTATCCATTGACTCCACTGCCAACAAGTTACTGGGAAACACCCGTTTCAGCGCAGAACGTCAATTACTGGTACAAGATTATGGGTCCCTGGCTTGGACTAGGAAGCATCACTTTTGCATCCACAGGAGCATACAACGTTAGCAGCCTCTGCAATCCTTACACTCAGTCTGTAACCTCTGGACATATTATCTGGACTAAGCCTTGGGGCGCGGGCGGTGTAGTCGGTGGAAGCGCAGGCGGAACTCAAGATTCGGGTCACTATTGGTCAACAAGACAATACTGGCCTCAATATGCACCAGTCATCATGAACGGCAAAATGTACTCGACATACTACCCTGAAACCACAGGCTACTCAAATGGAATAGTCTGTACAGACCTCTACACCGGGCAGACTCTTTGGAAAATCAATACAACCTCAGTGCTACGATGCGGAATGACAACACAATGGAAAACACCGAACATGTACGGCGTAATAGGTCCATACATCTGGACAACAGGCAACCTCCCAGCATCAGAGACAGGAGGAAGATTAATTCAGAGTACAGGCACAGAAATGGGAATGTTCGGACCAACTACAAGGCCAGCATACAACCTATACTCTGCCGAAACAGGGCAATATGTCCTAAGCATCGTTAACGCTTCATCAATGACAATCAAAGAAGACGGCTTCGGAAACTTGATAGGCTACTACATAAACAGCACAGTCGGCACCATGAGAACCTACGGTCCAGCTGCATCCTTCGGCTCTGCACCAATGACAGGAACAGTAAACATTACTGCAGGAAAACCTGTTCTCTGCTGCTTTAACTTCTCGCAGGCACTAGGCAACGCATGGGGATGGTCTCCATCACAGAACACCGCAATCGACTTCGGTTTAGGAGTAATGTGGGCTAAACCGGTACCAACCGAAATCAACGGTAAAACAATCAGCCCCGCACTTGCCATGGATTCAATCAATCCATTGGGCGGCGACGCGGTAATTCTGACGGGCGGCTATGCTCATATGCAAGGAGGCGGAGACGAAACAACTGGCTGGCTAGTAATGGCAAGCATGGATGACACTACAGGCGAATTGTTGATGTGCAAGAACTTTACATACGCCGACGGTTACCAATCGCTACTGCCCTTTACAAGAACAACCAGCTGCAACGTAGACGGAATCAGAGCAATAGCTAACGTCGTTAATAACAAAGTAGACGGCATCAATATACGCACAGGCCAAAAAGTTTGGACAACAACACTTAGCACCCCGTCAGGCGAAACTAACGTTTACGACTCGTTCGGATTCAAAGGCGCAGCGGTAAACGGTACATTACTCTTCTTCGGTTTAGGCGGAGACATCTGGGCTTACAACAGCAAAACAGGCACACAAATGTGGTACACCAACACAACAAAACTAATCGGGCCTTCAGGAATCGAAACACCCTACGGCACTTGGCCTCTATGGGTTTTCAGTTCTCAGGCGTACACGCCAGAAGTCGCATACATCGCTATCGGCCACGAATACAACCCGCCGCTATTCCACGGAGGACAATTACTCGCTATAAACATGACTGACGGCTCACTAGTCTGGAGTGAACTCGGCGCCTACATCCGCTCAGTAGCAATCGCAAACGGTGTTCTGCTTTCGCTAAACGCTTACGACAACCAGATTTACGCATTTAGCAAAGGGCCAACCAAGATAACAGTCAACGCGCCAAACTTGGGAGTAACAACCGCTACACCCATTCGCATCACGGGCACCATAACCGACGTTTCAGCAGGCGTAACACAATCCGAAGTCGCCAAGAACTTCCCCAACGGAGTACCATGCGTTTCAGATGCAAGCCAGAGCAAATTCATGGAGCACGTCTATCAGGACCAACCAATGCCAACCGACACAACTGGTGTCCCAATCATGTTCTATGTAGTTGACTCAAACGGTAACTACCGAACAATCGGCAGCACAACAAGCACTTCAGGAGGCACATTCGGCTTCACTTGGACACCAGACATATCGGGCGATTATGTACTATACGCAACCTTCGCAGGCTCCAACTCGTACTGGCCGACTACAGCTGAAACATCTTTCTACGCGGCAGACCCTGCAACAGTAGCTCCAACAGAAACGGCGCAGACAGTTGATAACACCACAACCATAATCGGCGTGGGCATCGCAATAATAATCGTGATTGCAATAGTCGGCGCAGTTCTACTGCTTGCAATAAGAAAACGTCCATAAACAGAAAGAGACCACAAGTCTCTCTCTTTTCTTTTTCTAAATCCTAAATACTGGCAGAACTATTAGCCCACTTTTACGTGCTTTCTTTAAGGGGAAGTCTGCGGAGCAATAGACCTAGCGCCTACAACATTAAATAAAAAAAGTGCTGTTTTATCTGCTCTTGGTTGTACTGTCGCCACAACCAAACCGCAACCCAAACCAACAACTGAACCAAAAACAGTTGTTTCTGCAAAAAGTATTCATTGATGATGTAGCAGGGCGGCGTTCCCTTCTTCTTCTAATCTAAAAATTAAAATTTAATGTAGACGCTGTTCAGATAAACCTTTTATCCACCTGACGGAACATATGAGGCTATGCCAGCCTGCACCAGCAAAGACATGAAAGTGGATTTTGTCGTTCCCAGCCGCGACGAGGCGAATCCAACGCTGCTCCGACAGATAAAACAGATGCCCTGTGCAGGACGGGTCATTAACACTCACGAAAAACCTCTCAGTGTCGCCCGCAAGCATGGAGTGCTGTCGGCGGATACGGAGTGGGTGGCTATGGTTGACGACGATATGCTGCTTCCGCCCGATTGGCTGGCAAAAGTCACTGCAGCGATTGAGCCGGGTGTCGGAGCCATAGGCACAGTCGCAGTTCACAAAAACCCTCATGCAGCAGCGTATGAGCGGGTTGTCGGAACAGTCTACAACCTCTCCAAACTCGACACAAACCCCCACATCAACAACATCATCATCCGCCGCGAAGTCAT
The DNA here is from genome assembly GCA_964410435.1 of uncultured Candidatus Bathyarchaeia archaeon. Taxonomy (GTDB): domain Archaea; phylum Thermoproteota; class Bathyarchaeia; order Bathyarchaeales; family Bathycorpusculaceae; genus Bathycorpusculum. The sequence continues at coordinate 7,921 of CAYPGY010000064.1, forward strand.
GGAAAACTATAACCCGCCAAAGCTGTTCTTCGGCGAAGACCAATACTTCAAGCGGTACGTCCTAAAATCCGGTTACAAATGGAAAGTCCTCCCGTTCTTGGGCGCAACCCACCTTGGCACCTCCAAGAACTACGTTACAATCGGCATCTCCTATCGGCGCTACGGACACTTCGGCTTCTACAAACTGGCGCGTCGCATGGCTGCAAGGCTGCTGCTGACGCCTTTTGCTGCGTTAGCTAACTTCAGCGCAGTCACCTTCTGGTACCTCACTAGGCTTAACGTGCAGTTCCTCGCTGGCTTCGCCAAAGAGTACATCATAGAGAAACTGTAGAGCAAAAAAGCCCAAAGCCGCTTATTGTTTTCTTATCTTAAGCGCCAGCAGATTTGACGCTGTCAGTATTGCAAGCAGCAGGATTATCAATTGTACGTTGATTTCTGGCACGGTCGGCGTTGGTGCAGGGCTGGCAGTTGCCGTCGGCGAAGGCGTTGCGGTTTGAGTCGGGGTTGGTGTTGGCGGCGTCGGAGTGGCGGTTGGCTGCGTGGCAAGAGTAATTTGGCTGCTGACGGCTGCGGTGTTGCCTGCGTTATCCATTACTTGACAGTAAACCGTTTTCTGGCCTAAGCCGCCGCTGAGTTGCCACGTTTTACTGCTTGCGTACGGTTCCCATAGGGCTTGGGCGAATGCGGCGTCGTTGCTGAACCTTACCTGCGCTAACCCCGAAGCTGCATCCGCGGCGTTCAAAGTTAAGGTGACGGTGCCTGTGATGGTGGATGCTGCACCGCCGTTAATCTGAAGCGATGCTGTCGGCGGTGTTTTATCTAGTTTTAGTCCTGTTACTGTGGTGTGGGCTAATTCCATGTTGCCTGCCCCGTAGACGCTCCATGTGCTCCAGTACGTAAGCGTGTTGTTGGCGCCTTCTGTGGTTATAACTGGCAATCCGCTGGCTGAAACATTCTGCGCTGCTCCGCCGTTGATTCGGTAGTAGGTTTCCGTAACCGGGTAATCCGCTGTCAAATTCACCGCAAAGTCGGCTGCGTGCCAAATGTCGGCATAGTTGGCAGTTACGGTCGGCAGTCGGGTTACGGTTGCGGTTACGTTTACTGCTCCGTCGCTGACTGTCAGGGTATGCTTGCCGGCTCCGGTGGGTGGTACGGTGACTGCGGTGCTGAAGGATCCAGTCTGGTCTACGGTATGGTTGCCGATTATTACATTATCCCAGTACATGGTAACGGAGCCCTGCTTGAACCATTGCCCTGCAACAGTGAAAGACTGATTATTCTGCACGAAAACTGTACCTGACAGGTCAGTTCCGCTGCCGAAAAGCCCAGCTGCAGTAAGATTGCCCACTTGGCTAAGTCCTCTACGCATCTCCATATAAGAGGCGTTGTATGTGCTGCCGCCGTCCGTTACGCGGAACAATATGCTGTCGGAAGCGAGCGCGGTGTCACCTGCGGCGTTGCTTTGCTTTAGGTCAGGTGCTTGGAGGTTATACGTGAAGTTCATGTTTATACTATAATCGCTGACTATCGATTTCCACTGCTGGACGATTGGATCATAATAGGCAATGTCCACTTGGCTTCCCCTAAAGCCCACACCGCTAAGCACCAACTCTTTAAGTGCTGGCCCGCTTGACGCAGAGATACCAAGCGACGCAGGCGCAAGCGAGGCTTTTAACGTTAAAGTAATGTTTTGTCCATTAACTGTCGACTTGGGTGCTTGAGTCGAGGCTGTGTCGGCTACCTCAAAGTAGTTCACGGTTCCGATTGCGTTGTCGCCCAGTTTATCGTACACCTGCATGTAGAAAGGCTGACTGTACTGGCCTGTTAAGCTGCTTTGGAAATCAGTTAAGTCAAATACTATGTTGTTTGGGCAGAAAGAGTGGTTGCCTCCATCTACGAAGCTGCTGAAGCATTTTGTAGCAATTGGCGCTTCTGCAGTGCCATAACCAAAAGTTATGTTGCAGTCGCCTCTGCATGGATGTGTTATGTTGAACGAGGCAAGAATCTGCGGCTGATAACCGGCTTGATCTTGGAAGAGCACGACAGGGTTGTCGGATGTTGACATTTTCTGCATTGCTGCATAGCTTACCCAGTAGCATCCGTCGGGGATGTTTTCCCATGTTCCTTTGCCCCAAGAGTTCGCTAATTTGAATGCGCCTCTGTGTACTGTGCCGTTTTCAACGTAAGTGAAAAGGTCATCGTATCCAACTAGGGTTGCAGCATGATCTAATTCTCCCATAATGTAGGTATCAGTGGTTATCAAATCCATGCTGTTAAGCGCCTTGGAGCGCGATGTGTAATTCCACAAGTTATCAAGTGCGTGAATTGCCACGACGGCTAGATTGTCAGCTGCCAGCCAATTCTTTAAACTTTCAACGCCCTGCGTTGTATTAGCGTAAAGGTACTGATAATTGTAAGTGCTGTCCGCCCGGTAAAGCGGCGCTTCAGCCCAAGCGTCCTCAGATGGCCACCGAGTATAGTCGTAGGTGTCATAGGGCATCTTCTCCCAAGAGCACACACCCACATTAGCCACTAACCTGATAGCAGATTCGAAGAATGAACCCTCATCTACGCCGCCGTTGATCAAGTTATAAACAAAAGCTGGACTCATAATTTTACTCTGGTATTCTGCGGTGATGTTTCCATCTGTCCATCCTCCGATCCATTTAGCCTCGGATAGGTCCCAGTTGTGCTCTTTTGCCTCCTGATAAGTCTTACAGTAGTAACTTACAGCCCAAGATGCACATGAGCCTATAGTGCCTTGATCTCCGATTGGAGGAAAATATGGGGAAAGCGAATTGTCCACTGCCGCAGGCGGATTGGTCTGGCTAGTTACGGCTTCAACTAAGTAGGCGTTTTCGGCGATGTCAAGCCATTCATTGCCATTCGGCGCGCGTAGCCCAGTTCCATACCTGACGTCGGTGTCGCTGCTGTGTGTTGCTTCCACGCTGTTTTGGTATGCTTGAAATTCAGCCAACGACATTTTATGCGTAACTAATTCGTAACCGCCAGAATCCAGCGTTACCCTCGAAGCTGTATCTCTGGTGCCGCTGCTTAAACTGATTAATTGAGTGCTTATTGATAACACTAAAACTATAGCCAGAATTAGCCCTAATGCTTTTGCTGTTCTACGCAAGCTATACCCTTCTGCTTAGTAAGTCACGACTAACCTATATGAAATTAGTTAATGATTATGTGTGCGTAAAAAAAAGAAACAGGCACTTAAGCATCAAAAAGTGTTAGTGCTAATGTTCATGCTCATGCACATGCTCAAGGTCGATTAAGGCGCCGAAAGCATTCTGCACCACCTCATTTAATGCTGGGTGGATATGCATGCCGCGCGCGATTGGACCGTAATCGCCGGGTGGAGTAACTATGGCGTTGGTGATTTCCTGTATCAGAACTGTTGCTTCGGGTCCAATGATGTGTGCGCCGAGGATTCTGCCAGTTTCCTTCTCCACAATCACCTTCACAAAGCCCTCTGGCGAACCCATAGCTGCACCCATCGCGGTGTCACGGTAGTACGCAACTCCAACGAGGATATTGTAATGCCGCCTTGCTTCTTCCTGTTTAAGTCCTACCGAAGCGATCTGCGGGTAAGTGTAAACTCCATGCGGCGTCGCAGAATAATCCATCGGCGCCTTTTGATCATGCATGCTGTTATGCCATACTATGCCTGCCTCGTAGTTGGCTGCGTGCTTAAACATCGCTTTACCGATGGCATCCCCAAACGCGTAGATACGCTTCTTAGAAGTTTCGAGATACTCGTTAACTGCTATGAAGCCACGCTCATCTAGTTTTACGCCGGTTTTCTCGACTTTTAGCCTGTCAGCATTAGAGATTCTGCCCGTAGCAACCATAAAAGCCTCCGCAGTCAAGGTTTTCTCTGACCCATCTACTCGGCTTCGCATAGTTACCGCCTTCTCGGCGCCCACCTGATTAACCTCAACAACGTCATAGTCCGTGTAGATATCGACGCGTTTACTCAGCTCCGATCTCAGTAACTCAGAGATTTCCGGCTCCTCGTTCGGCAACAGACGGTCTTCCCGCTGGATAATTGTGGTTTTGGTACCGATTGCTGAGAAAAAGTGGCCGTACTCTACGCCGATGTATCCTCCGCCAGCGATTATGATGCTTTTAGGCTGCGTTTTTAGTTCGAGCACGGTGTCGCTGGTCAGGTAATCAACTGTCTGGATGCCCTTTATTGGCGGTATAAGTGTGCGGGCGCCTGAGGCGATAAAGATGACTTTGGCTTTTATGGTGTATGCTCCGACTTGCATAGTGTAGTCCGAGATGAATTCGCCGTGATCCTTGAACCACTTCATTTGGGGTGTTGCTTCCACCGCGGCGGCTTGGTGCTTTGTATCGTGGGTGACGAGTGTGTGCATGCGGTTCATTATGCTCTGGAAATCCACCTCTGCAACTGAGGCTTTAACGCCTATAGCGCCTGCGTGGTTGATGGTTTGGATCACTTCCGCGGGGTGAATCAGCATCTTAGACGGAACGCAGCCGACGTTAATGCATGTCCCACCCATTCTACCGCTTTCTACCAACGCAACCTTATAGCCGGCGTCAACAGCCGCTGAAGCAACCAGCATACCTGAACCTGACCCTATGACTAATACGTCGAATTCTTCCATAAAACAGCCTCAAATTATACACAGGTAAATGACTAAACAAGATCAAATAAACCTTTCAATTGCCTAAGGCGCTCTAAAAAAAGCCTTTAAGCACAATCTGCCTAACTGGATATGAGGCGATGGTATGTCTAAGAAGCCTTCAGCTGAAGAGCAAAAAAAGAAGCAAGCCTACTACGGTAAAGGCGAAAAGAAAGCTAAAGCCGTCAGAAAGTAGCTGATTCCAGAAACTTTGGGAGGCATCGGCTGTCATGTATCGGGTCGAAGCTTTCCAGTTCACTCTTTTTCAGAGGCAACACCATACGAGAGACTAAACCGTTTAGGCTGTATGGCAAGCGGATAAGGCGGTACTCGCCTGAAGTCACCCACTCGTCGATGTGGAAACCCTGCTGCTTAACTTCTCTAGCTGTGCTTAACCGTTCCTTAGCGCTCAAAGTATTAGCCTCTTTGTCCAGTACATGCAGATGGAACCCCCTGCCCGAGTAGACCACCCTCAAATCAGAGAACCGCTTCTGCAGATACTCATACAACCCAATGGCTTCCCTGCGTACGATATCAAGTTCTAGTTCGCAGAAGCTCAGCCCCTGACCGCGCTCCATCTTGTCCTCAAGGGTTCCGTGAATTGGGCAGACTACGTTTTCGGGGTCCAAGTCAAAAGCCAACTCCTGACCGATGATTTGCCCATCAGTGCCGTAGAAGTTGCGGTCGTAATAAGCAGCTTCAGGCAGAAAATCGACGATTTGG
>CAYPGY010000065.1:0-13126 GCA_964410435.1 uncultured Candidatus Bathyarchaeia archaeon
CTGGAAGCATATACATGAATGCCTTAGAAGACAACGTGATTTCATCCCAGATGTTACTCTGCCAGTTACATGTTTAGATAGAGAAAAGGTTATTCCCGCATAATTAGTCTTTTTTCCTTTCAATAAAACAGAAAAAAATTTTACTTAAACTATGGTCAAGGTCAACGTGGATTTTATGCTACCTATATTTCTTATCTGCTTTACAACCTCTTCTCGCAAGAATTCAAATGATTCGCCGCTTATTTTTGCGATAATATCGTAGGCGCCGTGGGAAAGGTACACCTCTTCAACAGAATCAAGCTTCTTTAGATCCTCATATGCTTCTTGGCAGTCTTCGCATTGAGTATTAATAAAAACGAACGCGCTACGCTTCTGCTTCACAGAGGAAGCTTCTTTGGCGACGGCGCTAATTTCAGGTAACGGTTCACGATTAACAAGTATACTTTCCAAAAATTCAATCTCCTTATTGTTTAGATATCCGCCGGAATATGTATTAAATTTAAGTTGCTAGCTCGCTACAACAACAAACCGATATAACAACGCGTGGAGTAATAGTTTATGCAGCTTGGAAAAGCTGGGGCTTGGCGAAAACCGCTTTTAGCATCTGCGGAAAGCGTGAGGATGGCAGTGGTGCGCCATTCGAAAATGATTTTTATCGCCGTCTGGGAGGAAGTGGAGGAATGGAGGCTTGAATCATGCTTTCTCGGCCAAGCCCAAAATAAAAAAATTATGTTTAGACGTCGGTGGGCGTCTTATAGTTAACTAATGAGAAGACTTCGTACTTGTCGCCGAGTGCTTTTCTCCCAGATAGATATTCCAATTCTATTAGGAAGCCTAAGCCAGCGACTTTTCCGCCGAGTTTCTCAACCATCTCGATGTTAGCTTTCACGGTTCCGCCGGTTGCAAGCAAGTCATCAACGATCAGTACGTTTTGGCCTTTTGTTATTGCATCTTCGTGGATTTGGATGGAGTCGGTGCTGTATTCTGTTTTGTAAGTGTATTCTAAGCACTTGTAGGGTAGTTTGCCTTTTTTACGGATGGGTACAAACCCGACGCCGAGTTCGATTGCGAGTGGTGCGCCGATGAGGAATCCTCGTGCTTCGTTGGAGACGATGACGTCGATTTTTTTGCCTCGGTAGTGATCGGCTAGCTGCTTGATGGCCTCTTTAAAGCACGCGGGGTCTTTTAGGAGTGTTGTTATGTCCCAGAAGACTACGCCTTTGAATTCTGGAATTCGTCTGATGTTTTGTTTCAGGTTAATTTTTTCTGAATTGACTTTTTTGCTGATTTTTGTGTTCTTATCGTTTTTATCGGTCTTGTTCATTTCACGTTACCTCTCTGTTTAGGCGAATGCGCCCGTTAATGCGCAGTTACATTTACAGCTCTGAGTTATGGGGGTTTTTGCGATGGTTTCAGCGACGATTTTTTTGACGTTCTCGATGCCTGTTTTCATTATGCTGACGATATCGTCGACGCATACGTTGTGGTCTTTCCAGCAGTCATAGTCTGTGACTGTCGAGATGTTGGTGTAGCATATTTCCGCTTCGCGTGCTAAGACAACTTCGGGCACCATTGTCATGCCGATGATGTCTGCACCCCACTTCTGGTACATGCGTGATTCGGCTTTTGTTGAGAAGCGTGGGCCTTCGATGCAGACGTATGTGCCGGTTTCGTGATGCTTGATTTTGAGGGTTTTGGCTGCTTCTATAGCGGTTTTATGTAGCTCGGGGCACATTGGCTCTGCGGGTGAAATGTGGCATACGCGGCCTTCAGCTAAGCCGTAGAAGGATTGTTCGCGTTTGGTGGTGCGGTCGATGAATTGGTCCGCGAACACCATGTCACCGGGTGCATACTCTTCTACTAGTGAACCAACGGTTGAGGTAGCGATGATGCGCTTTACGCCTATGCGTTTGAGTGCCCAAATGTTGGCTCGGACGTTGATGTCGCTTGGGCGTATGGTGTGTAGTTTTCCGTGTCTTGGTAGAAACGCGACGGTTCGTCCGCTGAGTTCACCGATGGTGAGGGTGTCTGAGGGTTTACCGTATGGTGTTTCCACTGTGATTTCTTGTACGTTTTTGAGAAGTTTAGGGTCGTATAGACCTGTTCCGCCGATAACTCCAAATTCGACTTGCATGGTTATTAGAAGGCGAGCGTTTGGCTTATAAAAATAGCGCAGCACAGCTTACTTGGAGGTAATGCTTCAAAAAAGTGATGCCTGAGTCTCAGGGTTTTTGTTTTTTAAATAGAAGAAGAAGGGTGTGTTGCCCTGCTACATCATCAATGAAAAGTTTTAGCAGAAACAGCTGTTTCTGGTTCAGCAGTTTGTTGGGGTTGCTGTTTGGTTGTGGCGACAGTACAACCAACACAACTGGCGAAAACGACTTCTACATGCACCTCACAAACCAAACAAGCCATGAGGCTACCTGTGATTTTCGACTAGACCCCCTTATTTAAAGGAGGCATGGCTAGGTTTTTGTATCTGCAACGAATCAATTCAGAAGGGAACAACCTTGAAAGTAATCCCAGTAATTGACATCCTAAACGGTATAGTGGTTCACGCTGTTAAGGGCAAAAGAAACGAATACAAACCTCTTGAAAGCGTACTGATTCAAACCATAGACCCCGTAGATGTCGCGGAAACATTCAAGAAACTGGGATATAGCATGCTCTACGTCGCTGACCTTGATGCAATAATCGACTGCCGAGACGACTTTAGCCAAATCAGGCAAATAGCCGAAAAAACCGCGCTTAACCTGCTCGTTGACGCAGGCGTGACAGGACTGGAGCGTGCCCAGAGGTTAATGAAAAGCGGCGTGGGGAAGCTTGTCGTTGGAACCGAGACCCTCAGGAGCAAAACATTTGTGGCACAAGCGCTCCAGCACTTCGGCAGCGATCACGTGGTAATCAGCTTGGATTTGAAAGGCGGCAATGTACTAACCCAGCCGGACTTCAACGGACCCACCGAACCCATGCAGCTACTAAAGGAATTCAAAGCTTTAGGCACAACGCAGGTCATCGTTTTAGACCTATCACGTGTAGGCAGCGGAGAAGGCGTAGATTTAGCGTTCCTCAAAGAAGCAATCGCCCAAACAGACATGGATGTCTACGTTGGCGGCGGCGTCCGAGACATAAACGATTTAGATACACTACGAAGACTCGGCCTTACAGGCGCCCTTATCGCTACATCGCTACATACTGGCAAAATCTCCACTGCAGATTTGAAACGCGAAAACTTTTTCTAAGCACGCCTAATTAAGCAGACAAGACCACCAAGCTGGGTTAACCTCGCACCAGCACTAGATTCGGCGTTGATGACGCGGGTTTTTATTTTCTTGTTTTGCGCGATCTGCATTAATCTGTGAACGCGGTTTTTCTGGCGGCAACTCGTCAGGTATTCGTTTGTTAAGAGCAGGTACTCGGGTTGATGCTTGCCCGGCGGCTGAAATGAAAGAATCAGGTTTTCTGCTTCTTCATGCGAGAAAACAATAAGGTTGTCGTTTAGGCGCTTCTCCAATAGTTCCAAGAGATTTTCTGTTTCCTGAGCGGCATTTTCCTCGATTAGCTGCTTAAACTCGGGTTTCTTTGTTAAAGCCGAAACCCCAGCAGAATTATTCGCCGACCCCGCCATAAGCGCGATTGTTGCTTTGTTTGCACCTTGGGTTAACCAGTTGTGATGACCCGCTATGTGGCCCTGCAAGTCAGCGGCGTAACTTGTCCTCGGCGGCGAAGCGATTATGAGGCTTTTGACGCCTTCTTTGAATGTGGGCCTAAGAGCGTTTATTATTGCCTCATGAAAGTTGTAGAGGGCTTTCTGGTCTCGCCTATCCCCGTTTAGCTGGATATTCTGTTGTGGTTTGGCGACTTGGCTATAAATCTGCCATAAAGCCGCGTGGTCTGCTTCAACGCCTATGAGAACCGCGACAGGGTAGCCGCGGCGATAACCTTTTGGTTTCATCTTAGCATTACAGTTAACGTCAAGTTATTTTAGGCACGTGGTTGCAGGCATCGGCAAGTTTATGAAACGCAGAAGCCGAATAAATGTGAGGATTCTGATGACTGAAATCTACACCAAACAAGAGCTAGACGCAGAACTCTCTAAATCAAGTAAAGTAATGGCGCTTTTTTACGCAACATGGTGCCCATTCTGTATGCGTTTCGTTAAAGTCTTCGACGAAGAAATCAAGGCGCTTAAACTTGACCACGTGATTCATGTGCTGCTCGACGATTACGATAACCCTCTTTGGGATAACTACGAAATCGCCGCGGTTCCAACAATAATCCTATTTGAAAACGCAAAAGTAAGCAATCGTCTCGACGCTAAACTGGGCAGAGGGCTAAAAGAAGAGGACTTCACAAAATGGCTTGAAAAGCTAAAGTAATTTAAGCGTTATACCCCTACCCTTTTTGAGCAAAAATTCGTTAACGCTGCATGCTGAATTTTAGCTAAAAAAGAAAAAGAAAGAGAAAGAGCTATTTTTATGCTGGCGGTGGAGGCGGAGGAGGATAATCTGGTTGTGCGGATATGAAGGGTTGGCCTCTTTCGAGGACTATAGCGTTTGCGGCGCGGTCAAGGAATTTCTGCTGTTTATTGCCTTGTGATATGATGCCGATAAGCCAATCGAGCAATAGGATTAATCCATAGATTTTGCTTATGTTTCTGATGAATGCTTGGTTGATACTCAGTTTGCCACCATTTACTGATTGAACTTGCAATTTTAGTATGCGTTTACCGAATGTTCCGCCTGAATTAGAATCCATGAAAACGAAGTAAAACAGTTGCAGGACACCTAATACTAATGGTATGAGTAGACTTGCCCACCAAGCAGTTACCGCGACAGAGTAACCATAGCCATAGTTTACAGTGGTTGTGGCGAGTGGTAAGAGCAGCAGCCAGTATATGATGTAAGCGGGGATTCCGATGATTATGCTGTCGATAATGTAAGCAATTAAGCGGTAGATCCAATTGTTCCAGTTTATTTGATCTGTTACTACCATTTTAGTCCAAAACTCCTATGATACTCCATTTCTGAGTAAGATATTATTAATTGTTTCGATCTATCGCTTGAAAGCTATGCAAGCAAAAAAGTTAAGGCTTAAAGCCTACAAGAACCGCGATTTCAAGCCACTTCCAGTAGCAGTCAACATCTATAAAACCGATCTCCCTAAGCCACTTAAGCTGCGTCTCTACATCCAGCAGTTTGTTTGAAGGATCTTCTTTTTCAGGAAGTTGCCCAATTGCAAAAAAGAATTTTCGGTGCAGATTTTCAGTGGGCGAGGATACGTGTTCGAAATTGCAGAAAACACCAAATCTGTTTAGATGTCTAAATATTTCAGTGTAGAGTTGCCGCTTTCTTTCGTCAGTCAAATGGTGAATTGCGAGGCTGGAGACTATGGCATCGAAGGAGCCCAGCTCTTCTGGCAGTGGCTGGCTGAAATCATGCTTCACTATTTTAACGCGTTTATCGACTTGAAACCTGCTTAAAGCCTTGGCAAGCATGGGCTCAGAGAAATCCAATGCTACAGCTTCCTTAACTGAAGAGCATCTTTCCAGTACAAGGGAGAGCAATCTTCCATCGCCAGTACCCAAATCTAGAACACGCTGGACGCCTTGCGGTAACTGATCCAGTAACACAGATTCACCTTCAGCTCTATGCGGCAGTTTATGAGCTCTAGACAGGTACCTTAACGCATGCTTCTTTGTTTGCCACTCGCTTAAATCAGGTTTTTCTTTAGACAAATAAAGCCACCTGTGTTAGTGCATCTAAAGGGTAATTTTAAGGATAGTGATGCTTTCACCCAGAATCCATGGATTCTGAGAAAATAATCCTTATATCTTATCAATTTACACTATGAAAGAATAAAGAGAGGGATTCTGTCACTTGGAATTTTGTCCCACATGCGGTTCACGACTTGAACCCAAAAAAACCGGCGAAGGGAACAACTTCGTTCTATCCTGCGCAAAATGCGGCTACACCAAGCAGCCAACAGATAAGAGAGCAACCACCGGCGCAGTACTCCAGCCTAAACCTAAAGTGTTCATGACTGTTGTCGGACAAGAAGATGAAGTCAACACGATGTCTAGAATCAAGAAGATATGCGAGAAATGCGGAAACGATGAAGTCTTCGTTTGGATGGTTCAGACACGTGGCGGCGACGAAGCTATGACTCAATTTATGCGATGTACAAAATGCGGCCACACCTTCAGAGAATACGCTTAGACACCGCTCGGTTGGCTGTATCTTTCGAAAGATATTAAAGCATAGCCAGTATAAAACATGTCTAGATGAATAGCTATGCCTAGCAAACAAAGTAAACCTCTAACAAAAAAAGAGAAAGACGAAAAGAGAAAAGCTAAAAAAGCAAAAGGCAGCAAAACACAAAAAAGCTAAATTAGCCACCTCCTATTCGACTCTTTCACATTCATTTTTTATCTTTAACCCAAACCAGATTACCCCCTCGGGTAATTTGGAAAACCTTTTACTCGTCAAAGCATACTGTGCTTGCTAAGGAAACGATAATGACTTTAAAAACCAAAATCCTGATAACTTCAACATTAATCATAGTTATCGCATGCAGCGCAGTCCTTATTGGGATACAGTACCAAACTGATTCAACCACACCTAATGATAAGGATACGCTGTTTCAGTTAGCAGCATTTAACACCTTCTCAACAGGAAAATACGCAGGCGTAATGCCCTACAGCGAACTCGAGAAGCACGGAGACTTCGGAATCGGCACCTTAGACGGCTTAGACGGCGAAATGATAGCACTAAACGGCGAATTCTACCATATCCCAAGCAACCGCCCCCCAATAAAAGTCGAACCGACACAGACAGCGCCATACGCTACAGTAACCTACTTCGAAGCAGACAGAACATACACCGTTTCAGACCTCAACTACACCCAACTGAAAAGCTACCTCGACGAACAATTAGGCACATCAGGAGATGTTATCTACGCTATCAAAGTTAGCGGCTCCTACGATTATGCGCTGACACGAAGCCCACAGAAACAAGTGGAGCCCTACCAGAACATTACCGAGGCACTGAAAACGCAAGCGATCTTCAACATGTCTCAGTTTTCGGGGACGGCGGTTGGCTTCTGGTTTCCAGCCAGCATGGACGGCGTCGACTACGCAGGCTACCACCTGCACTTAATCACCGACGACAGAACCGCGGGCGGTCACCTGCTCGACTGCATAATCAACAACGCCACCGTAGAAGTGGACATAATCAACAGTTACAGGCTGGTACTGCCGTAGCGGGGCAGTTCCTGTTTTTATCCTACATCTATTATTAGATGCATGCCGATGACGAATTACACGTTAGTATGAACTGGAATTCGGTTTCCAGAGATGATTACAGTTAACAAATTCTGAGGCGCCAGTTTTTAAACATCGCTTCGCCACTATTGTGTGGCGTCGATGAAGACAATTGCACAATACAACTGAACACTGTTCAGAGTGACTGGAAATGCATTAGTGTACTGAGCCGCTAGCCACGATACCTATATAAATTAAAAACAGAGTCTATCAAGCGGATATTTATGCCAAAGAACCCCACAGGCCCCTTCTGGTTCATCCGCGAAGGAGACAAATCAATCCAATGTAGCAAAGCCGACTTCGACAAAGCAATCATGGAAGGCAAAAGCATACGCTACAACGGTTACCCAGACAGGCGAACCGAAAAAATCGCGGAGGCCCTTGAAGCTTCACGTATGCTGCTGCTCTCAAACCCTAATCTGCCGGCGCGGCTACGGAAAATCATGACTGACCCCGCAAACGTCGTTCAAGTACAAGTAATCAACGTTGACGACCCGGAGTTCTGGATTAAAGAATCAAAGAACCCTAAATATCAGAAATAGAGTTCGCTAAAACTTTATGTGCAGCAAAAGCAAAAAGTCAGAAAGATAGTGATGAGTCATTTTAGATCCAAGCTGCGGCTACATGAGTTAAAAAAGGTTATTGAGAAAAATTTAAGGCTCCGCCTATTTTTTCGCTGTTTCCCTTGAGCCTTAAGGCGACACTTGAAGATATTTTACGATGTGGCGTTTGTTTCTTCATTTAGGAATTTTTCCCACTTCTTACGCTCGCTTTCGATCTCCAGAGGGCAAATCACTTTAGCTATCCCGTCAACTACGCCCTCGTTGCTTCCGTACCGGCAAACTAGGTTTCCGCCGTCGTCAATGTGGACGTCACAGATTTTTTGGTCGAAGCAGAGGCATTCTATCGCCATTGTAGGCTTGGGTAAGAGACATAGAATCTCCGTCATTATCCATCCTACCTGCAATCTGTATTCTGTGGGGATTGCTTATAAGATTTTGTTGTTTCTGGCTGTAGCAACCTTTCAGGGGGTTGATTAAAGAGTTACTAGTTATGTGAGTTAATTTGGTCTATTACGTAGCGTGCAGCCAGTTCCTCGCCGGGCGGTACCGGAACACGCAAACTGTACTTCTGCGGTCCAGCTCTACCCGTGTATTGAGTATACTCGAATACGAGAACAGGAACCCGCCGGTTCTCCTCATAAGATACCTCATCAATATGGGTGAAAACGGTTTTCCAAGTAGTCAACCTGTTATTCATAAACACGGCTTCTCGAGTGATAAAAACCTCCTTTACGCCCGATGAACGATTACTTCGGTAGTTACTCCACACAGCGTACTGCCAAGCAACAAAACAGATACCAATCAAACCCAACATAACCAAAAACACAAAGAAGCCTGCTTCCTCATCAAACACCCAAAAAAGTACGCCGAAAAACAAGGCAAACGCTGTTACAATCAGAAAAAGGCCTTTCTTCTCAGAGTAGTCTTCCCGATGCTCTTCCTCTGTATATGCAGCCCAGAATTCAGGCGAGTAAACCCAATGTGCAAGTATGCCTTCGCCACGTTGAATCCTTGAAACCTTAGAAGCCCAACCTAAGAAAATCAAGCCAACGATTCCGAAGGTGAATGCAACAATTATGCTGATAAAGGATATTGCAAATCCGCCGTCGAAGCCATCAATGCCTACTGATTCGGGGATGAAAATCATTATAGCTGCTGCTACTGCTATGGTGAATGAGATTGCGGCGTGTCTTTTAGGTGGGTTACTGCTCAACTGAGTGGCACCTGCTGTTCAACCAAGCAGAAGTGCAATATTACCGTTGTTATCGGCTTGCCGCTAGAGGGGCACTCGGCCTATTCTTCTAAGCACAAGGTTAGCTATACCCCAGACGATGACGTCAAGGATGAGCATAATGAGGAATGGAATGTAACCCGTGAAGGATAAGATGAAGAAGACAGTGATTAGAACGATGGCGACTATGCCGACTAAGCGTTTCTGGTTGCGGACTTTGCTAGTTGCGTATTCAGATTGACTCAAACTTTACACTCTGTATGCTTCAAACGCAGAAGCACCTAAAAAGCATTACAAACCAACACCCATAAAGTCACCAGAAAATACGCCAGTCACGGCGTTCATAGAACATTTTTGGTTTTTATCCATTTTACTAATTCATAATCATTATTAATCGTATTGAATAAACAAGCTTTGACCTCTATGCTTAGCCTAAAAAACAAAAAAGAAGAAAAACCGAAAGAACAGGCGTGCCACAGCCGCGTATATCTTTGCCCATCATGCACCTGCTGGTTTACAAGTCAATACGCGTTAACTCTGCATCAGCGGAACTGGTGCCGCAAAAAGCATTAGACACTCTATCAGGACACGCTTTCTATAAATCACACGTAGCAATCTGCATAAAGGGTCAGAACAGTACTTCAGAAAAGATACCTAAATTAAGTAACACTTAGGCTTCTATAAGCTACCTTGAACACTCCAAAACTAAACTTACCCAAAAACGTAGGGTTTTCCTGTAAAAACTGTGGTGTCTGCTGCCGCATGCAGCCGCCAGACGTGGACCTCATAGAGCAAAAACGAATAGAAGATAAAGGGTTCAAAGATTTTCTGGAGGAACCAGACGAAACGGGCATACAGTGGATAAAACGCAAAGAAGATGACAGCTGCTGGTTTCTCACTAAAGACAATAAATGCCAGATCTACGATGTTCGACCCGCAGTTTGCAGGCTTGAGCCGTTCACAATCGTGGATTACGACTACGAGAATAACACTGTTGAGTTGGCGCCGAATTTTCCGTTCTGTGAAGCCTGCAGCGGTTTCAGCGAAGATGGTAAAGTCGAAAGAGCCGAACTTGTTAAAGCGGTACAGGTTTTAATTGGAAAAATTCTGGATTTGACGGCGGATGATATGGAGTTACCAGCGACGGATAAGCGTGTGCATACCGAGACGCGCTCGAGGCTGCTTAGAAGAACAGTTGAAGCCGCCGATTTGAACCTGTAAGGTCGATATTAATCAGATATTCATAGATTAAGAAAGTAAACGCTTTTAATAAGCTGCCGCAATTTATTGTTCGACCGAAATATGGTTGAATTGGCTTCAACAGTAACTAACACGCTATCTTTACTCGGCACGGCATCACTTATAATAATCATCGCCTACCTCACCGTCGCTTTCAACAAAAAGAAACTAGCAGGCAAGAATCGTTGGCTCCCAAAGATAGTAATCGGCGTAGTTTTCGGTTTACTCTCTGCTTATGGAACGCTTATGGCGGTTAAGCTTGCTGACGGCACAATCCCTAATGTGCGGGAACTCGGAGCCATGATGGCGGGCGTTGCAGGCGGACCCGTGGGGGGATTAATTGCGGGGTTGATTGGCGGAATCCACAGATTCAGCGTAGGAGGCATAACAATGATCCCATGCGGATTAGCAACTATACTCGTGGGCTTAATAGCAGGCTTAGTCAGTAAAAAAGTAACTGGGAAATATTACCTGCTAAAAGCAGCGGTGCTGGGGCTTGTTTTGGAGTCGTTTGCTATGGGACTTGTTTTCGTGTTTGTGCCCTTCGAGTCAGCCTACATGGCTGTGTATCAAGTGTATATTCCAATGATAGCTGCCAGTACAATCGGTTTAGTACTCTGGACATACTTCTTAAACAAACTTAACACACCCAGTAACTAACGCATTATTCTTTGTAGAAAAATTGTGTTTATGGTATAGTGACTGCTTCGGGCTTCACAGATTTTAAAATTTCAGTATAAATGAAATCTCCAATTGTTGGCATGCTGCTTTGTGCAGTAAAGTTATTTTCAATCATCCATGCGGCTTCATCGGTCATTACATTCTGAAGCGTCGCAGTTAATGTTAGGGTACAGTTGTTTCTTGACCAAACCGATGCTATGTAGGCGTCGGTGTAGTTGAAGCGTGCTTTGATTATTTGCTGTGTTTCCTCCGGGTGAATTTGAATGTATTCTTGCGCGTCTGAAAGCGCAGCGAGCACCTTTTCGGCGGTTTCGGTGTGGCTGCTTAACCAGTCGTTATTGCAGCTAAGTACACTGGAGAATGGCGCTGTGGTTTGCAGCGGCCAAGATACGTAGCCGTCGCTTAATGCTATTTTTACTTGTTCACTGTATAATTGCCAAGCTACAACAGCGTCTACAGTGCCATTGCTAACGGCGTCTGCTAATTGACCCGGTGGACAATAAACAAGTATAATGTCGGATAATGAGAGGCCGTTATGTTTTAGGAATAAACCAAGGTCGAATTCGCCCACGGTGCTTTTCGGAACAGCGACAGTTTTACCCGCTAAATCACGGGGCTGTATTATCCCCGAGTGGTTACCTGCGATTAAATCAACGATCTGTGCTTCTCCAAGAGAGCCAATTATGCTGATGTTTTGACGTTCTAAAGCGTTGTATGCGATGACATATTCGGATGAGCCAGCTATATCCACTGAGCCTGCGATTAAGGCTTTGACTGCATCTGTGCCCGTTGCGTAATCGGCGATTGTTACGTTTAGGCCGTGTTGTGTAAAGTATCCCTGATTTTGAGCTACATACAGGAGCGCGAAGGATTCCACGGGCACATGCCCGATTGTAACCGACTCCAGGATTAGCTTTGTTGTCTGGTTTTGGTAGAATAAGTTGGCAGTTATAGTTGCAATTATTGCTATAACAATTACGGCAAATACAAGCGATCGCTTCAAACCTTTTTTACTCCTACGGGGGTCACGTGTTTAGGATATAAAAGAATTTTTTTAAGAAATACCTAAAACAGTGTGGGAAGGCGCTATATCGCCAAGCGATTTCCCGCATGAACACTTAGGGTATTTAACATTAGCGTCTAAAACGCAGATTTATTGTAGTCTACCGCTGTTTTTCCTGTTTTCAATTAAGCGGTTAAAAAGAAATATACTGTATCCTTATATGAGCCGCGGAAACAGTAAGATTGTTAGTTCACGTAAATTGAGGTTACATAATGTCAGTGTTTAGGCAACCCGGAGCATACGATCATACAATCACAGTTTTCTCACCAGACGGAAGACTCTTCCAAGTAGAATACGCAATGGAGCTGGTAAATCGAGGAGCAACCGTCATAGGCATCGAATGCAAAGAAGGCGTTGTACTTGCAGCGGAGGAGAACATCGAGCCACTTGAAGACGCAAGGGATTCATGGAAAATTTTCCGCGTTGACAACCACTTCGGCGCAGCCATCGTAGGCTTAAGTTCAGACGCAAGAGTCTTAATCGATCAGGCACGTATGGATGCGCAGAGCAACAAACTGACCTATGACGAACCAATCGACATAGAGGTTGCCACTGAAAAAATCTGTAACATCCAGCAAACCTACACTCAGCATGGCGGCGGAAGACCATACGGCGTATCAATTCTCTTCGGCGGTGTAGACAGTACAGGTCCACACATATTTGACACTCACCCAAGCGGAACATACCGAGGGCACAAAGCAACAGCAATCGGCGCAGGACGTGAAACTGTTCTAGCTATCCTCAAAGAACAGTACCGTGCAGACCTATCACTTGATGAGGCCAAGGCGCTTGCAGTAAAATGTCTCGTTAAGGCGTTGCAGGCCAGACAGTTACCTACAAGACTCAAAGTTGCAGTCATTCCTACAGCAACTAAAAAGTTCGAGATGCTTCCAGACCAAGCGGTTGAGGGCTTGGTTAAAGAAGCAGCCTAAATTTCTTATAACTTTTTTAATTTTCATTAGATATTTTATAATTACTTTTTTAAGGAAAATTTTAAGTAGCGCGCCCTTGCTTGAAAAAGTAGATTA
>CAYPGY010000066.1:0-13037 GCA_964410435.1 uncultured Candidatus Bathyarchaeia archaeon
AGGTTTTTTTAGTAGCACCCCCATAGGCTGATGTGACGAGTTATCTGTCTGGAAATTTATGGTAGGATACTGTATGGTTGAAAACGTAAAGGAACTTCTCAAATTACATGAAGGTATAACTCACGAGGTATACCTCGACAACGAAAACAGCAGCATTGTACCGCAGGAAGTCGTAGATGCCATGCTTCCCTACTGGAATAAAAAAGCCTACGCCAACCCCACCCTAACCCATAAACCAGGTTGGGAAGCATTCGAAACACTTATGGGCTGCTTCCAGAAAATCAGTACCTACCTCGGCGCTAAGAACCAAGAGGAAATCACGTTTACCCCAGGCGAAACAGAAGCCAACAACCTGGCTATAATGGGCAGCTGCTTTTTACAGAAGGGTAAAGCTAAAAAAATCATAATATCCGAAATTGAACCCATTAACGTGCTCCAAGTCGCTGAGATGATGGGTAAATATGGTTTTGTCACACAGAAAATCCCAGTGGACCAAGATGGCTTCGTTAACCTCGAGGTACTCAAGGAAGCTGTCGACAGTGACACCGCATTAGTTAGCATTCACAGCGTAAACAGCGAAGTCGGTACAGTTCAGCCTATCAAGGAAGCAGTAGACATCGTTAAAGCCAGAAATCCCAGTACGCTTTTCCACACAGACGCTACAGACGCATACGGTAGAATACCCCTTAATGTGCGCAGTCTTGGTGTGGATTTGGCGACTGTGAGCAGCTACAAGATACAGGGCCCCCGCGGAGTCGGCGCTATGTACCTAAAAGAAGGCGTAAACCTTGAACGCATTATTGAGGGACCAATCGGTACACAGAGACTCTGGCCGGGTATAGAGAACACACCGCTAATCGTCGGCTTCACAAAAGCCTCAGAGCTGGCATTTACGAACTTCGACGCAAACGTCGCTAAGATGCGGATGCTACGCGATAAACTGGTGGACGGAGTATTTGCCGAGTTAACCGATTTGCGCTTTAACGGGCCTAAGGGCGACAGGCGTAGCCCAGACAACGCCAACATTAGCATCCTGCGCGCCGAAGGCGAAGCCATAACCATCGAACTCAGCTTAAAAGGCGTTTACGTATCCAGCGGAAGCGCATGCAGCCGACGCTTACTGCAGCCAAGCCACGTCCTAATCGCTATCGGGCGCATCTTCGAGGAAGCCCACGGGAGCATACTTATGAAGGTCACACGCAGCCATACAGAAGACGATATAAATTACGTTCTTAGTGTTCTACCAGCAGCAGTGAACCGTTTAAGAGGGATAGTTGGCTCAACAGGAGTGCACTAAACATGTCACGTATACCGTTACCTTATAACCCTAAAGTTATGGATTTGTTCCGTAACCCCAAAAACCTAGGCAAAATGGAAGATGCAAACGTGGTCGCCGTAGCGGGCAACCCCGCCTGTGGAGACATGATAACCTTCTACCTCAAAATCAACGAACAAACACAAGTTATAGAGAAAGCCCAGTTTGAAAGCTACGGCTGCGCAGCTAACATCGCAACCAGCAGCATAGTCACAGAAATGATAAAAAACTTAACGCTTGAAACCGCTTGGAACGATATCACTTGGAAGAAAGTCACTGAGGAAATCGGCGGCTTACCCAGTGTGAAATTCCACTGCGGCGTGTTAGCTGTCGGAGCACTAAAACGCGCGATACGCCAATACTTCACTCAAAAAGGCCCCGAATTACCAAACTGGTTATCCAAGGAACTTACATTCGAAGAGAAACAGGCACTCGAAGAGGAAGAATTAGCTAAAACACTCTCAAAGCAGCAAAAACCTGAGGCAGAAAAACAATAACATCAACGCAAAATCTGCGCCAAGACTTCCCCATTCTGCAGAGAAAGATCAACGGCTACCCCCTCATCTACTTTGACAACGCAGCGACAACCCAGAAGCCACGCCAAGTCATAGAAGCCATAACAGACTACTACATGAACCATAACGCTAACGTACACCGCGGCGTCCACACATTAAGTGCGGAAGCAACTGACCTCTACGAGCGAGGCCGTGAATGCGCAGTTGAATTCATAAACGCCAAATCACCCCGCGAACTCATTTTTACAAGGGGCACAACCGAGGCCATCAACCTAGTCGCCTACAGTTGGGGCATGCAGAACCTAACAAGAGGCGACGAAGTCCTTGTGTCGATGATGGAGCACCACAGCAACATTGTCCCCTGGGAACTCATCGCTAAAACCAAAGGCGCCACAATCAAATACGCCAAAGTCAATGCCGACGGTACCCTCGACTATGAGGATTATGAGAGTAAAATATCTAAGAACACAAAAATCTGTTGCTTAAGCCACGTTTCAAACGTCACAGGCGTGATAAACGATGTTAAACGCATATGCAAAGCAGCCCACGACAGCGGAGCACTTATGCTCGTCGACGGAGCGCAGTCTGTTCCGCATATGAAAATCGACGTCAAAGACCTCGACGTGGACTTCTTAGCTTTTTCAGGCCACAAGATGCTCGGTCCAACAGGCATCGGCGCATTATACGGCAAAGAAGAGCTTCTAGAAAAAATGCCTCCGTTTCAGGGCGGCGGCGAAATGATCTATGAGGTCTCAGTAAAGAACGGCAACTGTAACATATCCTACAACGAGTTACCTTACAAGTTCGAAGCGGGGACTCCTGACATCAGCGGCTCCGTCGGCTTACGCGCAGCCATCAAATATCTCGAAGCCGTAGGCATGGATAATGTGTTCAGCCACGAGAAAGAACTAACAGAGTACGCAGCAGAGCGCATGAAACACCTGCAGAAAGTAACCGTCTACGGACCATCTGATATTTCAAAGAAATGCGGCATAATACCCTTCGCCGTTAAAGGCATGTCCAGCCACGACACTGCATTGTTCTTCGACAACTACGGCATAATGCTTAGGAGCGGTTACCACTGCGCTCAGCCACTGCATGAACTGTTCAAGTTAACGTCCTCAGCCCGAGCAAGCTTCTACATCTACAACACAAAAGAAGAAATAGACCGATTCGTAGAAATCCTGACGGAGCTTGACAAACTCTAATGTCAACCGTAACGGATTACGTTTCCCGGATTGAGGGCACCTGCGGCGCCGAAAGTGACGTCATCGTTTACTTTAGGTACGAAAAGAAAGATGAAGCAATCGCGAACATATTAAAGAAAGCCACAGAGAAAAACACGATCGCTGGCGTAATCCATGAGATGACCTATGAGGGTGTTTCTTTTAGGCTCTACACCACCGGCAAAGCTATCTTCCGAGGTTTCAGGACAAAAGCAGAACTGATGGATTTCCTAATTAAGCTGCTACTTTAATGCAACTGTACTTTATTACCGAACCTGAATCGTTGCTGTCTCAATGCAGTTATTTCTTTTAGGTTGCGCAGACTCGGCAACCACGCATTGGCAAAAACCTGTAGCCTACTTGCAGTATCAGACCGCAAAGCAAGCGGCAAGCCTCGCCCGCGGACAACAAAGCAGCGAATTACTTCTCTAGATTCGTACAGCGCCACACGTTTGAGAATGTCTTTAACTTGATAGTTCAGCAGATAGAACCGCACGAAGCTCCTCTTGAACAGAAAAGCCCGCTTCTCTTTGCCCAGTTTGCTGCTGCTTGAACCGCAGTGATGGATAAGTGTCGGGTCTGGTGTGTAAGCTACTTTGTACCCGTAAAGTTTAGCTCTAAGGCACCAGTCTGTGTCTTCACAGTAGAGCGGCGAAAAACCATCATCAAGCAGCCCTATCTGTCGGATAACGTCTGAGCGAATCAGCAGCACGGCGCCAGTTACGAAATCCATGAACTCCACTTTATCGTATTGCCCATGGTCTTTCTGCTCTTCTCCACGGTTATATGGAACCCTGAGTGCAACAACTCCGCCGGCATGCTGAATCCTCCCGTCGGGATAACGCAGTTTGCAGCCGACAACTCCCGTTTTACTGTCGGATTCCATGACAGCAATTAACTTTTGCAGCCAATTTGAATCCGTCACTTCAACGTCGTTGTTTAGCAGTAAGACATACTTCGAGCCCTTGGCAAGCGCATAGCGGATGCCCTTATTGTTGGCGATTGAGAATCCCTCGTTTCGGGTGTTCCTAATCACGTGGACGCTTGGATACTCAGTTTGAAGCATCTCAACAGTGCCGTCTCTGCTGGCATTATCCACCACTACAACCCCGCAGTCTATGTTGGTTGTGTTCTGGTAGAATGTGGTTAGGCACTTGTGCAACAGTTCTTTGCCGTTCCAGCTTACAATGACAACCGTAACCAAGTCGGGTTTAGACAAAGCTAAGTGTGCTCCATCAATTTCTCTACGTTATCCCAGATCTGATCCTCGAAACTGCGCGGTTTCAGCACCGAGATTTTACTCTGCAGAACCATCCGCTTGCGACTCCACTCAGATGAGAAACATGCGGTGTCGGATACTTTAGCAATTTTCTCTTTAAGGTCTTCAACTGTGTTCCAGCGGTAGTCTTCAGGGATGAAGTCGCCTGCTCCGCCGCTGTTATGCACCAATGTTATGCATCCAGCTGCCAGCGCCTCCATCGGTGCAATACCAAAGTGCTCTCCCTCCATGAGATGGCAGTAGATGGTGGAGTCTTGGAGTAGCTTAACGAGTTCTGCTTCGTGGAGATTTGGTTTTAGTTTATAGTTTGCGGGTAGGTCTCTCTGGAAACCCTCGAACCATGACTGCTCGCTGTCTCTCAGTAAACCAGCGCTGACAAACTGAAGCTTAGGATACGCCTCTGCCAGTTGCTTGAGGATTTCATGCCGCTTCTGAGGGATGAATCGCCCAACATAGACCAAGCGGTTGATGCGCTCGTTAAGCGGCCTATTTGACCAGAACTGCTCTTCCACAGGCGGATACGCCACAACAGGGTCTATTACGCCGTATTTGCTCCAGTACTTCTGAGTCATATTCTTTGTATAGTTGCTGTTAACAAACACAAGATCCAATTCGCCGATGTGGCGTTCAAGCAGCGATTTATAGAGCCAATGGTAGAGGCGTTTAGTGCACTTGGAGTGCTCATAAACGTAGGGGATTTCTGGGAAGTGCACGTATGCAATGTTCTTCTTAGCCTTACCAAACAGGGTTGTTTCGAAGGCTGAGAGGGTTTGCGTGCTGAAAGTATAATCATACTCCGCTGTCTCCTTGAATTTGTTGAGCAGCCGTATGATGTTTCGTCGGCGCTTGTACATAGACAGCGGCGGTTCAGCCTCGATATTCTCCCTCTTTCCCAGCATGTGCACGTGGACTTCGTCGGGCAGCTTCTCCCCCATAAAATCGGCATAACTCTTCTGATCAAAATCGAACGCTAATAACTCAACCTGCTGGTCGTGCGCGACGAGGGATTTGATGATATGGTGGCAGACGCGTTCGCCTCCGCCGTAGATGTCGAGGTTAGGGTGAACAACTAGGAACTTCGCCATAACTGAACAGCCAGTACTGGATTTATTCTTCTCTTGAGCTAATCAAGATTTCTCTTGGACACAAACGGCTACTGAGCGTGTTGATAAGCGTACCTTGCAGCTGCTAAAATCACGCCGTTCGTATGCAGACCTGTGTTAGGTAACCTGATCTCGCTTTCGTCTATCCCGCTGTAGTAACCCAATGTAGGTACTTCTAGCTGGTTTTCAAGATAACTAACCATGTTCCTTGCGAAAGTAGTATTGTATAATGCTAGGAAACTGAAGGCTGTCTTAGTATAGATAATTGGCGTCATATCTGAATCGTCACTGTTGATTTTCACAGCCCATACTTGATCGTCATATACTACCCATTCATACACCCAATCACAAGTTAGCGTAAGCCCCTCACTGAACGCGCGGTACTGACCTGTATTGTTAAAGTATGCTTCGTGGGCGTTGTAAACTTGCTGCGCTATTGTGTATAATTGGGCAGGGTTGTTTTCTATCTCGAAGATAGCGCAGTAAAGCGGTTCTGCTGTTAGCTTGGCTCTGGGCAGGGTTACGTTTCCATAGGAGACGTTGCCTGAGGCGAAAATGTTGTTGAGGATGGCGGCGGGTGCATTTGAGAGGTCGTTTGGCCAGAAACCTGCGAAACCAGAAATGCAGTAGTATGAATAAATGCTATTTGATATCTGCGCTTCCGCCTTTAAGAGTGGGATGAATGCCGCATAGTTTGATCGGTTGCCGTATGTATTGTATACCAAGTTGTCGATGCGACTGGCGAGGCTTGTGTTGTATGTTTTCAGGTTGTTCAACGCAATTAGCAGGCGGCCTGTGTCTGCTAAGTCAACGATGCCTATAGCTTTGTCCGAGTTTTCATGGTAGTTAGTGCCATCATTGGTATAGAACCAGAAGGGGTAGCCTGTGGAGGCGTTGAGTTCTCTTGTTTCTAGGAAAGTCATTACTTTTTCTATACGTGCGCTTGATCCCCACTCATCAGCGCTATCGATTAAGCCAAGGGTCTGTGCATCGATTACTGCTTGGATATATACGCCCAGATCCCAGTCTGTAAATGCATTTACCGAACCGCTTGATCCGGGCAATCCAGTTCTTGTATCAACCCCTATGTCTGGAGCAAAGTGGTTCCACGCGTATTTTGCAACTGCTCTCCATGTATCAGCGTTTACTGGATTGGCCTGTGTCACCACCATATGGCTAGTATCTTTCGGTTGGTTATGTGT
Organism: uncultured Candidatus Bathyarchaeia archaeon; assembly: GCA_964410435.1. Lineage (GTDB taxonomy): Archaea > Thermoproteota > Bathyarchaeia > Bathyarchaeales > Bathycorpusculaceae > Bathycorpusculum. The sequence goes on from CAYPGY010000066.1 coordinate 6,641, forward strand.
CGGTGTCGGATTAGGTTTAGTGGGGTTTACTGTTGGCGTGAACGGTTTTTGTGCGGCTGGACTTTGAGTGACTGTTGGGGTGGGGGTGCTTTTTGTTGTGGGTGCAGGTTCATTGTCGCCGCCTAAAGTGGATGCGTGGTTACCCCTTGGAAAAAGAGCGAAGAACGCCACAGAAACCATGATTATCAGTGATGCCGAAAGAATGGCTTTCTTTGTTATTTTCAAGTGCCCAGTTTGATTAAAGGGGTGTTTCTTTGGGTGCGAGTCCGCGGATTCTTTGTTTTTGATGTTTGCCAAGTGCTTCTCTTCCACTTAGATTCGGTTGGCTGCAAAATCAAAAGCAGCTTCATCCTATGGTGGCAGTAGCACTAAACTGGTTTTTCATTTAAGCTTTACCTATAAAAAGTTGTGAAATAAGTTATCACTGATGGTGCAATTTTTAACTTGTTAATCAAGTATAAGCTTTAGGTTTTCTTAAGGCTAATTTTGTTTTTACTTTTGTTCGGCTAATCCAGTTCACCAGCGGCAGAAGCGGATACTTGACCCTGTCGGGCAACGCGTCTTTAAGTTCCCTGTGCAAACCAAGCTTGATTGCCAGTCGACCCTTGCCAGTTATGGGTATGTAGTAGCGTGTTACCGGGTACTTTACGAAGCCATTGTTTTCTTTGAATTTGTCCAGCGAGGGATGATTTCCGATTCGCCCATACATTAGCCAGCGTTCACCCTTCAGTGCGCATACTTCCACGGCTTTAGCTAGTAGGGCGTTGTTGACGGATTTATCCCAGTGCTTCTGCATAGACAGAATGTTTGATAATATGGCTATGTCGTCGCCGTGCAGTATCTGTATGAAGCCTGCGAGTTCGTCGCCTATGTAGCCAGCGATAAATGTGCTGTTCTTCTCGGCGTACATGTTAGCGGCGACGAGCGCCTGTGATTCACCGTAATGTGGAAAAGCTCGACCTTGCCTGATGGGTGTTTCGTTGTAGATTTTCCATATGCCCTGCGCGAGTTTGTCGCTTTGTGGAACAACCGAGACTATGACGCCGTCTTTTTCGGCTTTGCGTACCATGTTGCGGGTTTTTTTGCCTATAGCGTTCCACCATGTCGGGTAGTCTTTGATTTCGAGTAGCCCGATGTTGTCGTCTGTTTTAACCCAAGTGATGGGCTGGTTGGGGATTAGGCTGCACCATTTGCGCTCGATGAAGGTGAATATGTCTTGGCCTCGTAGCTGAAGTTTTAGAAGGAACTGGGGGGAGGGGTTGATGTTTTTGTAGTATTCCCGGTAGTCTCTTGCTATCCTAACTGAGAGTGCTTTTCGTGTGCTTACTGTGTCAAGGTCTTGGTCGACTTCGAGAAGAGCCTTTAGTACGTCGTAGTAGGGGCCCCGTTTTGTTTTGCTGTTGCTCTTGAAGAGCCATTCGGGGTGGATTGATAACACGACGTCTTCGGTTGCCCATGCTTGGGCGTCTTCGAGGGTTTTTTGGTAGCCTTTGAGGTATCTTTCTCTATCTAAACTCATGGTTGTATAGTCATGGAATGATTGAAGTGGAAAATCGCCTGATGGAACCACCTGTGATTTGCCGTGGCGACCCCAAATCAGTTGTGCGATTCTGTTTTCTGTTCCGTGAATTGAGTAGTACTTCACGGTTCGACCTGTCTTCTTTTCAAGCGCCTTGCACTCTTCGTTTGGTCTGTTAACCACGTGGAGTGCGACTTCGTGCTTTTCTGGGTTCAGTAAATCAAGTAATCTCTTGTCGGGTACTGTGTAGGGAGTGAAAAACCAGTAGGCTTTTACATTTTTTTGTGATTCGTTGACCATCTGTGCGATGATGCATGCGTTCCTAAGGTAGTCTGTGCCTCCTGTGCTTTTGCGGCGAAGAGCTACAGTTGCGAAGCTTTTAGCCCTTGAAGTGTAAGGGTAGTCAACGTCAATTCTTAGTTTTATCATTGCCCACTCAGTTGCCAAGCCATAGTGAAAGACTGTTTATGTTATAAACCCTTGCCACTTTGGAGAGAAGTTAAGCTGGACGGCCGATAATGCGTCGGATATGAATAACGTAAAAAGAGTTATTTGATATTCTGGATTGCGTACCTCGCGGCGCTTAGAATCAGCCCGTTCGTATGCAGCCCCGTGGCTTCAAGCAACTTGCCTTCCTCGCTTACTCCATTCGAGTAACCGTCAGTGGGGTTAGCCATCTTGTCCTCGATGTATGTGACCATGTTCTTGGCGAAAGTCGTGTTGTAGATGGCTAGGAAGCTGAAGGCGACTTTAGTGTAGACGATTGGGCTCATGTCTAAGTCTTGGGTGCCGTCTCTGACAACCCATGTTCGATCATCGTAGACTATCCATTCGTATGCCCATGTGTCTGTGAATGTGTTGCCTTCGCCGAATGCGCGGTACTGGCTAGTTGCGTTGTAGTATGCTTCATGCGCCAAGTAGGCTTGCTGTGATAGTGTTAGCAGTTGTGGGGGGTTGTTTTTTATTTCGAAGATGGAGCATAATAGTGGGTCTTCGGTGAGGCGACTGTTTGGCAGCGTAACGTTTTCTGGTGTCTTTACCGAGGGGGCGGACATGATGTTGTTTATTATTCTTGCTGGAGCACCCTTTAGTTCGGTTGGCCAGAAGCTGGCGAATCCGGAGATGACGTAGTAAGCGTAGATGCTTGTGGATACTTGGCTTTCGGCTTTGAAGCTGGGCACCAGTACGGCGTAGTTTGATCGGTTGCCGTTGCTGTTGTACACTAAGTTGTCTACGCGGCTGGCAAAGGTGGAGTTGAATGCTTTGAAGTTGTTTAATGCGACTAGCAGGCGGCCTGTATCTGCGGTGTTGCAGGTTTCGGTTGCTTGATCTGATAGCTCGTGGTATATGCTTCCGTCGTTTTTGTAGAACCAGTATGGGTAATTGGCCGAGTTTAATTCACGTGTTTCTAGAAAGGTCAGTACTTTTTCTATGCGGAAGCTGGAGCCCCATGGGCCGTCGCTGCCTATTAAACCGATTGTTTGGGCGTCGATTATGGCTTGTATGTATACTCCTATGTCCCAGTCCGTGAAGAAGCTGACTGTGTCGCCGGAGGCTGGGAGGCCTGTTCGTGTATCAACGCCTTTGCCGGGTTGGAAGTAGTTCCATGAGTATGCTGCTACCTGTCTCCAGACGGTGCTGTTGATGGTTTGGGCGTTTGTGATTACTTGGGTGCTTCTGTCTTTGCCGCTGAATGCATCTATGATTTGCTGAAATCCGTTGACGGGCGCCTGTGTTGGGACGTTAATGTAGGTTGATGTTGGGGTGGGCGTGTTCGTAGTGTTGGATGTTGCTGTGGGTTCAACGGTTTTTTCTGGGGCTCCCGATGCTTGTTCGCCTCGGGGGAAAAAGGCAAAGCAGGAAACCAAAATGACGGCTACTAACGCCACTGATAACGCGGTTTTTGCTGTCTTGCCTAAATGGATACTGCGCTTAGACACGCCGATATTCAGTTGAGAATCTGCGGAGTGTTTCGAGGCGAATCTTTTAAATCGAAATATGCAACTGTGGGCTGTTTTTTCTATTGCCAAAACTATTACTTTCCTTTAAAATTCTACTGGCGATTTCTCGATGGTGAATTTCGCCGATAAATTAGCAGTATTTGTTATGATTTCGACGAAATTTAAAGCTATTGCAAAAGCAACGTAGGCATCGTAAACTCGCTATCTGAGGAGATATCTTGCTTTTTTAGAAGTGAAGGGGCTGCTTGTTACTGTAGTGTTTGGATGGCTGACCAGATTTTCTCCTCGAACGTTTTAGGGTTGAGCACTGAGATGCTGTTCCAGAGTTGCTTGCGTTTAATTTGCCAAACATTATCCTGCTCCATGTATCGCTGTATTTTCTCTTTTAAGTCGTCGTAGTTGTCCCAGCGGTACTCTTCTGGTATGAATTCTTTCATTCCGCCGCTGTTATGAACTATTGTTACGCAGCCGCTTGCTAAACCCTCGACGGGTGCTATGCCGAAGTGTTCGCCCTCCATTAGGTGCACATAGATTCTTGAATCCTGTAGAATTTCCAGCAGTTCGGGTTCGGGCAGGTTTGTTTTCAGCTGGTAGTTCGGTGGAAGGTCCTGCTGGAACCTGTTGAACCAGTCTTTTTCGGCTTCAATTAAGCCGCCGACGCTCACAAACTCGTACTGTGGCAGCTCCGATGCGAGGCGTTTGAGGATTTCGTGGCGTTTGACAGGGATAAACCGTGCCACATACACAATCCGTTTTTTACGCTGCCAGAGTGGTTTGTCACACCAGAACCGCTCAAGATTAACAGGCGGATATACGACGATGGGTTCTTTAACGCCATGCGTCTTCCAAAGCCGCATCATGGCTTCTTTGGTGTAGTTGCTGTTGCAGAACACCATGTCTAGCTTACCTATGCCCTGCTCAACCCAGCGCTTAAACAGCCACAGGTAGAGCCTGCGTTTGAAGGTGCCCCGTGCATAGTCGTAGTGTATTTCGGGGAAGTGCACGTAGGCTATGTTCTTTTTTGCTTTGTTAAGGAAAGTGGGTTCGAATGGTGAGGAAGATTGTGTGGAGAAGAGATAATCGTACTGGATGCTGCTGCGGTGTTTTTTTAGGAGTTTGACGAAGTTGCGGTGGCGCTTGTAGATGGTGAACGGCGGCTTCTCCTTCGTGCGTTGACCCAGAGAGTGCACAGTTACCTGTTTGGGGAAGTCTTCGCCGACGATTTTTCGGTAGCGGGTTGCGTCGAAGTCGAATGTTAGCAACTCTACCTTTTGTCCGTGGTTGACGAGGGTTTTAATTACGTTGTGGCAGACGCGTTCGCCGCCGCCGTAGATGTCTAGGTATGGGTGGACAATAAGGTAGGTTGCCAAGGGTTCCCGCTCTTTTATGTGGTTGCTATGTCTTTTCTTGTCGGCGTCTAAAGAAGTTTACTCGCAGCTCCGCTGCTGCGTTGTCGATGCTTAGGTAGCAAAATATATACGGTCGCGTCGAGGTTGATAGTGGGATAGTATTTCGGTGACATAATAGATGGCGCCAACTTCAAAGAAGCTCAAAGTCGTTTTCGCTGACCCACCGTTCGGGCTGGAATCTAAGGGTGAAGCCGTAACCGAGTCACCGAACCTAGGAATCCTCTACATCATAGGCTACGCCAGAGAACGCGTGGCGAACGTGGAGTTCACTTATCTTGAGCCCTTCCTCTCGATGGAGGAGCACCTCGCTAAAGTCAAGGAGATAAAGCCCGATGTCTACGCCATCTCGTTCACTACGCCTCGGCGCGACCTCTCGTTTGAGGCCATAGGTAAAGTCAAAGCCCTTGGCCTGCCCATGTTCATGATGGCTGGCGGCGCCCACCCAACTATTGACCCCCAAGACGTACTGAAGAATACTGCGGTTGAGGTCTGCATAGTTGGTGAGGGTGAAGAAACATTTACAGAATTGATCAAGAAAATTCAAGCCAAAGAACCAGTAACTGACGTTGCTGGCACTGTTAACAGAGAGAAAAACAACGGATTGCGCCCCTTGCTAAAAGACCTTGACTTCTTCCCCGCATGGGACCTAATCGACTTTGAAGACTATGACGTAGCCGTAGCCAAAAAGAAACGCATGGCCTACCTGCTTCCAATTAGGGGCTGCCCCAACTACTGCACCTACTGCAGTAACCCAGTGTGGAAGCTTGAGAAGCCATGGATACGCCAGCGCTCCCCCAAGAATATCGCTGAGGAAGTACGTTACCTCTACGGCAGAGGCATCCGCGAAATCTACATCCGCAGCGACACCTTCAACGTGGACATCAAATGGTGCCTCGAAGTTTTAGGCGAAATAGAAAAGCTACACCTTAAAGGCATGGCATTCCAATGTAACCTACGGGCAGACAAGTTAAACGACGAGTTAGCCCAGAAGTTAAAAGACGTCCACGTCTGGCTCGTACACATCGGCCTTGAATCAGCCAACGACCGCGTGCTCAAGGGCATCGGCAAAAACGCCAGTCAAGCCGACAACATACGCACGCTTGAAATCCTAAAGAAATACGGTATCAAAGTCTACGGTTTTTTGATGCTCTACAACGCGTGGGAGTCCAATGGCAAACTTGAGTACGAGTCCCCCGAAGAAGTCAACAACACGCTTGAATTCGCTAAAGCCTGCCTACGCGACAACCTCATCGAGTACATATCTTGGTCAATCACTAACCCACTCATCGGCAGCAAACTCCACGATATCGCCGAAAAATACGGCATAGCCACGCATAACGTGAAAATCGGCAACTGCATGCGCCTACCCGGCATCAGCGAGCAGCAGATGGTTGAACACGTTAAGCAGGGCATGGTACTGCAGCTACTAAACGGCATACAGAAGGGAATGATTACGGGTAAGGGTGCTAAGAGGGCTGCGCTGAAAGCCAAAAAAATTCTAAACATGT
>CAYPGY010000067.1:0-12991 GCA_964410435.1 uncultured Candidatus Bathyarchaeia archaeon
CTGGAAGATGATGTAGCAGGGCAGCATTCCCTTCTTCTTCTAATTTAAAAAATTCATCACCCAACCCCATTTTCGCCGCCGCCAACCATTCTTATACCATATGAAGCGATTCAGACATCAGATTTAGCTCCTTCACGTAATCCATAAGCGCCAGCCGCATCGCCTCACTCTCACTTGTACCCAAACGCCTCGATAAATCCATCAAAATTATACGTTGCTTATAACTAAGCGCAACTTTAACCACACACTTTCTAACCACGCTCTCAATTTTCTCCCAACAACCCCACGGGAAGGTCACACAGGGTCCAACGCGTTACCCCTCAGGTTGTACAATTCAGCCTTTCTATTCTGTTGCATATATAGTTGGTATCAGACCTGTGAGGTATAACAGATGACCTGGGACGAAACCCAAACATACATCCAATACAGCCTAAGAAGCCCAAACCAGTTCCAAGAAAACACCCTAAGAACCGTCCAGTACGACGATAAAGACGGCGTCCAAGCCATAATCGGCAAACCCAAAGACAAAACGGCCCTAGAAATCCAGAGCTACTTATTCAGCAAAGACAAAGGCTGGACCCGCCAGAAAGCCCAAACATGGCACAGCCAACTTCAAGCCCCCACAAAAGAGCACCTAACCGCGGTCCTCCCGTTCACCGTAGAGGAAAAAATCGCTGATAAACCACTACGCATCCAAGGTTTAGCCCTAACAGTTGGGATGAGCCGCAACTATAACATCTACACCCCACAAGAACTAGAAGCTTTTCAGGGTAAACTACTCCAAGCCCCAGTGTACCTTGAACACGTTACCGCGCAAAACGCCGTCGGCAAAGTCACCAAAACCCAGTGGGACGGCCAGAACCTACAGTACGAAGCCGAAATCTACGACGAGGAAACAGCAGAGAAAATCCGAAGGGGCCTCATACGCCACGTCAGCGTCGGAGCAGACTACCAAACCATCGACTTAGTAAACGGCAAAATCCCACATGGACTCTACAACGCAGAAATGAGCCTAGTCGCCGTCCCAGGCATACCAGAAGCTAACATCGAAATCCTCGAGCACTTACAAGAGCAAATCGAACCCACAGTAAACGGCGAATACATCCTGGGCTTCTACCAGGACCCTGCGCAGTTCCTGCCCGAGCACTTCACAACAGTTTGGCTTGACCAAGAAAACGGCGTATTAGCCGTCATGGGCAAACTGAAAGCTGAACCAGAAAGCCAACGGACTGCAGCAATCTACTTCTCTAAAAACAAGCAGTGGGACCAAAACAGAATCCAAACTTGGCTAGCAGCACACACCGCATACATGGTCCCAACCGGCGGCACACCAACCCAACCACAGGATACACCAGTCGTGGAGAGCCTAATCAGAAAAACATCTGAACCCACAATCGCCGTAACCCAAGCCATACGCATGATCCAAGAGGTTCTGCCAAGCAGCATCGTGCAGCGAAGCTGGGGACTGGGCCCACAGCGCATGTGCCAAGAACTAAACAGGGTACTCTACCGCCTCCACAGGATCCAGACAGATCAAAGTCACAACTTGACCGCAAGTAACTGAGGATGAACTCAGAGAAAACGATAAACCAAAAAGAAGAACTGAAAATCCATGACTGATTATACATCTAAAAGCTGGATGAGCATAGGCGAAACAGATGACCCAAACGCCATCATCCAAACCTACCAAGCTGAAACAGCAGTCACTAAAGGTGACCCAGTCTACTTAAGCTCTGACCACAAAGTATCCCCCGCCTCAGCCGCACAGGACTGCATTGGAATCGCAGTGAAAAGCGCAGCTGAAAACGAGCAATGCCCCGTTTTAATTCGTGGCAGAGTAAAAGTCAAAGCAGGCGCAGCAATCACGCGCGGCAAAGCAGTTTACGGCGCAGACGCATCTCACCGTGTTTTAGAATTAAGCGATCAAGCCGTAAACGAGGCTGGAACCGCCACCTACACAATACTCTACAACCGCAAACTGGGAACCGCACAGCAATCCACCACAACCGCAGACGACCAACTCTTCATACAAATCTAGAGGCGACACAAATGAAGCCACACTTATACGAAGCCCTAATCCAGAACAGCGGCGAATTCAGAGAACACATCGAAAAACAGAAGCATAAAACCCTAACACACCCATTCCTAAAACGCTACACCGAAACAGGCATAAAAGAAGGCCTATTCAGTGACTCCACACAGGCACTAGGACTCCTACACGACACACTAGTAGACGCCGCATACCCCGAATTGATTGGTAGAGAAATCATAACCGTACTACCAACCACAGAACCCATGGAACGTTTCCCGCTGGACCAGAAAGCCGTAGCATACCGATACGCCGAAGGATCAGCAACCAGACTAAGCGGCGCGAAAACCACAGCAGCAGACATCTACACTAACATAACCGCTGAATCCTCCGAAGAGTGGACACGTGAATTTCTCGAAGACGCAACATGGAACGTAATGAACCGCATGGTCGAAAAAGTCGGCCGCGCACTCGGCGAAGAGGAAACCAACCGCATCATAGCACTCTACGGCGCAGTAGCAGACACAGACCTCGCAGGTGGAGACGCACTTGATCAAGACGGCGCAGCACTGGACTGGGATGGAATCGTGAACCTCCACAACACCGTGCGCGCAGAAAACTGGAAACCAACCGTTCTAGCCGTAAACGAAACACAGCTACACCAGCTTCTAGGCGACGACAAATTCATCCACGCGCAGTACCTGCCGTCTGGCCAAACCAACCTTGACGACGCAACCGTAACCAGCGTCCTCGGAATGAGAGTCCAAGCAAGCACACTTGTGCCCAACGGAACCGCATACGCCATCGACACACGCGTTGCCTCAGTTATGCTACTCCGACGAGACATAACCGTTGAGGACTGGGAAGACATTAAAAACGGCAAATACGGCGTCCGAGCGACAACCCGCTTTGGCGTCGGAGTGCTACGCAGCAGCGCCATCGCCAAGTTAACCAACATCAAAACAACCCTGACATAGGCGACAAAGCGATGACGAATCAAACTCCCCCATTTTTTATCAAATCAATCATTGGAGGCAAATAAATGATCAGTAAAATCAAGCGAGTAATCGAAGCATTCACCATGAAACCCAAAAGCGGATACGCCTCACCCGGCGGCGTAACTGTTTACGAGACACCCTCTATTCCGCTTTCCGACGTCCTCAAGCTTTACCAGCGTGATCCAACCTGTAAATCAAGCGTTGATTTGCTTGCTGCGTCAGCAGTTGGCTCGGGTTTCTATACAACCGTAAACGACGACTACGACAAAGCAGCCCAAGCTAAAACCGCACTCGACAACTTTAACGAACAAATCAACCTTGATGCTTTGCTAGGTGACATGGCGAGAATGCTAATAGCCTGCGGAAACGACTTCTGGCTAAAGATCACCCCGCAAAACACACAAAACCTGTTCCGCTTACCTGTAGATGCAGTTGAACGAATAGAACAAAACTACCTAAATGACAAAACCCTGAAAATCCCATATAAAACACAAAGCTACAAACTACGCACAACCCTTGGCGGAGAGACCTTAGACGCCTCAGCTGTAATACATTGGCGCATAAACTGCACTGACTACACTGGCTACGGCAACGGTGTTCTACAGGTACTACTGCACTCGCTTGCGTTCGCCTCTGACAAGCGACCTGCATATGCAGCTATGAAAGCAAAAATCGAGCGCACTATGCCAAAGATTTTTGAGAAGTATGCTGGACCAGATGTGCTTGCGCTACTAGAAAACGCCGACGACTCCACAATCATGCAGTTCCAACAAGCCATCAAAAATCGAGACCCCGAAGGCACATGGCTGTTCTACAGCGGAAAAGGCAACATAACCCCCGTAAGCATCGATCCACGCGCCAGATTCGAATACTACGTTGATCACCTAATCAACCAGTTCTACTTGGGCTGTGAGACACCTCTGCCGCGGCTTTTTAGCACACCCGGCTTCACTGAAGCATCAGCCAACGCCGCGCTTGAACTACAAAACATGATTATACAACCCATAAAGCGCTACATCAAACGCAAGGTGGAGCATGAAATTTTCAACAATGTACTCTCACAGGCAGGAATAGACCCAGCGAAAGCGCAGCCACGGCTAAACTGGAGCCCACACAAAACAGTCCAACCCACAATAGCTGACCTTCTTAAAGCAGCTGAACAAGGCCTAATTCGCCAAGAAGAATTCCGCAAGAACGCATCCAAATTTGGATGGCAACTATGGGACCAGGCAGGTGCATAGCGATGTCTGAGGTACCATATGGCAGATACGAAGAAGCATACCGAGCTATCCACAGCGCACTCATGGATATAACCTGCCCGCCACCTGGAAAAAAAGTAACCAAACTAGCTTTCACATGGAACATCGACGGCAGCTTAGCATCCATGAAATTCTACGACGCATCCAGCTTGCTCTTTACGCTTAGCTTCAGCTGGAATTCAGATTTAACCCTAAACGAAGTGGCTCGAACATAACTGACTAGCGCAGCATGCGAGAAACCACAAGGAGAAAAAGAATAATGCAGAAACACAACGAGAAAATAGGTTGGTCTACAACTTGGAGAATAGACAAATTCCGTGACCGAGAAAACGAAATCGCACACGCATTACAATCCGGCATGGAACTATCCCACGCCGAGACAAACTTTAATGACGCTTTAATCAGCACAGAGACTTTTCATTCAAACCTTGCCTTAAACGAAGGCTTAGGCGAACTTATCGACTTAATTTGCGGTCTTGGATCACCCACTAAATGGGACAGCAGCCACGCCTACCTCGGCGTCGGAGACAGCAACATCGCGTCTGAAGCAACGCAAACTAGCCTTCAAGCATCCACAAACAAAACCTACAAACCGATGGACACAAACTACCCACAGCGTATCAACCAGACCGTCGAATGGAGAGCAACCTTCGGCAGCCAAGACGCTAACTACGCATGGGAAGAATATACTGTCGCTAATTCATCAGATGATACAGGGAAAAACCTGAACCGGAAAGTCGCAAGTAAAGGCACTAAAGTATCCGGCGAGACGTGGACCCTTAGCCTGCAGATTACCTTTTCATAATCTTAACTGAAAAGGAGATGTTTTGTTGACAACCCTTTTTTCTGATGACTTCGAAAGCGGCGATTTGACTGCTTGGACCAGTATCGCTGGCAATCCAGCTGTCCAGAGTACAATCAAACGAACTGGTTTGTATGCTTGCACTTCAGAGATTACACCCACATACAAATCAAACTATATAGCTAAAACGGGCACAGCACAGACAAGCAGCTATCTGCGGTTCTATGTGTACTTCAGTACTCTTCCACCTATCAATTCGGAGGTTATAATTGCGCGTTGCACTTACACTTCATCCAGACCCATAGTATCCGTGTTCAGCGATAGCTCCGCTACATATTGGCGGCTACGTGACGGAGAAGGAATTATTCGACAGTCAGAGACTAGTCTTTCGTCACAAACCTGGTACTGCTTAGAACTTAAAGCAGTAGTGGGGGACGAATCCGCTCTTTACCTGAATGGAGACAAGATTCTTAGCGGTACGGCACCCTCTGGTTCTTCAGCAAGCGTATTCCTAATGACTTACGCTTTTTACGGCACCTCTAACGGCACCATAGTAACCTTCGATGACTGTGTTTATTCTGACACATACAATGGCCCCCAGAACATATCCCAAACAATAATTGATGCGTTATACTCTGATGATCTGAACCTGCGTAACAAGCAGTTCCCTACATCCGACAGTTTATCAGCCGCTGAAAACGCATTCGGCCATAAATCTTTCACCTTAACCGACCATGTAATGAATCAAATTGTTATGGCAACTAACAAGCAATCATCAATAGACGACGACCTATGCCTGTCTGAGGCTACAAACGTAGGCGTTAGAGGACACGTCAAAACGAAGCTGTTTCTTTTCCTCGCTGACATGGCGGTTCAGCTTACGGGGGACTGATACAGTGGTCAACGTTTTACCCAGCGACATCCGCGACACAATCAACGTAGACAGCGGCGATGTACCCGACGAAAAACTCGTAAAAATGATTGCCAGAGCAGCCGCAACACTATCGCTTGAACTAAACAGACAAGTAGACCCAGGCAACTGCACAGAAATAGAAAAAGAATTCATAACTTTACTCGCCGCCGTCTACGCCATATGCTACCTAACAGGAGGCTCAGCAGTCGGCTTAAACTTCAGCCTAGGCGACCAAAGCATTAACGTAGCTACCAGTTTTCCCCCGTTAACCATTCTACAGCAGGAACTACAACGCATCTTAGGCGGCCTCAAAAAACCCAGCTTAAGGAGCGTATAAAAATGCCGCTTCCCGAACAGTACTACCGTTTCGTAATGGATTACGCCCCGTACCTTTACGTTAAACCCGCTGAGGGAGCGGACCTGATTTGGGGTAAAGCAGCGCTTGCCGCTGGTTTCGCTGTTGACTTCCTCTATGAAGCCTACTTTGAACCACAATTTGATGGTCAAAGCGGCGAAATCGAAGCTAAAATTGTCGAGTTAACAGATTGGATACTGACACAGCAGGTTACGGATAGCAACAAACACGCTTACGGCGGATTTGTCAGTGCAGAAAACAGTCAGATTTGCTATAGCGTAGATGCGGGCCGTGTTATTCCTGCGCTGCTTAAAGCTTACGAGTTAAGCTCTAACGAAGCCTACCTGAACAGTGCAAAACTCGCTGGCGGCACCTTTCTATGTGGCATGCAGCAGAAGCCCTCAACACTCGGCGTCCATGACCGCTACTATGGCGGCTTTGCACGTGCAGTAGACATAGCTGATAATTGGTTGCCTCAGATGGATGTCGATTCACTTTATAACATAATCGGTCTTGACATGCTAATCGAATCCGACCCAGCTGGCAAAAGCAGTTACACATCGATTGTTGAAGACGCCGTTAACTTTTATCGCCCAGGCCTCGAAGCATTAGCGCTTTATTATGATCCGTCTCCAAGTGGTGATGGCGCATGGCACCGTGTCGGCTTATCTGACGACATCATCTATGATGATTCAATCGCTTATGCCCTTCTCGGCTTATACGACTATGAAAGATACAGTTGCACAATCCAGAAGGTCTATCAGGCGATAAATGCTATAGCTGCTTCGCCGCAGTATCCTGCTTACAACCCCAGCGTCTGCTGGGCAGGATACATCAACGTAAAGACCAAGATGCTTGCCTGCGATTACTACGATGCTGTAACAAGCGGTATTTTGGCTAAAATTCGGATGTACCATGATAAATCTGCATATGACTTCAGCGCGCGGCTAATCAGCAAATACGCCGATGAGTTCATGTTCTGGGGACCTAAACAGGCCGATTACACGCCTATAGAGAATAAGCAGGCAATGGCGACCGTTTGCTGGCTAGGCCAACTGCTTGTGAACTACCAAACGCCGCTTACACCTTTCACTCGTATTTTGAAAAGCAAAGGCGAAAACCTTACGCTTCACCAAATAATCCAAACGGGTGAAAGACCCCTATACGGTGAAGGCATAGACCTAAAAGCGATAGTGCTGCCACAGAAAACCGAAGAAACACTAATTGAACCTGGCTACATAACCACCGATTACCTTACGCTGCATGTTTTCGCGCCAATACGTAGACACGATAAAATAACACGCAACGGCATCGACTACGAAGTTACCGCTATCCAGGACTTCATGTATAAAGACGAAGTAGCCTTCCGAAAAGCGACCCTGAGGAGGTTACTTAACTGATGGGTGCAATTGAAGACCCCGCGGTCACAATAGAGCGTCTTTTACGTAGAAAAATGCGAGTTGTACTTGATAATGGCGCTTTGGCGTCTGTTGAAGTTTCATCAGAGTTTCCCAGTAACGACGCTTTAAGGGTTGGAAGCGGTCAAGTGACTGTTGGTTTAGCTGACTCGTCTTATCAGATGCTTGATTTGTCGGGTAGAATTTGCCAGCGAACTTCGGTACTGCGAGTGAATGCGTGGTCTACCGACATTTCTTCAGCTGCCGAAACGGGAAAATCATTACGTAACAAAATCGCCGCCGAAATCAACAAAACTATAGTTGAAAACCGCTGTAACCCGAATGTTACCTTATACGATTTTTGGGGTCTCTCGGTGGGGAACAGAACCTGCAGGGCACTTAGCGGCGAAGCGGAGTCAGCGCCAAATGCCAACTGGACAGAAATTTCTAGTAGTGACTATCAAGCACTTTGGTATAATGATAATAGCCGTTGTCAAATAAGTAAAACCGACAGCGGCGCCTACGCAATGCTCCTGATGGGCTTTAAGGTAGAAAATCAACGATGCTCAACCCAAAAACTTGTTCTTGTTTTTGAAGGATACGGTTCCTCTCCCGCAGATAATGGCGTAACCGTCAAGGTCTGGAACAATACAGCATCCGCCTGGCAAAACGAGCAAACGTTCTTCTCAGACGGCGAAGACCAGACGTTGACTATTACTTTAGCGGCTAATGCAGCGGATTTTGTAGATGAAGACAACTACGTTTGGCTGCTTGCAAGAACCACTCATCCAAGCGATGGCACAGTGGCTGCAACGTTATTCTGTGATTACGCAAGCTGCACTGCGACAGTGAACGGTATAACCTACTGCACTGTAGCAGGAAGCCGAAACCTCGACCGTGTAGACCTTAAGCCGCCGATCTATCGCACGGAGTTCACAGTAAAAACCCAACTTATACAAAAAAATGGAGTGTAAAACAGTTTGACCCAAACATATAGTTCACATGAAACAAAAATATTCTACGTAAACGAATCAGCCTACGGCGTAACACCAACAGCCCCAACGATGCTGGGCGTACCCGCAGAAAGCATTGACCTGCAAATTAGCCCAAATAACATAAAAGTCCGAGGCGTCGGCTCAGTTGACCTTCAAGCTATCAAAGCAGGTCAACGTTCTCCAAATCTAAAACTCTCCTTTCCGCTACCAAGCGACGCTCCGATTAGTTTTCTGCAGTACGCCCGCTTTGAACTCGATACGTCGCTGAGCGTGCAGGTGCTCTACTATAAAGGTGTCTTCTCTGCAGCAACCGATGTGATTTCGCTTCTGTATTCAGGCTGTAAATTCAAGTCAGCTGCCGTGCAATGCAGCATCGACGAAGTGGTTAAGGCTAGTGTAGAGTTACTCAGCCAAAATGTCTCGGTGTCAACTGCAAAGATCGCTGATGCAACATACAACGATTACAGTGGTGCAGTACCCTTCTATCAAAGCTACATCAAAAAAGACAGCGTAACCCTTGAACGCGTAACTGACTGGAAATTCTGTGTCGAAAACAATCTTAAAGCAGTACCAGTCATACGCCCAACCTCTGGCAACATAATCAAGTACCTACCTAACTGCCAGCGTGACTTAACGGGCGAAGTAATTTTCGAGTTTGAAAGCAAAGAAGAATTCGACGACCTCATAAATGACAATGAATTCACCCTTGAATTCGGTTTAGGCGGCTCTAACAAAGCGGTTCTCAGTGGTTGCAAATGGGAAAAAGTTGCTGTTCCAACAAAAATCGATGACTTCGTCAGCCTGAAAGCGGCATTCGTTGCTAAAACGATTTCAATCAGCTAGGTGAAACACATGAGAAAACAAACCATAACAGTCGGCAAAGAATACGGCAATGAATACCAAGGAACATACGTCTTTACCGAAATTACCTGGGCCAAGCGCAGCCGCATAATACAGAAACACACCAAGTATCATCCGCTATCAGGGCAGGTGCAGACAAGCGACTTTATAGCGATCCAAGCGGAGACAATCTGGGCAGCCCTAAGGCAGCAACCTGAAACAAATCCCCTCTCGCTTGACAAGCTCCTAAGCGAAGAAAACGGGATTCCAATAGCGCTAGGCGAATTATTCTCGCAGGTTGTAAACGGGCTCTGCGCACTAACACGGGAGGAGACTGCTTTTTTATCCGAGCCATCCGACGGCAAAAACCTCACCCTGCCATCACAGACTTCCGTCTCTGCAAAGAATTCGGCTGGACCCCCACAGAACTCGCAAAGCAGTCTGCCCGAGTCATCCATCAGTACACAGTTATCCTCAACGAAATAGATCGACAAGCAGAAGAGGAAAAAGCTAGAGTTGAAAAGGAAGCGAAAAAGCATGAGCGTTTCAGTTAACATTGATGTTTCCACTGGGGAAGACTTCGCGGATGCAATCAATCGTTTTGATGACACTATGAAAAAACAGATTCAGGCGCAACTGTCTGAGTGGGTAGAACAAGTTAAGATGGATGCTGAGCAGCTGGTTCCTGTTCGAACAGGCTTCTTACAGAGCTCTATATACGCTAAAAGCGGGGATTGGCAGGTTGAAGTAGGCGCGCAAGCGGTCTATGCTGCGGCAGTCGAATTCGGCAGTTACACTGCTAAAGCGCAGCCTTATTTAAGACCCGCAGTCGAAGCTTACCTGCCCGTTTTAGAGCGATTTATGCTCCACGCCTTGGATTCAGCTAAAGCGGAGGCTCAACTATGAGTTTCAGAGAAATCGCTATTACCGTTCGGGCGGTTAACCGAGCTAGTAGCGAATTTAGCCGTATACAATCAGACGCTGAATCCCTAACTGCAAGAGTGAAAAGTCTAGGATCAACACTCGCAGGCATCGGAGCATCGGCAGCCGCCATCGGCTATGTCGCAAACGAATTCGGCGTCTTAAACGATGAGCAAACCAAGGTTTTCACCAGTGCTATGTCTGTTGTTTCAGTAATGGGGTTATTTATGCGGACAAGCGCAGGAGTTGCCGTCGCACAGAAAATCTATTCAGCCGCAACCGCGGTTGCCACCGCCGTCCAGAATAGCCTAAACATCAGTTTCGCCACGTTTTTAGCATTAACAGGTGTAGGTATCGCTGTAATCGTTGCAGCAGCGGCGGCCATGTACGGTTTTGCAAACAGCATGAATACTGCTACGGCGAGTGTGCAGAACTTCAACTCCACCGCCTCCGTTACGTCTTCCACGACCAGAAGCGTAACCCGTGCAGGTGAAGCTGATCTCTATCGTAGAGGAGTAGAGTAACTTGAGCGTAGCAATACCTGTTACAGCTATAGTTTTCGGTTCAGTAGCTCCGTCACAGAGCGACGTAATCGAGTTATCGGTTCATTTGGGCTGCACAAAGGAAGTTTCAAGCTATGAAGTTACATTGCAGAATTGGGGTGGCAAGTACAGCCCAAACGGTCCTTACCCGATTACGGTGGGTTTAGATGGCAGTATCAGCGTCGGCAGAGGTGCAAATTGCCCTCAACTGATCACCTGCCGAGTAGAATCCGTCAAGTATCAGTCAACGCCAACCGAAAACTACATTACGGTTAGCGGTCGATGCTGGGGCGAACGTCTCTTCAGACGAGTAATAACTACAACATACCAGAACACAAAGGGCGAAGACATAGTCAAGAACCTGATGGATTACTACGTCGGCTTAAGCCACGTGCGCGGCGGCACTGAATTGGTTGAATCTACTGATACCACCTACACCAAATTAGAGTACAACGACACACCCGTGATTGATGTTTTACGGATGATAGCTGACAGCGCTGACGATGAGGGTATAATAGGCTACGATTTCCGTGTGACGCCGGACGCAAAATTCGAATTTTTTCCAAAGAACAGCAAAACAAGCACCGTTAGCCTAGCAGACAAGATAGAATCTGCTGAGTACACAAGAGAGATTACCCGCGTAAGAAACCGAATAATCGTTTATGGCTTAGCTGACAAGAGTGTGCCCGCCGATAAAGATCAATGGACAGAAAGCCTAACCCCAAGCGGCGGTACATGGAGTTCCATTTCTGGTGTAACAAGTTTGGATGCAAGCGTAAAAAGCAAGGGTTTCTACAGCATAAAGACTGAAGCGGAGGACCTCTATTTTGCTTCATGCATATTAACGCTTGACTACAGCGGCATAGTGGACGCTAACCAGTACCCAACTTTTAACCTTTGGATAACCCGTGACTCAAGCTTCAACGGCAACGCAACCATAGTTCTTTACGATACAAACAGTAACTTTGCTGTCTACCAGACGACGATTGGCACTGATAACTGGTACCAAATTCAGGTGGGCGTGGGGGACTTGAACGCTGATAAATGGCAGCTTTATTCGCAGATTAACTGGAGTAGCATCAATCGTGTTCAGGTTTCACTCTGGTTTAGTGGTGTATCTTCGGGTAGCTTCTGGGTTGACGGCTTATACTTCGGCGGTAGACGCTACAGTAATACACAGAATGATATGGCAAGCCAAAGCAGTATTGGGCTTCGGGAACTAGTTGAAGTAAACGAGGAACTTGCAAGCGACTCTGAATGCGAATCACATGCCAAAGCACAACTCGCCAACCTTAAAAACCCCGCTGAAACCCTAACAGTGAAGAGCACCGTATTGGATTACGGTTCTACACCCATTCTTGCGGGAGATAAAATACACGTTACATTACCCAACGAGGGAATTGACGGCGATTTCCGTGTTGGCAGCGTTGAGTACAAAGTCAACGGCAGAACCCAAACGCTTGAGACAACACTTGAACTCGGACGCGAACGGCAGCTACTCGCTGACTACGTTTATGCTCTCCGCAGCAGAACCGACCGCTTAAGCAGGTACAAAACCAGCAGACGGTAGGCTACTTTTTTTGAGGAACTACGCCATTGTTGAAGTCAGGGTTGATCTGCATAGAGCACTGCGTAAACTTGCAGCGGACTACGATACTCATCTCTATAGAGTTGTTGATTTGCTGCTTGAAGACTGTCTCTCTAACCCCGAACACGTTGCAGCATTATTGAAGCGTTTATCCGAAAACAGTAATGTTTCCATCTAATTTTTTTAAACCAACGTCTGGTTTAATTGTGGCGGGTTAAAAAGATGCCTGCTTCTGCTGTTCTCACGCTACAACCTCCCCTTATCAGCCGATAAAAATGTCTGTTTAAAAGATCGAACCTTGTAGAGCAGCCTCAACCAGCATGCAACCCAAACCAACTGCTGAACCAAAAAC
>CAYPGY010000068.1:0-12939 GCA_964410435.1 uncultured Candidatus Bathyarchaeia archaeon
GTGCTGCCGAATTGGCTTATCCCAAAAAACGTAGCGATAGTGTTGGGGAAAGAAGTAACAGTCGTTATAATCGTCAAATAGAATATCACGATTGTTAAGCTGTTGATTGATATGTTGATTTTATTCGACGTAGCCGAGAGATGCACGTTGATGGCGTCTGAGAGAATCTCGCGGTACGTATCGGCGATGTCTATCTGACGCGTCAAATCCTCATGTATCGTGTCAAAGAGGTCACGTGTCTTCTTCGGCATTACACTTTCACTTCTTCGCAGATTAAAAACCAAGCCGCGTTCGTACCAGAGGTTCTTGTTAAAACTGATCATGTTAGATTTTAATGAAAGGATCTTTTTGAGTATCTGCGGGTTAGGTTTCTCAATGATTTCTTCCTCTATATCCGAAGTGACCGTTTCTATGTTTTCCAACTGCCCATAATGGTTAGCCACGATCTCGTCGAGGATAAAGTAGACAACCTGTGCAGGCGGGTCAATTTTGGATTTACTCATACGCTCTTTAGCAGCATTAATGATGTATTGAACTTCGCCAGAGGCAACTGAAACAAGAAAATCCCTAGAAAACGCCAAGTTAACGGGGTAATTATCCTTAGTTGCAGTTATATCCTGCATCGCAACAAAATTGATGATCCCATAAGTGGGTTCAAGGCGCAAATCAACCTGCCCATTTTTCAGTAAACGCAGGAACCCCACTGGTATCTGGGTGCAATCCGCCACCGCATGCAACTCATCATCGGAAGGATCAACTAGCTCAACCCAAACGTCGACGAGTTTCTGACAGGAAAACTCGTTTGGCGCGATTATGCGTTCGCTTCCGTCACCCAACTGGACTAAACGAATCATAATTAACTAGCCTTTACCTGCAGATATTAGAGTTACGCTGCATGTTTATGCAACAAACCTAAGTACTCTATGCAGCTATTAATTTTCGGTATCTACTTTGAGTGTCGAACTCCCCGAAGCCTACATCTTAGCCAAACAAATAAACACGGAACTAAAAGGCAAAGAAGTCGCCGAATGCAAACTACAGAACTGCACCAACTACCAGCGGCTCGGTTTCGTTAACACTTACCTCTCAGACTTCAACCGACTACAAACCCACAAAATCCAGGCTGCCTCATCACGGGGCAACACGATCAGAGTAAAATTTGACGGCGACATGAACCTACTACTGGCACCCGAATATGGGGGAATCACCCTCTACAATCCAGAGGGAAACCCAGCGCCCAAAAAGTACACACTAAAACTCGACTTCACCGATAACTCCGCGTTCACCGCTACGCTAACTGGCATGGGATTAATAAAGGCGTTAAATGACATGGAGCTTGCTGATAGTTACGTTTACCGCAGGGACTTCTCAGCCACCGCATCACCGCTTGACCCCGATTTTACGTTTGAGCGCTTCTCAAAGGATCTGAATCGCAAAAATGTTAACTTGAAAACTGCATTGGTCGGCAAAGACGCCGCCGTGGTGGGTTTAGGCAACGCTGCCTTCCAAGATATAATCTACCGGGCAGGGCTGCATCCGAGCCGTAAAACCCGAGAGTTAAGCCTAGATGAGCAGAAAAGCCTCTTTGAAGCAGTCAAAAACGTGGTTGAGGATCGAATTAGGTCCGGTGGGAAAGAGCAGTTTGTAGACTTCTACGGTAACCGTGGCACTTATGTGGCTGCTATGGGGCCAAACATGAAAGATCAACGCTGCAGAAGGTGCGGTCAAGGAATCGCAAAGATCAGCTTCGGCGGCGGACAAGTCTACCTTTGCCCAGCCTGCCAAAAGTAGTGCCCGCTTGGTAAGGGATTGTACCTCAAGGGATTTATCAATACCCCGCCAGAACCTCTTTGGCGACAATGAATGAAGAGGGAATACGTCTATGCCTTGGCAGCGGTTTTGTTGCTTGTTGTTGCAGTTTCATTTTTCGCTTCGGTTGTTAGTAACAGTCTACAGCCGGAAACCGAAGATACATCAAAGAAGCCCTTTTATCTAGGCGTCACGTACTGCGGCTCATCAGTAAACGAAGCCTACCAACTAGTTGATAACGTAAAGAATTACACAAACCTCTTTGTGGTACAATCAAACTACCTTCAATCCAACCTTGACGATCTGGTAAATGTCTGCAACTACGCAGTTGACTCTGGATTAAACATCATTGTTTACTCCAGTTCCTACCAAGTCCAGCAATCCAACCTTGAAAACATACTATCAAATGCCAAGTCACACTGGGGTACCAACTTCTTAGGCATCTACTATAACGATGAACCAGGCGGTAAAATGCTCGATGCCCAAGTAGAACTATGCGAAATCACCAAGTGCGAAGGCGGCGGAATAGAAAGAATCGATGTAAGCAACGATACCTACAAATCCGAAACCAGTTTCAGCCGATCAGGGGAAATAAGAATCAACACCGATAAACGATTGCAGACAGAAACAGATTTAACAACTATTAGTACAACCACCATCTACTTCGTCAACGGAACAATCACCCATCAAAAAATCAACTCCACCTACTACTATACCGAAAATGAAACAAAACCAACATACCAAATGCAGATACTAACCTTTCAGCAAGATGGAACCGTACAAGACAAAAACGGTAAAGCCGTAACAGATGCAGGCAACATTACCCAATTCACGCCATACCAGCAAATCTGGGAGTCCCGCCCCCTTCAAACTTACGCCGAAGCAGCCGATGCATACACCACTACAAAAAAGGGCATAGTCGATTGGATACATAATCGATCGTCCGTCAAGGTTTTCACCTCAGATTATGCGCTGTACTGGTTCGACTACGAAGCAGGCTACGACACAGTACTCGCAGAGCTAGGCCCCGCAAGTAACCCCAAACAGGAAATCGCCCTCGTCCGAGGCGCCGCCACCATGCATGATAAGCCATGGGGTACAATTCTGACTTGGAAGAACAGTTCCGATCCCTCATCGCTGATGAACGGCAACGAAATGTATGAGAACTTGAAAGGTAGCTACGAAAGCGGCGCAGAATACTCGGTTGTATTCAACTATGCTCCCGACGTTAACGGTACTGGGCTACTGCAGGACGAGCATTACTGGGCTATTGAGCGCTTCTGGAATGAAGTAGTTCAAAACCCCGAAGTAGGCAATAACGTCATAGTAGAGGATGCGCTGGTTCTGCCGGCTGATTACGGTTGGGGTATGCGAAGCGTAACCGACACGATCTGGGGACTGTGGCAACCCGACGAAAAAGCCCCACAAATCTGGAATGCAATACAGAACCACTTGGACAATAAAGGAGGCAAATTAGATATTATCTACGAAGACTCCGCCGCCCAAGCAAATACCCAGTACCCCAATGTATACTACTGGAACAACACAAAATAACAAAATAGAAGTTTTCAACATAACATCGAAACATTAACTTTTAAAAGGAAGACCCATAAACTATTCAGTCAGGTACTCTAAACCCACATTGGTGGTCAAATGGGAATAAAACTATCCAAATCCGATAAAACATTCATCTCCGAATTGCCAGTAGGACGCTTAGCAACAGCAACTGAAGACTGCGAACCAGTAGTACGGCCAATCTGGCCAGTCTTCGACGGCGTATACTTCTATTTTGCCTCTGACCCAGACACACCAAAACTGGAGCACATAGAAGCAAACCCGCAGGTTTCACTAGTAATCGACGACTACGACAGAAACAACTGGTCAAACACTAAAGGCATACGCATCCAAGGAGAAGCCGAAATAATGTGGGACGGAGAAGAATACCGCTACGCACATGAACTGCTAAAAGAGAAGTACCCCGAGTACCAGACTGAAGAGGGCGGCTGGAAAGAAGGCGACCTCCCAATCGTCAAAATCACGCCGACAAGCTTCTACAAGTGGGCTACAGGCACCAGCTGGAAAAAATAAACACGGCTTTTTAGCCACACCTAATTTTGTTTCAATTAACTTTCTTAAATCTTTAAAACAATCGAAAGATTACCCGTTAGTGACTGTGACTATCATCAGCTGCAGACGCCATCAAGGCCAAAAAGCAAGTTACCCAAAAAACGATTACTCAAAAAGACTCCACAGCATTAAGCCACAACTATACAAATCAGAGAGCGCAAAAAAACCAAAGACAGCGCTAAACCAATTTATTGAATTAAAAACAAAAAAGAAATAATTGAGGGGGGAAGCAAGCTTATTGCTGCTTCTGAGAAGATGCGAGGTACTTGAGGTGGAATGGCTTAATCATTATGCCGCCTTTAAGGTCAGCATTGAATGTCTGACTTTCCACAACCCAATCGGATAATTCCGAATCATGTGCACGGATAAAGTCAGCAAAGCTTGCAAAGTTCTCATGAAGTGAGATACATACTGCATCCCAACCCATACCGCGGCCATCCATGACCATGATAACGTTAGTTTGCTTCATGTACCATTCTTTCATCTTCTGTAAAGCCTGAGTCTTCTCATCGCCAGTTTTACACTTTACTTTGCTCTTCAAAAATGTTAAAGCCGCAATCTCAAATCCGATTTGACCGAATTTAGGAATTACAGTATAACCTTCAATAAAATTTTCTTCAAGCATAGCACGTCTTCGGGTAACAGTCGGCTGAGAAACACCTAAGGCCTTCGCTAGTTGACGATCGCTTCTGTGTGAGTCCTTCATGAGCTCGAACAGAATCTTGTAATCGATTGGTTTTAGCTCTTTCATAGCATTCAACTCATGAATATTTTTTTAACCAATAGCAATTTTTGCCATAATATATAAACCTACATGTTGAATAAATAAAAATTCCACCCACCTACAGCACCTAACAGCAACAGATACTCTTAAGAGAAAACGAGATAATTAAAGAATGCGGAGCGATAAAAATATTGACCATTCAAATTCTAAATAACATTGAATCAGAAATAACAACTTTCCTCTCAGAACTAATCCGCATCGATACAACCAACCCGCCAGGCAAAGAAATCAATGCAGCCAAATACATACAAGAATACCTGGCGAGAGACGGCTTCCAATCAGAAATCCTCGAGTCAGAACCCCAAAGAGGCAGCCTAATAACACGCCTAAAAGGCACAGGAGAAAAACCCAACCTCCTCCTGCTAGGCCACCTCGACGTAGTCGCCGCAAACCCCACTGAATGGTCAGTGCCACCCTTCAACGGACTCGTAAAAGACGGCTACGTCTACGGCCGAGGCGCCTACGACATGAAAGGCATGGTAGCCATCGAAGTATTCACCCTAAAACTACTCAAACAAAACAAAATCCCCATAAAAGGCGACATCGTCCTAGCGGCGACCGCCGATGAGGAACGCGGCGGCGAAAAAGGCGCAGCTTGGCTACTACGTAACCATAAAGACAAAATCTGGTGCCCCTACGTAATAAACGAGGGCGGCGGCTTAGCCATCCCACAAAACGGCGTCAACGTATACCCCATCCAGACCGCAGAGAAAGGCATCCTATGGTTCAAAGTGAAAGCCAAAGGCATACCCGGCCACGGCTCAATGCCGAACTGCGCCGACAACGCCATCCTGCGCATAAGCAAAGTCATCGCTGAACTCGACAGATACAAACCGCAAGTGACCTTCGTGCCCACCCTCAAAGAGTACCTAACCGAAATAGCCCGAATCAACCCAACCTTAAAAGATGACTTCACAAAGCTACTAAACAACCCCGCTCAAAGCGAGCAGATAATCGATGAAATAGCCAAAAAAGACAAAGCATTAGCTGAAGAAATTCGCCCAAGAACAAAAACCACCATTACCCCAACCATAATCAGCGGCGGAGTAAAAGAAAACATCATTCCATCAGAAGCAGAAGCAGTTTTCGACTGCCGTGTACTACCGGGCCAAAGCGTAGAAGAAACCCTCTCAACAATCAAAAGCTTACTCCAAGACATCTGCTTCGAAAAACTAAGCTTCGAAATTATCCAGAAACACGACGGCAACGAATCCACCACCCACACACCACTCTACAACTCAATAACAAGCGTACTACGCGAGCTGGAACCCAACTGCGGTATCACGCCAACCATGACGACCGGCGGAACAGACTCTCACTTCTTCAGAGAAACCGGCAGCATAGCATACGGCTTCCACCCAATGCGCCCCGATGAACCCATAGACCTGCTGGAGAAGCGTATGCACGGCATCGACGAACGCATAACCATCGAGAACCTAGTTTTCGGCACAAGCGTACTGTACGAAACGGTAAAACGGTTTATGACTTAAACCACCCACTTTTTTAAACCGCCGCTTTTTTATTATTAAACTCACATGTTTCTATCAGTCAATCGCCTGCTTGAGGCACACGTAGCATGTTTAGTGGAACCTCTATAGTAGCAAAAGAACCGCCAAACCTAAAACCAACAAAAACAGTAGGTCTAATTGCCGATACACACGTTCCAAAAAGAGCACACCAAACCCCAAAAAAAGTATATGAAGCCTTCCAAGGCGTCGACTACATAATCCACGCAGGCGACATAGTCGAGTTATCAGTAATAGACGACCTAGAACAGATCGCACCCGTATTGGCAGTTCAAGGCAACATGGACGGCATAGAAGTCGGTAACGCGCTTCCCAAACTGAATTCATTAAAAGTGTTTAACTGGAAAATCGGCGTAATGCATGACCCAGACATCGCATTTGGCTTCAAAAAAATCCGCGAGCTAGTGCAGGAGAACGGGTTTGACGTTTTCGTCTACGGCCACACACATACCGCCGACATCAAATGGGAAGGCCAAACGCTCTATATCAACCCGGGCAGCGCAACCGTACCAGCGTCACCGCTGGGTAAAACAACGGTGGGTATACTGAGGATAAGTAAAGAAAGTATCGAACCGGAAATCATCGAAATCTAAATCTAACTAAACAGCGTCACACCATAGAAGGCTGCGTAAAGTAGAAAACCGAGAATTAGCGAAGCAAACCACGCAACTATTGCGAAACGCATAACATTTTTCCGCTTAAAACAGTCTTTAACGTTTCGTCGGAAAGCCCAAGCCGCCACCAAATAACCCCCAAGCACTAAAGCAACAATACCTAAAACGCCATGGATTACACTCGCCACTGAGATCACCATTAAGGGCTCAGGAATAACATAGTATGGGATGACGCCTAAAACAAAAGACGGCGCCATAACAGCGAAAACCGTTATTAAATGCAGTGCAACAGCAACAGCCATAACAGCGCCGTGCAGGTAAAACTTGAGTTTACGCTTGTAGAAGTAGCCGACCACAAGTAGTAAAAGAACAACTACCTGTATTATGAGGCTTGCCGCTGCAACCAAGGTTACCGTATCCAACTAGAAAAACACCAAACTCTAGTAAACTGGGTAGCTTCTTAAGCATTACTTTCAGTCACCCCTCCCCCACACTGCAACGTCGATTCTGCATCCGCCTTAAAAGCAAAAAACGCAGTAACGCATCTCTGATGATAAAAATGGAACACTGTAGAAACCCCACAAACAGTGCCTGCAGAAGCGAAGACATCAAACTATACATACAAGTCAGAGGCCAAAACCTCCCGATATGCCAGCAATGCTGGAATAAAATAGCTGAAGAGGAATGGTAAATGGAGAGTTTCAGTGC
Source organism: uncultured Candidatus Bathyarchaeia archaeon (assembly GCA_964410435.1). GTDB lineage: Archaea > Thermoproteota > Bathyarchaeia > Bathyarchaeales > Bathycorpusculaceae > Bathycorpusculum. The sequence continues at coordinate 7,569 of CAYPGY010000068.1, forward strand.
AAACAGCGCTAAATCCTACATTGGGAAAAACGTCAATCTTCACCTTAAAGACGGCGCGGTAATAGTGAACGTTCAATTAACAAAACTCAAGAAATGCGCTGGAAAAAACAACAACCAAATCGAATACACCATGAGAAACAGAAAGGCAACACGTATACCGCTTAAAAGCGTGGCATACGCCGAAATGCTAAATTCAAACATCATGAGGATAACCGCATAAAACCGTGTTGCGCAAGTAAAAACAGAAATACAGCTAGTTCGTTTCTGCGTTTATGGACTGCACACATTGCGGTGTATGCTGCACCGAAACAGAGATGCTACTGTCAAAAAAAGACATCAAACGCCTAGAAGAAAGAGGCTACAGTCAGAAGCAGTTTGTGCGCTACGATAAGCAGGGTTACGCTACGCTGAAGAACCGTAACGGTTACTGCGTATTTTATGATCTGACTAATCGTAGGTGCAGCGAGTATCTATATCGGCCTTCGGGCTGCAGGGTTTACCCCGTTATAGTTGACGAGGATGTGGGTGTAGTTTTAGATACAATTTGTGAGTCGAGAGGCTCTATTTCAGATCAAGAGAAGGCTGTTAAGGGCCGGCGGGTTGTTAAACTGCTAGAGACAATCGACGCTGAAGCAGCTGATAGACGTGTTTAGGGTTTTGCCGCTTTTTTACATTGACAGCAGGTGAATTGTTGGGTTTGCTGTTTGTCTGCTTCCTCTTTTGGGATTAGCCTTGTCTGTATCAGTTTGCCGCAGACGTCGCATATGTATTGGACTTCGGCGACGCGGTCGTTACTTTGGATTGTTCTTGTCGGCAATAATCGCTTACCCTTCTTAGATTCTGTGTGTCTCTGTTTCAAGTAAATTAACGGATGACGCATTTACTTGATTGTAATCTAACTGTGTGGGATGGTACTTTACTTTGGAAGCGCTCTTTCCAGTGCAGTTCCCTCTCCGTACAGTACGGTACTATCTTGCAATATATAATTAACGGAAAAAACCGACATTACGGTAAAGTACCGCAAGTCTTCTTAAACCTTATATAAACGAGCAAGCGGTAACTATCCCTAAGAGGGGAACACACACGCCCAAGAAAGGCTACAAAACAATTACTGTAAAGGCTGAAGTTTACGATTATTTTTTAAAAGAGTGGCTAAGAGTTAAGGAGGAATACGAAATTAAAAGGGGCATACGCAGCTTCTCCGCTTATGTTACCTTCCGACTTGCAGAGCTGATAAGTGATGACAAGCCATCAAAGAGGCAAGTTTAATCTACAACTTTAAATAAGCCCTAAGATGACTTGTAGAAGGTAATAGTCATGCCATGTTCAGTAATCGTCGGCGCCTTCTGGGGAGATGAAGGCAAAGGAAAAATAATTTCGTATCTCGCACTCAAAGATAACCTTGATTTTTGCGTCAGAACAGGCTCCGTGAATGCAGCCCACACAGTGTGGTATGAAGGCAAAAAATATGCCCTCCATATGGTGCCGGCGGCGTTCATTAATCCGAAGACGAGGCTACTGATTTCTGCAGGCGCCAACGTTCACATCGGGCAATTCCAGAAAGAAATGGAGCTCACACAGGTTGACCCCAAGCGGGTTGGTATTGACCAGAACGCTTCAATCATTGAGCCGAAGCATAGCGAACAGGACAAAGCTTCAGCTGTTAACAAAGGCATAGGCACCACTGGCTGGGGAGTTGGTCCCGCGCTGGAAGAACGTGTTAGACGCACCGCTAAACTCGCCAAAGACATGCCTGAGCTTAAACCGTTCCTCTGTGACGGCATACAGGAAGTCAACGACGGCTTAGATGAGGGTAAAAGCGTTATATTGGAAGGTACTCAGGGCTTTATGCTTTCGCTGTTCTTAAGCGGCGGCTACCCATATGTCACCGGCCGCGACACAGGCGCCTCAGCAATTGCTTCAGAAGCAGGTGTAGGCCCAACAAGAGTTGACGACGTAATCATCGTTTACAAATCGTTTATTACACGCGTCGGCGGTGGACCATTGCCGGGTGAAATCAGTAAAGAAGAAGCACAGAAACGCAACTGGTTCGAGGTCGCCGCAGGTACAGGACGAGATAGACGTGCAGCGCCCTTCGATTTCGATTTAGCTAAGAAGACAGCTAAAATCAACGGGGCTACACAAGCTGCCATGACTAAACTTGATGTGCTTTTCCCAAGCGTTACAGGCGCACGGAAGTTTGATGACCTTACGGCGGAGGCAAAAGATTTCATTAAAGAAGTTGAGAAACGCACTGGTGTTCCAGTTACTTTGATTGGAACTGGTCCTGAAGCGTTGGATATTATCGATCGTAGGGCATAGGAAAGTTTTTTTCCTATAATCTTTATCTTTTTTTAGGCTTAGCATATGTATACGTCTGACTCTGCGAAGAAACTTTCAGCAAGCATATTAGTGCTTGTTCTTTTAGCGGGATTGCTCATGGGCGGACTGTTAATGTTCTACCTTAATTACCGCCAGATTTCGGGTTTAAGCACGCAGGTTTCGGAGCTTAAAACTAAGGTTTCTGTTCTTGAAGGAACCCAGAGCCCCACTTATCAGAATATCACTATTTTAAAGAATGGTACTTCGCTTGCGCAGCTGTACAGTAACGTACGTGACTCTGTGGTGCTAATTACGGGTACGACAAATGGGGGTTCGGTGCAGGGTTCAGGGTTCGCGTACCAGTATCAGGGAATGAACCTCATATTAACTAACTATCACGTCGTTGAAGACACAACAAGTTTGGCGGTGACGTTTTCAAACGGCAGGGGCTATGCAGCTCAAGTCATAGGTCAAGATCCTTATGCGGATTTAGCTGTTGTAACGGTGCCAGACGCGCCATCTTCAGAGTTTAAGCCGGTAACTATCGTGGAATCCTCCGCTTTAACTGTGGGCGAGGAAGTTATCGCCATCGGTAACCCCTATGGATTAGTAGGCTCGATGACTACGGGTGTTGTTAGCGCGGTGGGTAGAAGCATAACGGAGGATGCAACAGACAGGTATGCGATTGCAAACGTGATTCAGACGAATACCGCTATAAACCCTGGTAACTCTGGCGGGTTATTGCTTAACTCGTTGGGTAACGTGGTAGGTATAACCACCGCGATTGTCAGTGACTCTCAGGGTTTAGGATTCGCTATTCCTTCAAGTACTATTCTGAGAGAGATTGATTCGCTTGTTAAAACAGGTACTTATCGAGGGCACTCGTATTTGGGGGTATCAGGAACGGACATGAGTTACAGTTTAGCGCAGGAAAGCGGTGACAGCGTAACGTATGGGTGGAAATTGGCTGTTGTTAACAGTACCGGACCGAGTGCGGGCAAATTACAGGTTAACGATATCATAATTGCCCTTAACGGCCAAACAATTAGAAACAACGATGATCTTGCAAGCTACCTCGAGCAGAACACGCTACCCGGAGATACAATAACCGTGACAGTGATGAGAGGTAACGTCGAGACGCAGGTTGATGTCACTTTGGGTGTTCGACCAGCCCGGACTTAGTTCCTGTGGTTCTCTCGCTTCTCTTTTTACTTGCTTTTTGTCGGGCAAATAGGCTTTCGCTGAGACGGAAAGGTAGATATTAAACCCAGCCCACTGCAAGATAGAATCAATGCTTAGCTCAAAAGCTGAGTGTTACGGCTAAATCGTTAGCCACGGAGGGGAACATGCATTGGATGAGCTTAAGGGTTTACTCAAAGGACACAAAATTGCTTATTTCTCGATGGAAGTAGGTTTAACCAGCGCAATTCCGACATACGCAGGCGGGTTAGGCACCTTAGCGGGTGATGCCATCCGATCCAGCGCTGACCTTAAGCTACCTCTCATCGCAGTCACTTTAATCAGTAAAAGAAACTATTTCAAGCAGAAACTGGACGCCAACGGTCGACAGACTGAGCTTCAGAACATTTGGGCGCCTGAGAAAATGATGACTCTTCTGCCTAACGAGGTTAATGTGCAGATTGAGGGGCGCACCGTGAAGGTTAAGGCTTGGCTGTATAAGTACCAGAGCATCACTGGCGGCGTTGTTCCAGTTCTGTTTTTGGATACGGATTTTGAGGTAAACGCGCCGCAGGACCGTGAACTCTCGTTCTACCTTTATGGTGGAGATGAGCGTTACCGCCTTAAGCAGGAAGCGATTTTAGGTTTTGGTGGCGTGCGCATGCTTGACGCATTGGGTTTTAGTGTACGTAAGTACCATACTAATGAGGGGCACTCTAGTTTTCTTACAGTTGAGTTACTGCGGAAGTATGATATGGATGAAGAGCGAGTTAAGGAGCTCTGTGTTTTTACTACTCACACGCCAGTTGAGGCTGGACACGATAAATTCAGCTATGACTTAGTGCGTTCTGTGCTTGAGACTGTGGATTTAGAGTTGCTTAAGAAATACGCTGGACATGATAATTTGAACATGACCCGCTTAGCCCTTAACCTGAGCGCCTATGTGAACGGCGTAGCTAAGCGTCATCAAGAAATCTCTAGTAAAATGTTTAGCGGATACGAAATCCATGCGGTCACAAACGGCGTCCACTCATACACGTGGACGGGTCCTTCGTTCCGCAGAATTTTCGATAAGTACCTGCCCGGCTGGGCTATTGAGCCTGAATTGCTGGCGCGGGCTGACTTGATTCCTGACGGCGAAGTTTGGCAAGCGCATAAGGAGCAAAAGCAGGTTTTAATTGACTACGCTAACCAAGCCGCCGGCGCTCGCCTTGACCCTGAAGTTTTCACTTTGGGTTTTGCACGGCGTGCAACGGAGTATAAACGTGCTACGCTTCTGTTCTCGAATTTGGAGCGTCTGCGTTCGATTGGTCATGGCGCAAAACTGCAGGTTATCTATGCTGGTAAGGCGCATCCGCGTGATGAGGGCGGGAAGAGGTTAATTGAGCAAATCTATAGTTATGCTCGCCAGCTTAGAGGCGACGTTGAAGTTGTTTACCTCGAAAACTATGATATGGATATCGCCGCTAAGATGGTGGGCGGTGTTGATGTTTGGCTTAACACGCCTATGAGGCCTATGGAGGCTTCGGGTACCAGCGGTATGAAGGCGGCGCATAACGGTGTCATGAACTTTAGTGTTTTGGATGGCTGGTGGATTGAGGGCTGGATTGAGAACCTTACGGGTTGGTCGATTGGGTCGCATCCCTGTGAGGACTTGAGCGAAGCAGTGTGTCTAAGAAAAGAGCTTGAGGACCTCTACAATAAATTGGAATACGTGATTATGCCCATGTATTATGATAGGCGGGATGAGTGGGTTAGGCTCATGAAGAGTTCGATTGGTAAAGTTGCATACTACTTTAACAGTCACCGCATGATGCGCAGGTACGTGACTGAAGCTTACCTGTAAGCTTTGTTGCTCTGCAGCTACCTC
>CAYPGY010000069.1:0-12842 GCA_964410435.1 uncultured Candidatus Bathyarchaeia archaeon
TCGGCGGCAAACGTATCTAAGAGTGCGATTAGAATGTGGTGGCGGGCCCGCTGGGATTTGAACCCAGGACCTCCAGCTCCGCAGGCTGGTGTCATAATCCGTACTAGACGACGAGCCCAACTCGGTTTTGCGCCCCAAAATTTCAGGGCAGAAAGTAGTTAATACTCTACTTGAACTTAAAAATAGTGGTTCTAAAAGCCCCTGTTAAGTTATTTAGGCAGCTGTTTTGGGTATACGAAGAGCTGAAAATAAAAGTTTGAAGCTTTTAGGCTTCTTCTTTTTTACCGCTTAGAACTCGCTCGAGTGCGGCTAATACGTTTTCTTTACCCATAGCCAAAACGTATGGGCCTAGTCTTGGGCCCTGCGGTGCACCCATCAATATCTGGTAGAAGATTTTGAAGAGCGCCGCTGGTTTTAAGCCGTTGTCTTTGGCTGCGTTGAATATGGCGTTCTGGATTGCGTCGGGTTCGGTTTCGGTTTTTAGTTTCTCTATGAATTCGACGACTGCTTTGCGTTCGGTGACTGATAATTCCACAGCGGTTTCTTTGATTTCGTTAAAGTCCTCTGACCAGTTCATGGCGTATTGGATGCGCTGCTGTAGGTTCTCATCTATTGCTTGGCCCTTCTGCAAATAGCCGTAGCTCTGCAGCTTCTCCGCAACGTACTCTTTTACGCTGTCTTTGGGCGCCATCTTGACGAGGAACGCCATCAGGTTATACGGCACGTGTATGCTTGGCTTAGCGGGGGGCTTCATGACGTAGCAGTACTGGAATATGCCCTTTAGTCGCATAGCTTCTTTCTCGCCTAATTGCTTCTTTCCAAAGTAAACATCCTCGAGGTAATCGAGTTCATTCATGTATGAGGGAATATCAGAAACATCGAGGCTGCGTGTGCCCACGAAGCGTTTAAGCATAAGCAGCAGAAGCGACTGAGGAGAGCCATAATTAAACCAAACCTGAGGAGTAAACACGTTGCCAGCTGACTTGCTGATTTTCTTACCACCCTTGTCAAGGAACATCTCGTAAGTGGCGTGGCTAGGAGGCTCGAACTTGAGGACTTCGCGGCAGATGCGGTCGTTGATGCGTACGGAGTCAGCGATATCTTTGCCGTAGGCCTCGAAGCGGATGTCAAGCGCGCGCCATCTGGCTGCGAATTCGCTTTTCCATGTGAGTTTGCCTTGTCCGCTTTTGATGTCAACTTCGCCCTCATGTCCACAGCCAGCAATGAGTTTACCCCTGATTTCTAAGCCTTCGCATTTGTAGGTGACTTTGTCGGTTTTAGGGTCGAACTTGTAGGCGCGGGTGGTGTAGAGGTGACCGCATTTCTCGCATACCGCGAAGAACGGGAGCACTTCAGTGTAGGTTTCTTGCCCTACTTCTTCTTTGACAATTTTGCCGACTTGGTCAGCGTTGGTTAGGATATCTCTGATTTCGTTTAACAGCAGACCCTTTTTGTAAACCTCGTTAGCGGAGTAGTACTTGTATTCTATGCCGCATTTGTCCAGTGCCTCGAGTAGGAGGCTGCTCATGTGTTTGCCGTAGCTTTCGTGGCAGCCATATGGGTCGGGGATGGTTGAAACGGAGTAACCGAGGTACTTTTCAAGCTTCTGTGCCATGTCTGAAGGTAAACCGGCGGGGACTTTGCGGAGGCCGTCTTTGTCGTCGCAGAAGGCAACCAATTCGGAGTTGAAGTTCATGTCTTTAAGGGCAAGGGTGACTGCATAGCTGCGGCTGGCGTCGCCTAAACTGCCTATATGCGGAAAACCGGATGCGCCGAGCCCCATTTCTGTGCGGACTCTGCCCATGTCGCGTTTTAGTGATTGTTCTCGTTCGATGACTTTCTTAGCCATCATGTCGTACCATGTACCGTGACCGATGATCTCTTCTGACATTGCTTTTGCCTTCTAGGTATGATTGACTATGCGGGGGTATAGAAAAATGTTTAGAGCCAAAAATGGCTCGACAATATTTATTTATGTTTTAACGCAGCAACGATTGCCAGCACGGCAACAACCAGCAGGACCACTACTAGCGAGTAAAGCCAGCCTATGCCGAATAGTGCCCACGCGCTGCCCACGGCAATCGCTACCAATCCGAGCGCTATAGTGCTAAATGCACTACGTTCATACTGGACGGGTTTACTCGTCCGTAACGCGCCCAAAGCCAGCAGCCAGAGTCCGGAGAGCAGAAGAACCACCGGCACAATCAGCGTCCAATCAATCACTTTGGCGACGTAGAGCACAATGGCTACTACGACGGTGAGGATGACGACGCCGATTGTTAAGAGGTTACGGTTGCTTTCGCTCATTTATTGGTGCCTCTACTCGATTTTTTGTCCGCATTCAGGGCAGAATTTGCTGTTGGCTGGGATTGATTTACCGCATTTGGGGCAAGCCATTGTTTGTTGTGTGGGTGGGGTTAGGTTGTTTCCGCAGTTGGGGCAGAACTTGCTGGTCGCGGGGACTTTTTCGCTGCATTTGGGGCAGATGACGAGTGTTACTGCTGGGGCTGCCGCGGGGGCTGCTTGGGGTGCGCCTTGTTGGTTCATGACTTGTGGAATAAGAACCATGCCTGCGCCAAGCGCTCCTGCTCCACCGCCACCTTGTCCGAGGCTTGCCGCTGCGGATTTGACGGTTTCCATACGTAGCACGTCGCCTGCCGCTGTGTTGCCTGTCTTTAGCCAGAAGAGGCGTTCACGGTACTCTGGTGTGGTGTCGATGCCTTCGAAGCGCAAGTCGGTTAATTCGACGCCGACGCGTTTGAAGTAGTCAACGATGGTGTTTTTGACGATGATGCTTGTTTCGTCGAGTTTTGTAAAGACACTGATGAGGTCGTAGTGGCTGAGTTCATCGATAATTTTCTCGTTTAAGAAGCCACGTAGGAAATCGTTTACTGCTTGTGTGGTGTAGGCTTTTTGTCCGCCGACGACTTCGTTGACGAAGAGTGTGGCGTCGCCGACTTTGAACCAGTACTGCCCGTATGCCTGCAGCGGTGCAAGCTCGGTGGTTTGGGCGCGTGTGCCCCATTTGCCTGCGAAGATTTTTGTGCTGACAAACAGGACTGTGGCTTTGAATGGCTTGTTGCCGCCGAAGCCTGCTAGCCGGGTAAGTAGACTGGTGATAAGCGGCAGGTTAAGAGTGGTTAATGTGTGTCTGCCCGCTTGGAAGACATCGTAGGCTTTTCCGTCGCGGAAGAACACTGCCATCTCGTATTCGTGCACTATTAACTGGGCACCCCATGTGATGTCCTCAACTGGGTAGCGCCAAACTATATCGTCTGCTCCAACATTTGTCCATTCAATTACTTGTGGCATTATGCAGTCACTCCCATAATTACTTCTTGGCGTTTATCAAAAGCGTCTTCCAGCATGTCGAATCTGTCTGTGACGCCTTGGATTTTGTCCTTTAAATTTGTGTAGTCGCCGCCGACCAACTGAGTTTTAAGCTGATCGATTGCGTCTGTTAGGCTGTTGACGCCGTCGAGGAGCTGATTATCATAGCTGATCATGCGGTCAAGGTTATCCTCCTTGATCTTTACGGTGTCAAAGAAGCCTGAGTAACCGTAGGATGCGTGATTAACTTTCTCGGTGATGCGATCCATCTTTGCTACTAAGCGGTCGATGTCCGGTAATACGTCTAGGTAGCGTTTGTCTACTACCCGCTGAGAAATGCTCCTCACGTTATCTTTTCCTTTGGACAATTTCAGGGTGAGGTGATTTCGGATTAGCTTGTCTGATTCGCGGCGTAGCTCCTTCTCCTTGTAACCGCGGAAACCGGGCAGCGCAGCCGCAATGCGCTCGGAAAGCCTCATTTGGCTTTTCGCTTGGGCATAAACATCTTTATTTTCGCTCATTTCTCAATTCCTCGATTATTTGCAATCCGTTATTAAAAAGCCGCTTGCTTTTAAGGATTATCCAAATCAGCTTAAAACCTAGTGTTTGGGATGTCGCCTTTTAAAACCATGCCCTTCGCGCCGTCAACAAGCATCTGGTAGATGTTACCCTTGTACTCGTAACGTATGAACCACACCGGCGCATGCAGATACAGCATCTGCTTAGGCGTCACAGTAGTTGATGCTTCAATTATACGGTCAACGTCTTCCTGAAGCAGAAAACGATGATGTGCATCGATCTGCTGCCGCGCCATATCTACCGCTTGATCCTTCTCCACTTCGCTGTTAAGCACCTTAGCATAGCCTTCTATCTTGCGGAAATCGTAAGGCACCTTACCCTCAAGAGGAACATCATAAGCCTGCGTGGGAAAATCTGAAGCTTGCCTCGCCAGAACAAGCCAATTATATTTCTTTTTTATCTCGCCTTCTTTCACTATAGCGGGGGCTATACGTTCAAAAATGCCCTTGTACTTGGTTTGGGCTTCGCAGCTGATAACCCAAAACGGCAAATAAGTAAGCTCTTTCTGAATGATTTTGGATTTCTTCGCCAAATCCGAGGGCTTCATGAAGCCGCTACGCATCCAGTCCCGTATCAGGTTATCCATGGCTTCGGAACTGTAACTGTTGAAAAGAATAGAATGCTCAAAGACAAAAGATTGACCAGTTTGGATGACAGTAGTGAAGCCGCAATACTTGCAAGTGGCTATGATTTCGCCCGGTTTAAAATCCACCGGAGCGCCGCAATGCGAACACCGTATATTCTCCGCTACTGCCATAGTTTAGATTATGCCTTCGATAGTTTTTCTCTCTTCAGGATTTCCCGTGCCACAATAACGCCGCTAGCTGAAGCCTGGATTAATCCGCGGGTAACACCTGCGCCGTCGCCGATAGTGAACATGTTCTGGATCTTGGTTTCTAAGCTATTGTTAAGCTGCAAGTGGCTGCTGTAGAATTTAACTTCTACACCATAGAGTAATGTTTCTGGTGAAGCAACGCCCGGAGCAATCTTGTCGAGGGCTTCAAGCATTTCTTTAATGTCGGTTAAGTATCGATAGGGAAGCACGAAGCTGAGGTCGCCTGGAGTCGCGTTCTTCAATGACGGCACCAAGACGCTGTGTGCTATGCGTTCAGGCGTACTGCGTCGCCCATGTGTCAAATCGCCTAAACGCTGGACCATGACTCCGCCGCTAAGCAGATTGCTTAATCTGGCGATGTATTTGCCGTATGCGATTGGCTCCTTGAATGGCTCAGTGAACTGTGTACTAACCAAGATGGCGAAGTTGGTGTTGAGCGTTTTTGTTTCTGCATGGCTGCCTCCGTTAACGGTTAAGACGCCGTCGTAGGATTCCGTGGTGACTTCGCCGTGTGGCGAAACGCAGAAGGTACGCACTTGGTCATCGAATGAACGTGAGAAGTAAATCAATTTGGGCTCGTAGAGAACTTTGGTAAGCTTCTCTGTAACAGCCGCCAAGAGTTCAACGCGGACACCGATGTCAACGGGGTTGTTGACTGTTTTTAATCCGCGGACCTGGGCTTCAGTTTGAAGCCACTCTGCGCCGCCTCTACCAGGGGCGATAATGACGTATTTCGCCATGATTTTTTCGCCGCTGACGGTTTCAACACCCTGTATCACGTGGTTATCAACGATTAAACCCTTAACTTCGGTTTTAGGCATGAAGGTGATTTTACTGTCAAGGTACTTACGCATCTCTTTTAGGACTTCGAGGCATCTGTCTGTGCCCATATGGCGGACTTCTTGCTTGATGAGTTTGAGACCCGCAAGGGAGGCTTTACGGGCGATTTCGTCGATTTCTGGGTTGTCGCCGCCGAAGACTTCTTTGCTGGCGCCGAATCGGATGTAGAATTCATCGCAGTACTTGACGAGGGCTTCGAGTTCTTTAGTTGAAACGTACTGGTTTAGCCAGCCGCCTACTTCGGTTGATAAGGTGAGTTTGCCGTCGCTGTAAGCTCCTGCTCCGCCCCAGCCGTTTAGGACGTTGCATGGCTCGCAGTGTACGCAGTCAAAGCCGCGTTGTGAGGGACATTTTCGTTTCTCTATGTCTGCTCCCCGGTCGATGACTAGTACGTTTAGGTTTGATTTTTCAGTTAGCTCTAAAGCTGAGAAGATGCCTGCAGGACCTGCACCCACGATGATTACGTAGTAATTCAAAGGATAAATCCCTCTGGAAACCCCTTATTACATGCTAAGGGTAGGATATATTTGTTAGTGCCCGAACGCTTGAAAGATACAGCGTTGAAAAACATGTGTAGGGTTGGGATATATCTAAATAGGATTTACTGCATTAAGCCAATAATAGACTGACTCATAATGCCAGAAAATACACAAAAACAGGGCCTCGACGAACTGCTAAGCGACTTCAGCCGCTTCTACATACTCACCATACTCTACGAAGGCCCCGCCCACGGTTACCAAATCATTAGCCAATTCAAAAAGCGCGTCAAAAAAGAAATCAGCCCCAGCCTCGTCTACCCATTCTTAGAGCAGCTAGAAAACAAAGGCTACGTAAAACACACCCTGCAGCCAGTCGGCGACAAAATCAAAAAAGTCTTTCAGCTCACCGACGAAGGCCGCGAACTCTGCACCTGCCTCTTCAAACGCTTCGCCGGGTTAGTCTCAATCGCGATTGAGCCCAGCCTCTCGGTTTGCGCACACTGCGGATGTAAAGTCTACGAGGGCGCCTACAAAGAAGTTATTGACGGTAAAGAGATGGCGTTCTGCTGTATGCACTGCGCAGCGTCATACAAAGAGAGCCGATGCTGCTAGATTAAAAGATACGTATAGAAAATAAAAAGTAGATTGAAGGATTAAACTAAAAAATAAGACTGGGAAATTAGTCTTTTATGGCTTCAATGAAGCTCATAACGTTCCAGAGTTTAACTCTGGTATAGGGCGGCATGTTGGGGTCCTGCAGTATCTCATCGAGCATCGATACTGCGTTAGAAGCTCTCACCGCAGGAGTATAATCTGAGCTCTGCAGCGCGTTCATGGCGTCTTTTGCGGAGCGTCGAATGTTCCGTGGGGTTGTACTGTCTTCAGAAACCTCGCCGAGCACCTGTAACGCTTGCTTAATTTTAGCTTCATACTCTTCAGTTTTCTTTTTGCGAACCATAAATCAGTTCCCCTTTTACTGAAAGGTGCAGTAATCAAGTTATATATTTATTGATATGTATTTACTTTGGGGTTTTACATGCAACAAGATAGGGAAAGCATCAAACGGATGGCTGAACTACTAAGGCAAGGCGCCACGTTAACTGACCTTTCATGCCCGAACTGTAATTCGCCATTATTCCGCTTAAGAGACGCAACATTATGGTGCGCTAAAGACCAGCAGAAAGTCATAGTAGTCAAAGAAGGCGAAGAACCACCCAAAACAGTTCAGCCTCAGGCGGCGAAATTAACGAATTCCGCATATGACAAACTAGAAGCTACACTTATGAAGAAAGTCGATGATATTCAAGCGAAAATTGATAAAACAGAAGACATTGATGAACTCCAGAAGCTAACTGTAGCGCTTAGCGAGTTGCTGAACAGCGTCGAGAAAGTTAAACGCATGAAGGCTTGACTCCGTAATTGACGCTTGGATACTACGCTGCTTTCCCCGAAAACATTCATTACCTTGCCAACTATCAATCCTTTGTTTCTAATCGAGCGCTTCAACAGAGAATTCTGAAATTTATCGAAGGTATTAACCGTAAAGAACTCATTTTTGAACAGATATCCATCCCCACTATACCTGATGGTATAGTGATTTTTGAGTTTGGATTAGCCGAGGATGCGGGTTTCAATTATCTTAGCACGGAGGAAACGCAGCGGGCGATAGATACTGTTGAAGCGGAACATATTGACACACTTGATTTCTTCTGCTCGATACGATATTATAAAGACAACGGCGCCAAGCGTATAGCATTAAAATTTGATTACTTCATGCTTCGCACTGTTTTCGCTAAAGGCACCATGGAAATGCGTGTTTTTCATGAAAGAGGCCCCCGATATCTATCTCCCGAGGATTTAACGTCTTTTATTGTAAGGAACGTAAATGGCGAATCGAAGAAAACGATTCTGCGGGAAACAAATCCTTAAATCTGCGCCAAATACTACAGAACGAAGTTATGTAACATAGTTTCGAAAGTTATATCTCTAAACTGGCAGACAGTTGCGTATTACTTTCGGTAAAACCAGGAAGAAAAGCAAAAAATGTTACCAATAGAAGTATCAGATCTCAAAAAGAATTATGGCAGCCTAAAAGCCGTAGACGGCATCTCCTTTAGCGTCAAGCAAGGAGAAGTCTTCGGACTGTTGGGACCTAACGGTGCAGGAAAAACCACAACCATCGAAATCATGGAGGGCCTCCGAGAACGAGACGGCGGAGAAGTAAAAATCTTGGGACTTGACCCCTGGAAGAACGGTTATGACGTCCACAAGAAAATAGGCGTTATCCCCCAGGAATTCACGTTCATAGAAAAAACTACGCCCAGAGAGGCAATACTCTACTACGCCGACCTCTTCAACGTCAAATGCGATCCCGATCAAATCTTAAAAGATGTGTTGCTTGACGAGAAAACAAAAACCTACTTTGAAGACCTTTCAGGGGGTCAAAAACGTAAAACAGGCTTAGCGCTCTCGCTAGTTAACAACCCCGAAATACTGTTCCTCGATGAACCCACAACAGGCTTAGACCCCAACGCGCGCCGTGCTATATGGGAAGTCATCCGCAACCTCAAAGCCAAAGGCAAAACCATAATCTTAACCACCCACTACCTCGACGAAGCTCAACAACTCAGCGACCACGTCGCCATCATGGATCATGGCCACATAGTTGCCATGGGAACAGTAGATGAAATCATACACCAACATGGCTCAGGGGAACGATTAGAGATTCAGGGGACAGAAAAACTCGCCGAGTACATCAAAGCCAACACAGAGCTAGAAGTCAACTATGATCACCCCAGACGCACAATCACCATACCCCTCAAAAAGAGAATCGACGCTTTAGCCGCGTTAGCAGCCGCAGAACAGTCAGGTATAGATTGGGGCGAAATACAAACACGCCAAGACAGCTTAGATGATGTCTTCATCAAACTTGTCAGTGAGCCCTTAGGGGAACAAGGCGAAACCGCTATAGAGAGCGGTAAAAAACGGAGGCGCTAAATAATGATCAGTGGAAAAAGAATATTCTCAGACTTTAAAGTGTTCAGCCGGGGCTTCCTACGTAACAAGTTCGGTTTGTTCTTCGGCTTAATCTTCCCAGTTGTCTTAATTGTGATTTTCGGCGCAATCTTCTCAGGCGGCGGTTCAGGAACAACTACTGTTTACGCCCAAAACCTAGATACTGGTTTCGGCGGCCAAAACTTGGGTAACGTATTCTTGTCGTCAATTAATGCGTCAGGCTCAATTCAAGTTGTAACAGTTGACGTTTCAGGCGACTTCGGAGAGTACCTTGCGGATAAGTCACAGTCGGACGGCATAGTTGTTCCCGCAGACTTTAGCCAGAACTACCTTACAGGCCAGCAGGTGAACATAACCGTCTACGGCAACCCCGCGTCAAGCAGCAGCGGCATAATCAACGGGTATGTTAGTGGATATGCCAATTACTTTAACCTAAACTACTTCCAGCAAAAATACAACGACACAACACCTGCAATAATCGGTATACAATCAGCATCAGTAAACACCCAACAGAACCAGTACATCGACTACCTCGTCCCAGGCTTAATCGGCTTCTCAATACTGACCAGCCCAATGTTCTCACTCGTCAACATATCAAGCGACTACAAGAAAAACAAGCTCTTCAAGCAGCTCAGCTTAACCCCTCTCACAAAGATGGAGTGGCTAACATCAAAAATCCTCTGGTACATAGTGCTAACCGCCGCAGGCTTCTTCCTAATGTACATAGTCGGCACCATCGCATTCAACGCCCACATCACCCTCTCACTGATGCTCATACCCTTCCTAGTCCTTGGCCCAATGCTATTTGCATCGCTAGGCATGCTAGTCGGCACAGTCGCAAAGAACCCTGAAACAGCAGGCGTCGTCGGCAACATAATCACCTTCCCAATGATGTTCCTTGCAGGCACATTCTTCCCAATCAGCCAAATGCCAGAGTACCTCCAGACTGCAGCGCATGTTCTACCACTGTTCTACGTGACAGAAGGACTCAACAACGTCATGGTCTACAACAACATTGCAGGCGCATTAGTCGACATAGCCGTGCTCGCCGTCATCACAATAGTTGTTTTCGTGTTGGCTGTGAAAGCGTTTAAGTGGCGTGAAGACTAAGCCACAACCAACCCTTTCTTTTCCTTTTTTAGGTTCTAATCATCAATTTGCCCTTACTTCTTGAACGAATATAATTTGCCAATTGATAGAGCAGATTAGCTATAGATAAGGCAAACGCGGGCATAGCGGGCAATATATACCAGAAAAGCTTAGTCTGGGCAAAAGTAAACAACCCGAAAACGACAAAGATCCACCCCACCACTAGTACATCAGCTCTACTCCGCTTAGCAACGATATTATAGATGCAAAAAGCAAAGGCAAAAGGCAACATTACGGCCCAAAATATCTCGTTAAAAAATAGCTGCTGGAAGTAGAAGAAAAAATCTCCGCTGTGACCCTCAAGCGGGGTAGTAATTCGTGAAACGTTTGAATAAACAAAAAAGCAATCCCAGAAAGCTTTGGAAAGCCAAATATTGTAAACGATATACGGGATAAAGATCGCCGAAGCCACGCCGACAAAAAGCCCAAAGCGCTTAGTTACGGCAAAACGAATGCGCCTGGTAAAAAGCAGATAAACCAGTATTATTGCAGGGATAAGGAGCGCTTCAAGCTGCTTTGTCATCAAGGCTAAACCAAAGAAGGTTCCGCTCAATAAGGCATACTTCAAAGTTGCCTCCTTGTTTTCTATGGATAGAAGCATGTAGTAGATACTGGCGAGCATGAAAAAGATCAGCGGGACATCCGTCATTATGTGGGTAGAGTACTGATAGAACGTCACAAACGACCCCAACACGGCGATGGAAACCAAGCCTACCTGCGCGTTGTAGAGATTTTTACCCAACAAATAAACCATAAATAAAGACAATACCCCAAATAGAACCACCCAGATTCTAGCCGCAAAATTAGTCACTCCGAAAACCTGATAGGAAACAGAAGTCAGCCACATGAGAAGCGGCGGCTTACCCACCCACCAAGCGGGATCGCCAGTAACCCAAGGCGTCCAATAATCCCCGCTTTTTACAAAGTGATAGGCTATTTGGCTGTAGGTTTTCTCGTCAGCAGCCCACATCGGCGGATGGTTCAGGTTAAGCAGGTAAACTGCGGTGAAAACCAGAATTAAAGCAGCCGCTAATAGGGTGATATGCGCTTTAAACCACGCTTTAGGTGAGTTTTCGGTGAGGCTTTGGGTGGCTTGCTTGTTTTTCCAAGAAAAATAAAAGTGACGTACAACCAAAAGAACCGCTAAGCCCCATGCAAGACAGAAGAATAAGTCAAAAACGAGGGTACTCCAAAAAATAGGGGGTGAAGCTTCAGCTACTTCAGGTAAGGCGCTGCTTAGCTGAAAAGCGTATAGGTGATAGTCGCTTGAGCCGAAGTAGAGCATATCGCCAACTATAGCTGGGGATGAATCAATCATGCAGCCTGTTTCAATACTCCACTTCGTTGCGCCCGTGTATGCATCTAAGCAGTACAAGTGATAATCCTCTGAGCCCACGAAGACGCAGCCGTTAGCAACTGCGGGAGATGACCATACCCAGTAGCCTGTCTTGGTCTGCCACAACTTAACCCCATCAGACGCGTCAAAGCAGTATACACTGCCATCTTCTGAGCCTATATAGACTCGGTCATAGGCTACAGCAGCGGAGGAAGCGATTGTATCATCAGTCTGGTAAAACCATGTTCTTGTGCCCGAGGTAGCATTTATGCATGTTACCCAACCCATGTATGCGCCAGTGTAAATACAGCCGTTGCTGATGGCTGGCGAGCCAAAGTTGCTGCCATTGAAGCTACGCCATATCTCCTCACCCGTAGAAGCGTTTAAAGCGTAGAGGTAGTAGTCGTCGCAGGAAACATAGATGGCGCCGTCTGCTAATGCGGGGGAAGAGTTAACGCGATACTTGGTTCGGTAAGTCCAAAGGGGTTCGCCAGTTGAAGCATTAAAGCAGAAAACATCGTGCAGTGGTGAACCGATATAGACTCTGCCGCCGGCAACTAATGGGGAAGATAGCACTTGGCCGCCGAGATATCTACCCCAAACAGGCACACCGTTTGACAGGTTAAGGCAGTATAGCCAGCCGTCGTATGAACCAACGTACACTTTTTCCTCGTAGATTGCTGGCGAGGAGTTAACTTCATGCGCTACCTTGAACTCCCAAATCAGTTTACCGCTTGAGGCGTTGACACAGTAGATGTAGCAGTCCTTGCAGCCAAACACCAGTACATCATCCGCTATGGCTGGTGAAGATATGACTGAGGCGCTGGTTGGATATTTCCATATGAGCTGCGCCGAGTTAGCTTTGGCGTTACTGGTTGTGAAACCGCTGCGTTCTGGGTTACCGCGGAACATCGGCCAATCATCAACTGAAGCTGCACATGCCATTGGGGCTAATGATAAGAAAAAAAGCGGAAGTAGACCGATTGTTAGCCAGTTACGTTTGCCCATACGGATTTGTACCTGAAGGCACTTGGTTGGTATACCATATATAATCTCCTAAACTTCAACTCTGGCAATCGCTATCAACTGGTTGTACTATCGCCACAACCAAACCGCAACCCAAACCAGACGCAGAACCAAAAAAAGCAATCGTCTGCAAAAAGTTATAGAAGATGGTGTAGCAGCGCCGTGTTCTCTTCTTCTTCTAATTTTTTTTTAAAAAATCCGACCAAACCCCGTTTAACCAGTTTCATGGTTCAGCAACAACCCTGCGTTGGAT
>CAYPGY010000070.1:0-12745 GCA_964410435.1 uncultured Candidatus Bathyarchaeia archaeon
CTGTTTTCTTGGGGGGGGGTTCCGTTTTCGGGGGGGTTGCCCGGGGGGGGGCGGCGGCGTGAACGCTTCGGATGAAGGTGTCGGCGGCTCTGGTGGCGCTGGAGAAGTAATTATCTGGTCTATATCCACTGTGTCCTGTTCTGTGCTTTGCGGTTCGGTAGTTTGCGTTTGTGCTGTTTCCATTTTTTCGCCTCCCATCAGTTTATTTCTGCTAAAAACCCTTTTCTTCAATTCTAATTAAGCCATTTTCCAACATTGAACCGCATTAACCTCCGATTAAACTGCAAATTATACCCAAATTCTAAAAAAACTCGCCAGTCATAGGCGGGTACCGCTTATGATGAACGCCAAAGAGCCCCAAGAAGGCGTACGTGTAGGCTCCTGCAACCAGAAAAAAGAGCAATCACTTTTTTATCTGCCGTTTCCAAACCCAAAACAGCACAGCCACAGCTGCAACCCGCAGGTAAATCGAAGCCGCCATCATCCACGAATACACAGGCACGACACCGAACCCCAAGTTAAAGCTGAAAAGCCTAGTATCCTGCGGAATCAGCCAGTTACTATAATACCACTGCAGATCCAACGGCATCCCAAACAACGCCTTCACCGCACCGTAGAATACATCATTCATAAGCGACGCCGTTAAACCTAAACCGAGCGTCAACTGCCAGTTCCTCAGGTTGAGCATTGAGAAGCCTGCGAAAGGTAAAAAGTACATGAAAACCAGCCACATGTGGTAACCGCTTGTTGTACCTGAAGATGCTATATCGATGTAGTTGATGAAGATCAATCCGTACACGGCGGCGAAGACAACAAGCAAACCGAACCTTTCAGATAAGGTGTATGCGTAGCCAAGTTTAGATTTCAGAAGATGAGCGGTGGCCTGTGTAGCGCTGCGGTTTTTGGCTGTCAGAGGTTTTCACTTTTCCTGCCAAAAACCATGAATCATAGTTAAACGTTGTTTATCAGTGATAAGTAACTTCAGGCGGCTTGGCGTTTTAGCTCGTAAGCGAAGAACTGCTTGACAGAATATTTGCTGACGCTCTTGTTTATGTACGTTCAATTGTTTTGTGCTAAAAAAATCAGGGATTACCCGAAAAAATGGGTGAAGTGTTTAGGTTAACTCGACGGTGCCTGCGACACGCAGCTTTACGCCATCAAGGTACATCAAAACCGCGCTGTCGCCCGGTCGGTAAACCAGCGGCTTATCCAGCGCCAGAGTCAATGTGGGTTTGCGGAAGTCTCCCCCTTCGGAAACTGCTTCAATTTTAGCGGTTACGAACTGAGCCCAGTGTCCCACATGCATAACCATGCCTGCCTTGATCGGGGTCTGCCAGTACTTGACGAGCGAAGCCGACGTCTGCAGCTTATTTGAAGTCTTAACTGCGGGATCGTTAGTTAATACAACGCCGCGGTCAACATCTTCAACTTCGACGCCTTTTAGCGCAAAACCGACGCGGTCACCTACGTCTGCGTTTTCGAATTCGTCATCGTGCTTTTGAATCGAACGTACCTCAGCAACTTTAGAGCTGGGCAGCGCCTTAAGTTTCGCATGCTTAACTATAGTACCGTTAACGACTATACCCAAGACGACTACGCCGACGCCCTTCACGTTAAAAGCGTGATCAACAGGCACTGTTCCAACCGCTTGCCCTCCAACGGCTTTAACCTGTGCCGCTTCTGCAAGAAGTTTCTCGCGCAGCACATTAACGTCGTCGTTTACGAATTCGAAGCCCTCAAGACTTGTGCCCTTGATAAGCGGCTCAATCTTTTCTTTAGGGATGTAGTTGCGGAGTACAAAGTAGCCGCTTTTAACGCCGCTACACTGCAGCATAACAAGCTGTTCGCCAAATTCTGCGTTGAGCGCATCCACGACAACGATGGCTTTGGATGCGAGTGCACATGCGTAGAATAGCGGCGCCAACCGCTCGGGGTAACGTGTGGGCTCGATTAGTGTGACTGTTGCTTCGCCCTTTTTGAGGTCGTAGAGCGTGATGTCGGTGGACGTGCCTTTTTTGCCGAATCCGCAACTGTAGCCTTGGACGCCGAGTACGGCGACTGTGATGTTTCCCATATGAATCAGACCTAATTATTCTGCATTGTTGAAGAACCCCATAAAGATAAGCATTATCGAAAACCTTTGGTTTTTTAAATCTTCAAATACTGATAGGTAGTTCCACTCAATTAAACTGTTAAATTGACCGCCATAGTGTTTACAAGAAAGAAAACAACCTTACATCTAAACAAAAACTAAACGATTGCCATGCAGCTAAAAAAGGTCGGTTCAGCAAGCAACGCCTACTTTATTGCTCTCTGCGCAATGGGCGCCTTCGCTATCCTGAGTTCAACAATGTCTAAGAACCCAGTTCTTAACCCGTTCGCCGTCAGCTTGGGCACGCCAACCGACCTAACTGGAATCATAGCCGCAGCCTCCACTATCCCCGGCATACTGATTAGCCTCCCAGCCGCTTCGCTGTCAGATTATATCGGTCGAAGAAAGATGCTGCTTTTCTCTGCATTCATTTTCGCCTCAGCACCATTCTTCTATCTTTTAGTTAACAATTGGTGGCAGCTTGCGATCGTACGCTTCTACCACGGATTCGCCACAGCCATATTCATACCAGTTGCGGAAGCCACGGTAGCCGAACAATCCCCCGCAAACAAAGGCGAACGGATATCGGCTTTCAACTCTGCAACTTACGTAGGCCGCGGTATTGCGCCGTTTCTAGGCGGTGCCATACTATTCATCACTAACTATGGTTTCCACACACTTTACTTTGCAGTCGGCGTAGCAGGTGTAACCGCATTCATAATCTGTTTGCTGCTTTCTAAAACCAAATCTACAACTGCACCCCCAAGAGCAAACATTACACCGCGAGATATGCTAAGTGGCTGGGTTAAAATCGCCGGCAACAAAGGCGCATTAATGGTCAGTTTTGTTCAAGCAGGCCAATACTACGTTTACGGCACTATGGAATTCTATATAGTGCAGTACATGATACAGGTGGCTGAGTTGAATGCGTTGGCTGTTTCTGTTGTGATGGGCTTGCAGGTTGTTTCTTTAATCGTCGCAAGACCTTTACTGGGACGATTCTCAGACCGTTATAGCCGCCGATTGCCGATTGTTTTAGGCTGCATAATAAGCGGCGCGCTCATCTTAGTTATTCCGTTTACCATTGAATTTGCAGCTTTACTTGCGATTTCACTGGGTTACGCGGTTGGTTTCGCAATGGTTGTTTCATCAACTTCGCCTTTGATGTGTGAACTGACGCCGTCCAATTTGATTGGGACCTCTATGGGTTTCTTGAGTACAGTGATGGATATTGGGCAAGCGCTTGGGCCAATCGTAAGCAGCATTATATTGGCGTCAGCTTTGGCGTATTCGGGGTTGTTCTCGTCGTTAACGCTTCTGCTGGTATTATCGGGTTTGATTTTTCTAGCGTCGGGATTAGGTAACAAAAAATGATTGTTGACGCCAAGCGTCTGTCTGTAAATATTTTTGGAATCTCCGTGTTGCCGTCAAGCTGTTTTTAACAGGATCATCGATCGGCACCGACTGATGTCTTGACTCTTTATGTAATAGTAGATCAAAAAACGGTTGTTTTGTCTGCTCTTGGTTGTAGAAAGCCCACAACCAAAAAGCAACCTAAACTGGCTGCTGATTCAGAGTCAGCTGTTTCTGCAAAAACTTTTCATTGATGATGTAGCAGCGCCGTGTTCCCTTCTTCTACTAATTTAAAATTTCAAAACAAAAAAATAATCTACTGATAAGGGAAAGTCATGGCAGAGCAATAGCGGTTATCTTTTAAGCCTTTAATAAAAAAGGGTCTATTCAGAAATCAAAAGTATTTCTTTTCCAAAAAGCATTAATCCCAAAACAGCCTAGATACATATGTGATTTTATGTACTCTAAATGTCCAGATTGCCACTCGGACACCTACAAATTCTCAACCGAAGTCTACGTATGCAAAAACCCGAACTGCCGCCATGTCGACACAAGACTACTAAATAAAATGCTACGGGAAATGGGCCTAGAACCAGCAGTAATAGAAAAAGTAGAAGCAAACGTCGTCGCAGCAACCATGTAGCTAACGCCGCTTAAGCTTCAAATCGATCAAAGCCTGAAAATGTAGCTCAAACGCCGCGACAGGATTTTCAAGCTTCCACGCCTGAAGCACAGCAGGATTAACTTCCCCAATCAACCCCACACAGCAGCCATCCACCAAGATTTCGCCTACGCGTCCATCCATAAAACTCGGATGCGAAACCCCGCGGATCTGCCACTCAACACCGAAATTAGCCATAAACGAATCCAACACCGACTTAATCTCGCTGAAATCCGCACCGGGATGTGTAGTTACTGCCGATAGCCAGCTTTCGTCTCTTGTCTTAGTCTCCGCCAACGCATCAGGCAAAGTAACAGTACCCAACTCGAAAATCCTCTGCGGAAACTCAACAGACGGATTAACACTCAAAAACTCCATCAGCCCCGGCAACAACTGATTACGCAGGCAAGTCATCGTGATAACCTTAGGATTTAAAAGCTCCACGAACTTCTCGGGCACAGTACCCATCTTATTAAAAAGCGTCTCAGGATTAGTTAAAGTCGTGTTCAAGACTTCCTGATAGCCTAACCCAACCATAAGATCCCTCGCAGTATTAATGAGCGGCATATCCGGTTTAGCTTTACCAGTTGTCGGAAGTTCACGCCAAAGCGGCACAATATTATTGTAACCATACGCCACAGCGACATCCTCGATGATGTCCACCTGATGCATAACGTCAACGCGGTAACAAGGAACCAAAACGGTCAAGCAATCCCCAGAAATGCATTCGACGCCTAAACCTGCTGTGCCAAGCAAATCCGCGATTTCAGCAGCCGACAAATCCAAACCCAGAAGCTTATTTGTCTCAGCTACACTCAACTTGAAAACTCTAATGCTAAAGTCAGGAGTAACAACCGAACCTCGAGTATACTCGCTACAGGCAGGATAATTCACGATTGTTGAGTACGCTTTGCCGCCACGGTCAATCAGTGCCAACGTAACCAGATTAAGCGTGTTAAGCACAGTCTGATAATGTGTACCAGTGACCTCAACAAGCAAATTCACCGACGCCTCAGTAATTTTGCCCAAATCATTGGAGTTTATGATCGGCGGAAAAGACAGAACCTTACCTTCACTGTCAAACAACATTGGGTAAAGCTGATGTTTCTTTACGATGTGACCGTACTCTTGCCCTTTAGGATGCTTCTCTAAAACCTCATCAAGACTCATCCGCTCGGAGAAGCCCAACGGCACAAAACTCACTTCAGACGGCAAAACAGCAGTATACACAATCGGCGGCTTAATCAAGTCAAGGTTATAGATGCCGATGCTTGTTTTCTGGCGGCTTCTGCCGTTAGTTTGATCCAGCTTATCCTGAAGATGCATAATGCCCTTGATAATCTCGTCCGAGAGGTGAATGCCTTTAACTAAACTGCAGCAGATGTAGGGGCGAACACTAAAAATTTTAGCATCCACATTCACTTCAACATTCGACTTGCCAACGGAGTACTCCTTAATGCCTTTCTCTTGACCCAAATATCCCCGCAGAGCACGGCTCAACCCCTCGATACTCCACAAGTCAGGACGATTAGTATCCTTAAACTCAACTGTAACAGCATTCTCTTTCTCGTCAAAGCCCTTCACTTCCGCCTTAACGTAGGACAATATATCATCGAGTTTCTCCATATCCCCATTAAGGTTGACTTTTAGAAGTCTCTGAAGCTCATTGTAGTCTATGTCGATTGTCGGCATTTTAAGTCACCTGCTTTTTACGTAACCAATCAAGATCCTGACAGAAAATCTGTCGAATATCACTAAGCCCAGACTTCATCATAAACAAACGGTCAACACCTAAACCCCAAGCGATAACCGGCGCTTTAACACCAAGCGGCTCCGTAACTTCCGGACGGAAGATTCCTGACCCACCGAACTCGATCCAGCCATACCCTTCCTTATAGGCGCTGAGTTCTACGCTGGGCTCCGTGAAAGGGAAATAATCGGGTTTAAAGCGAACTTTCTGTGCACCCGCAATCTCCATAGCAAACTTGCCTAAGACACCCAAAAGGTCGCGCAGTGTCAATTTCTCGTCGAGTATTATGCCTTCAACTTGGTTGAACTCGCTTAGGTGGGTGCGGTCAGTGATTTCGGGGCGATAAACGCGGGCGATAGCGAAGTGCCGGCTGGGAACGCTGTACTTGCCGCTCTCCATTGTTCTTGCGCTTAGGCATGTGCCTTGGCTGCGAAGAATCAGCCGCTGAGCTACCTCAAGGCTGTATTTAGTGCCCCAGCCTGTGGAGCCAGTTGTCCAGCCGTTCTCGTGTGTCTGCTTTACTTGCTCAACTGCTTTAAAGTGAGTTTCAAGTGAACCATACTTGGGTTCTTTGATGTAGAAGACATCTGTGGGTTCACGCGCTGGGTGGTCTTGCGGCTCGTTTAATGCGTCAAAGTTGAAGAAACTGATTTCAACCTGTGGCCCCACCATCTCTTGGAAGCCCAGCTGTACCAGTTTTGCCCTGACATCATCAAGGAAGCTTAGGTACGGGTGCTTTTTACCTGGCCAAGTTTTGGAGACTGGCGCTTGGATGTTGTATTTCTGGAATTTTGTTTCGCGCCATTTGCCGGTGATTATGAGTTCAGGTGTTAGTTTGGTTACTTCGGGTGCCGCGATTGTGGCTTCAGAAGCGGCTTTCTTGCCTTCCTCGTTTATTTTTAGGACTCGCGTGGTTTTTGGCTCGATGGTTACGAGTTTTCGTTTCTTGAGTTGTTCCGCTGCATCTTTTAGTTCGGAGCTTAAGTCATCTTGGGCGGCTTGCTCTTTTTCACAGAGGAACTTAAGCAGGGTTTCGTCGCATCCCTGTGGAACGTTCATCTGGTGTAGGAGCGCATCGTTGATGGTTAACGTGTTGGTTTTAGAATCGTAGAATGCCCATTTTTTGCGTATAACCCAGCCTTGGGCGATTTGAATAAACTGCTGTTCTATGCCAGCTTTCTCAGCCGCGGCACGCAGGTCTGCCTTGCCGCCAAGTTCGGCGACTGCTTGAATAAGTTTGCGTTCAGGCAGTTTACTCTGGGCGTATGTTTTGCCTTCGGCTGTAAGTTTGATTATGTTTCTTGTGGCTGCTTGTATGGTGAGTAGGTTTTTTTCCTGTAGTGTAAGTGCGGAACGCATGACTGCTGCGTCTGGGAAGCCGCATGAATCTACAAGTTTTTCTACGCTTGCACTTCCACCTAGTTTGTCTAGTGCGGATAGGAGTTGTTGTTCCTGCTGTCTTAATTCAACCATACGCATGCAACCTGCACTAAAGTTTACATTACGTTAACAGTAGTTCTTTCGCCTCAAATAAAAGCATGCTGATTCTCTCGCTATCAAAAATGTTATTTACAAATTATACGCACAAACTCTTTATTTGCGTAAAAGCGGTTGTTGCCATTAATGATTCCAAAGTATGTCTGAATATACAATAATTCCAGCTTATCGGATGAAAACTAGATGAACATCTACGCTTTACTTTCTCTTTTCGCAAGTGCAATATCGATAACTCTAGGGGTAAGCGTATTTTTTCTAAACAGAAAAGCCCAATTGAACAGGCTTTTCTTGCTTATGATGGTCTTCAATGCCTACTGGGCATTCTGCCTGTTTATGATGTCTCAATCATCCACGCTTGCGGGTGCTCTTTTCTGGCAAAAAGTACTTTGCTTTTGGCCATTTATTATGTCGTTTCTGCTGCACTTTACGTTAGTATACACGGAAAATAATCTGCTTAAAAACAGGTTCATTTACGTCGCTCTATATTTTCCTGCGTTATTCTTTTCATTAACTGATTTAACTGTAACAAACGTGATAAGTACAACACCTATTTTGAAGTATTGGGGTTACCAGAACACATTACCTAATGATTCTTTACTTTGCTGGTTGGATAGCATTTGGGCGTGTACATTCGCTGTTTTGTCGGTCATATTATTTGTTAGATATCATAAGGGTTTAACTGATAAAATCAAGAAGGAACAATCGAAGCTCGTTGCTTTCGCATTTACTATTCCGATCTTTTTCGCATTATTAACGGATTCTTTATTTCCTTTCACAGGTATAGATTTTCCGGGTGTAGGCGCGATTCTTTTCAGCTTGACTACTTTTTTTGTGGCTTACGGTATGCTGAAGTATGAACTGTTCAGTTTTAGACCTGAAGTCGCTATGGAAAGCATTTTCGCTAATATGACCGATGCAGTTATCCTCGTAATGCTTGACGGCAAAGTCATGAAGGTCAATCAGTCATTTCTTGATTTAACGGGATATAGCGAAGAGGAAGTTGTGGATAAATCAATAAATGAAGTATTAACTATGACAAATGCTCTAAACCAAGAGAACTCCACGCCTAGATTATTTGAAGGTCTTCAAAATGTTCGAGAGATTAAGGCTGTGGAATTATCTTTCTGTACTAAAACTGGTGAAAGACGCATCGGCACAGTATCGGGGTCAATAGTGTCAGATAATAGGGGGAAGGATGTCGGAGCAGCATTTGTACTTCATGATGTAACTGAGCGAAGAGCTATTGAACAGAAACTGCTTAAATCAGAGCGATTCGCATCCATCGGACAGTTAGCAGGAATGTTGGGGCATGATCTGCGAAATCCATTGTCAGGTATCCGCGTGGCCAGTTTTTATTTAAGTAAAAAGCTTGAATGCAAAATTAACGCTGAAGAGAAGGCAATGTTTGAAACTATAGACAGAAACATAGTTTACTCCGATAAAATAATCAACGACTTACTTGATTATGCAAGCTACTATTCTGAAGAAGTCAAGTTGGAACTGTCTCAGGTTACCCCTAAAAAACTGGTTGAAGCTGCATTGGCGCTTTCAGCGCAGCCTAAAAACATCTTGTTAATTGATAAAACAGCAGATTCGCCTCAATTTTTTGTTGACGAAGTAAAGATTTGTCGCAGCTTCATTAATATCTTCAAAAACGCTTTCGATGCTATGCCAAACGGCGGTGAAATGCACGTATCAAGTACTGTAGAAGAGAGCAAAGTTGTATTCACTTTCAAAGACAACGGTTGTGGTATGACCAAAGAAACAATCGCTAAACTCTGGACGCCATTATTCACAACCAAAGCTAAAGGCATGGGCTTCGGCATGGTTATATGCAAACGCAACATCAAAGCGCATGGTGGAAACATAGAGTTGGAGAGCGTTTGTGGAAAGGGAACAACCATAAAAGTAGAGTTGCCGTTGAACCTTAAACCTTAGGTGTCTGCATTGATTTTGTTGCTCAGAAATACCTGTATTTCCTATAGATTCACACACAGATATTTTATGTATAGAACCTTTACTTATCAACAAGCGGTTAGCTTGACCCATTGCGGTTAAAAAACTATGAATCTGTACACTCTACTGTTACTTTGCGCTACAGCAATATCCATACTGTTAGGATATAGTGTTTATTCTCTTAACAGGAAAGCTTCCACCAATCGGCTTTTCATGGGTATAATGATGTTCAACGCGTACTGGGCTATCTGCTATTTTATGATGTCGTTGTCTTCAAATGCTACTGACGCGGCTTTCTGGGGCAAAGTTCTTGCGTTCTGGCCGTTCTTAGATGCGTTGATACTTCATTTTGCGCTTGCATTCACTGAAAGTGAGGTACTGAAGAACAAGTTAACCTA
Source organism: uncultured Candidatus Bathyarchaeia archaeon (assembly GCA_964410435.1). Taxonomy (GTDB): domain Archaea; phylum Thermoproteota; class Bathyarchaeia; order Bathyarchaeales; family Bathycorpusculaceae; genus Bathycorpusculum. Next base: position 9,708 of record CAYPGY010000070.1, read on the forward strand.
TGTAGTGTTGTATTTTCCCGCGCTTCTTTTCTCTATTACAGATTTAACAACCACCCAAATTTTTACCTATGATCCACATCTTCAGCCGTGGGGCTTCCAGAACACAATACAGGTTGACTCTATTATAGCAAGAATCTATGGTGTATGGTCAGGGATTTATACTCTCTTAGCATTGTTCTGCTTGGTAAACTTCCATAATAAAACGGTGGATAAGTTAAAGAAGCGTCAGACTGCAGTTATCGCTGTTGGTTTTTTTATTCCCATTGTGGTTTCGCTTTTTACTGATTCTATTTTTCCAGTTATGGGCTTGGATGTCCCTGTTATGGGTCCCATTTTTGCAAGCGTTTCCAGCATTTTTGTTGTGTATGCTATGATTAAGCTGGAGTTGTTCAAGTTTACTCCAGAAATTGCGGCTGAAAATGTCTTCTCAACTATGCCAGACGCGGTTATTTTGGTTAACTTGAAGGGTGTTATCACTAAGGTTAACCGTTCTCTTGTGGAGTTAACGGGTTACAGCGAGAACGAGATTGTTGGGCAGCAGGTTAATGTTTTGCTCCAGCAAGCAAAAGTTTCGAACGGTGAAGGGTCTACACCGAAAATCTTCGCTTTATTACCTACGGTTAGGGAGCTACGTAATTATGAAATCGAGTTTAATGTCAAATCTGGTGAACGCTTGATCGGCGTAGTATCCTGCTCTGTTATAACTGACGGCAACGGTCATGATGTGGGCTCAGCTTTTGTTTTACATGATATTACGGCGCGTAAGAAGATGGAGCAGAAGCTTCTGCGTTCTGAGCGTTTGGCGTCTATTGGTGAGTTGGCGACGATTTTGGGGCATGATCTGCGTAATCCGCTTTCCGGAATCCGCGGGGCGACGTTTTTTTTGAGGCGTAAGCATTCGAACGTCTGGGACAGGGAGGATTTGACAATGTTTGAGAGTATCGATAAGAGTATTGATTACTCGAACAAGATAATCAACGACCTGCTGGATTACTCAGCAGAAATCCGTTTGGATTTGGCGTCGGTTACTCCGCGGTTGCTGCTTAAGGAGGCGCTTATGCTTTCTCATGTACCTGAGGACATTTTTGTAGTTGATGAGACGAGTGATAAGTTAAGCTTCTGTGTGGATACCGTGAAGATTTGCCGAGCGTTTGTTAATGTAATTAAGAACGCGGTTGACGCTATGCCTGAGGGCGGTCGACTTATTATGAAGAGCGAGGTTGTTGGGGAGTTTGTTTCGTTCACTTTTAGAGATTCAGGAGTTGGTATGTCCTCTGAGACGCTAAAGCGTATTTCCTCGCCGCTGTTTACGACTAAAGCGAAGGGTATGGGTTTTGGATTGGCGATTTGCCGCCGTTTTGTTGAGGCACATGGTGGCGGTGTATCGATTGAGAGCGCAGTGGGTGAGGGCACCACTGTTCGGGTGAATTTACCGCTGTTTTTGGGTACGAAAACTCAGAAATAGTCGATGGTACACTCATATTTTTGGTGGTTGGGCATGGTAGAGTATGTGCGCGGAGCTATGCCAGATCGGTGGCATTGGATGCCGAAATGCGGGCAGTATCCCCGTGTAGTTTTTTCCAGACGCAGTGTAAGGCCGAGTTCCGATTTATGTGACAACTGTCTGGATTTAGAGCGGCGGCTCATGCAGCATAATGCCGGAACGATTGTAGCGTAGTGTTCCGCTGAACGTGAAAAGTGGCTGTTTAATTACTTGTTACGCTATTTCGTATTTGACTCTTTAAGGTTGGTTGTGGGTTTTCTACAACCAAAAGCAGACGAAACAGCCATACCTTGATTTACTGTTAAGGAATAATCTCGGCGCCGTTAAATTTAACGTAATCAAAGTCCGAGAGTTTCAGTTGCCCCTGATGAATTAGCCGCTGAATCCGCGGCAATTCACGCTGTATAGACTCAATCAGCTTCTCAACTGTATAGCAAACCTTACGGTATTGATCATCTGGCCAGCGTTTCACAATGTTAGTGTAGAGGCATCTGCCGCCGCATAACCCCAAGATTTTGCATTCGCTGCAGGGTTTCTGGCTCACAAACAACTTTGGCAGCTTTAATGGGTCAGCGTCTTTTATGTGCCCCGCATAGTAGGCTTTCATGCCCCACATTGTTGGACAAGGGATAATTTGGCCGTCCATCTGAATAGAGTAATTGATCCAGCCGCTGCCACAGCGCATTAACGCATCCGTCTCGCCATGTAACAGTGAATTAGCTATACCCAAGATAGGGTAGAGCTTTAGCACTTTCCCTGTCTGCTCCATCTGATCCACCCAGTAACGCACAATCGCGTCCACCCCGGGGATGTAGCTGGTTTTAGTCCATTCCTCAAAGTTCCGGCGTTTGAAATCGTTACCCCAGAATCCAGCATTAAGTTGCCAATGAATAGAGGTAAAACTGAATTCGTCGTTATGCAGTAACCATTTGACCTGTTTTTCTATGTCTGTTTGCTCCATTATAGTCATACGCGCTATCAGTTCGCCTTTAAAGCCGTTTATGCGTATGAGTTTGAGGTTTTCTATTACTTTGCGGAAGGTGCCTTTTCCACGGTAGTAATCGGTTAGTGCTTCTTCGCCATCCAGTGACACCAGTAGCGTGTGGAATCGGTTTACGTATTCTGGTTCGAGTCTGTCGAGAAGTAAACCGTTTGTCTGCATCATGTAGAGCTTCGGCGTTACGCCATCCATGATTTGGCGCAGTTTTTCCATATACATGAGGGGTTCCCCGCCGTAGAAGGTCAAAACACAGGCGGGGTCCTTGCGCACGAATTGATCAAGCATCTCTACGGAGTAGTTGGCTTTGCGGGGTAGGTTGTAGTCGATTTGTATGTCACCGCCGAATTCCTCGTCGAAGTCGTCTAGGCTTTCGCCGAAGCAGTATTTGCATTGTAGGTTGCAGTCGCTTGTGAGGAGCAGATGGAAGAACATAGCTTAATCGTAGACTACGGGGTGCTTAATAGTATTTTTCCGCCAATTTCTTAGCTTCTTCGTATGCATCGCTGTTTTCTGCTGGTTCAGCTTTTTCTTCTT
>CAYPGY010000071.1:0-12638 GCA_964410435.1 uncultured Candidatus Bathyarchaeia archaeon
CCGCCCCTCCATCTGTATAAAGCACTAAAACCCGCAAGTACCCCCCACAAGTTTCTGCATAAAACCGCCAATAGGGCCTTAAATTAGCGAATTACTGAATTAATGAACAAACATTCGATGACTTAAGAAGCTGTTTTAGAGAAACCTTTACATCCACCCGTAGACGAATATCTACTAAACCCGCTTGGAGCAGACACTAATGAGCATCCTCAGCCACGACAAGTTCTGGAACAGCATAGTCTCGATGCCTATGACTAAAAAGATGCTCCAGCTTTCACTTAAAAAGTGCCCCGTCTGCGGCAGAACCGTACTGGAGGCCGCTTTGGATGAATACGGCGGCAAAACCGACCGCCACTGCAGCAAATGCAGCCCATTCTACTCCAAAATCATCGCGTTCTGGATAGAGTTCCTACGCCGAGCGCTGGGCTTTAAGCGGGCAAAAGTCGAGAAACTACTAACCGACCGCTACGCACGCAACGCAGTCCTCAACTTGGTTGAATCGTTCGAGTACTACGGCATCAAGAAGCCGATGTCGCTTGTCGCACCGTTCCTTGTCGTGTGGGATTTCACCCACAAATGCAACCTAAGATGCAAACACTGCTACAGCAACAGCGGCGCACCCGACCCAGACGAATTAACCACTGAGCAGGCGCTCCGAGTCGTGGATATGCTTGCTGAAGCCCACGTAACCGCCTTAGCGTTTAGCGGCGGCGAACCAATAACCCGAAGCGACTTCTTCCAAGTAGCACGCTACGCATCCGACAAAGGACTCTACATCTCACTCGCCTCAAACGGCACCCTGCTAACAAAAGAAACAGCCCAAAAACTCAAGGAGGCAGGCGTCAACTACGTCGACATAAGCATCGACGGCGCAACCGCGAAAACCCACGACGAATTCCGAGGCGTCCCCGGAGCCTACAACAAAGCAGTTGCTGGCCTTAAGAACTGCATTGACGCAGACATATGCGCCTGCATCGCCACCACCGTAGGTAAAAACAACATGTCCGAGTTACCTGCCATCATAGACTTAGCCGAGCAACTACATGTGGAGCGCTTCACCTACTTCAACTTCATCCCCGCTGGACGAGGCAAAGACCACGCTGACCAAGATCTCTCGGCACAGGAACGCGAAGACGTCATGCGTTACCTACTCAACAGGATGTCAGCGGGATGCAAAACCACTATCCTCGCAACCGCGCCCCAACTCGCCCGCGTCGCTGCACAGTGCCAAGGCGACACAGGAACAGGCGAAGTAACCATGGCGCTGGCGCACATGCAAACAGTCAAAGTCACCAAAAAAGCGGTTCCACTAGGCGAATTCATCGGCGGATGCGGAGCAGGCAGACTCTACTGTGCCATCTCCCCACAGGGCGACGTGCGACCATGCGTTTTCCTCCCTGTTAACGTGGGTAACTTAAAGGAACGCACCTTCCGCGACATCTGGCTTAACGCACCGCTGTTTAACGCGTTTCGCAACCGAGCTAACCTCAAGGGCAGCTGCAGCAAATGCACCTACAAGTTCATCTGCGGCGGATGCCGAGCACGCTCAGCGGCCTACCACGGCGGCGACACCCTCTGCGGCGATCCCGGCTGCCTTAATGGAGTGAAAATAGCTAATGGCGCCTGCTAACGTGGTTAAGATCAGCCGTCCTGGTGACGATGTAAGCGGCATAATCAAGGAAGCAATCGCAAACGCGGGCCTACGTGGAAAAAAGAAGATTTACATCAAACCCAACCTCAGCCACCCAGAGTATCTGCCCGGCGTGGTCACCAGCCCCGAAGTTGTACATCAACTCGTCAGTCAACTGCGCGACGGCAACAGCGAAGTGATCGTAGGCGAATCCAATGGCATCAACTATCCCTGCTGGACAGCTTTCGATAAAACCGGCATGAAGGAAGCCGTTGAATCCGCAGGGGGCATAGCCATGAATCTCTCTGAGGACAAAGTGGTCGAGGTTAAGTTTCAGACGAACGATCCGCTTAAAAGGCTGTATCTGCCCAAAACAGTCCTCGATGCAGACGCCGTCGTTGACCTGCCGCTGATGAAAACCCACGAGTTCATGGCATACACCGGCGCACTCAAAAACCTCTTCGGATGCGTCCCAAGCAACCGCCGCATCTACCTTCACCCGTATCTGCCAGAAGTGTTCTACCGCCTCTACCAAGTTTTCAAGCCAGCACTCACCATTATGGATGCCCGAGTGGGAATCGAAGGCAATGGACCCACAAAGGGCAAACCCAAAAAAATGGGTCTATTCCTAACCGGCAACGACGCCTTAGCAGTGGATATCGTCGCCACGCAGGTTATGATGCTGAACTGGAAGCAAACCTACCTCAAATACGTCGCTGATAGGGCGCATTTCAACGCGGACGCAATCCAAGTCGAAGGTTTACCCGTTAAAGATGTAGCGAGTCGGTTTGAGCCGCCTAACATTGACTTGCCGGTGAAGCTGCAGATGAAAATCTACCAGCACGAGTACGCGACCAAAATTATGTTCTGCTCGCTTGACATTATTCACCTGTTCCAGAGGGTGACAAAGATGTACCGGCGAGAGCCAATACAACTAGTTTAACTTGTATTGCTTATCTTTTGTTTCAGCTAAGACTTCAATCATTAGGCGCCGCACTGTGGGTATGCGCTCTTTAACGGTTTTCCAAACAACGTCTAGTGGAACACCGAAGTAACCATGAATCAGCTTGTCTCGCATCCCAGCCGTTTCTCTCCAAGGCACTTTTGGGTACTCTTTCTTTATAGCTAGCGGTATCTGTTTTGTTGTTTCTCCAATAATTTCAAAATTCCTGATTTTGGCGTCAATAGTTTTCTTGTCACCGACAAAAATCTCGCAGGTTAAACCCTATGTATAGGGTTGGATGCTGTCTATCGCGTGGATGATATCTTCGATGTAAACCTCGGAGCCGCTCAAACGGAGACTGCCTCGCTCAGAATCCCATCTTTTAGGCGAGATGTAATGCCTTCCTTAATTGCGAGGCCCACCTTAATACCCAGAAGATCAGTCAAGTAATTTTCATGCTCTATAAATTGGAAGAGGTCGGGTGTTTCGGTAAATGTAACCAGAACGTCTACATCACTTGTTTTGTGCTGCTAATTGCGTACATAAGAGCCGAAAAGGCCAATTTCATCTACTTTATAGTTCTTTTCAGTTCTTCCTTGCATGAAGCCAAAGCAGCTTTTAGCTTCTCTAATGTCAGCATCTCTAATCAAAAATAAGTTAAGCTAGTTGACTTATAAAAAACCGCAAGCTATTGCATGATAGCTTAGCTACCGTGTACCAACTGTTAGTCTTAAATATCAACCAACATAACGATTTATCGGTGTCATCTTGAAGAAACAGGCAATCATAGGCGTACTTCTAATCGTGGTAGTGGCAGTTGCAGCCGTACTTATCTACCAGAACAGTTTAACAAGCACACCTTTAATCGCCGCCGATGACGGGTTTACAATGGTTTACTTAAGTGATAATTCTACGCTGCTATCCGATTCAGATATATTGTCTTTCAACGGCACAAGCCAAGAGTTCAACCTTACCGATGCAGCCACCCAGCGCCTGCAAGCAGCCGGAGATAACCTGTACAGCTTCTCAAACGTAGTCTCTATAAGGGTTAACGGTGAAGAAATCTATCGGGGCATATTTAGGAGCGCCGTTATGTCCGCGGTGCCTGAATTGCCGACGGTTGCGATTCTATATCCCTCGATTACCTTCCCAGGCGGAGCTGAAAAGGAAAATGCTATGAGGCTTTTCTACCCCGGATTCACGGTGCCAAGCGACATGCAAGCGATGAATACAAAGCTCACAAGCTTCTTTGAGGACACAAACAGGTTAACTGCTTAACCACTGGCTTTAGCTTAAGGCTTGGTCATAAACTTTCATTGCATCTTTGACTACGATACGCCAGTCCAGCTTTTCAACCACTGTCTTACGTGCCGCTGCCCCCATCTCATAAGCCTCCGCTGGGTGCTCAAGCAGATAGAGGATGCGGTCCGCGAACGCTTTTTCATCAAAGGGTTTGACGAGAAAACCGTTTTTGCCTGTTCGGATGGTTTCGGGGATGCCGCCCACGATTGTGGTGACAACTGGCAATCCAGTTGAGAGTGCTTCTAGGACGGCAAACGGGTGATGCTCGTAGAAAGTTGAGAACGCAAACACATCCGCTGCTTGATAGAGTTTGGGCAGCTTCAGGTCGGGGTAGTAGCCTGTGAATATTATGTTGCCGATTACGCCGAGTCTGGTTGCATGTGCGATGAGTTTCTGCATTTCGTCGCTTTGCCCCTTGCCTGAGATGATGAATTTAGCGTTGGGGAACCGCTTGACCACCGCGGGCATGGATTCAATGAGGGTAAAGAGGCCTTTACGGGCGTAGAGGCGACCGACTGAGACAATAGCGATGTCATCGGGGTTGAAGCCTAACTCCGCCTTGATTTTGCGCTTGTCTGCTGCCGGCTGGAACTTTTTGATGTCTACACCGTTGTGGATTACCTTGATTTTGTGGGCGGGGATTTTATAGTAATTTGTCAGTTCCCACTTGGTGAATTCGCTGACAGCGATGACTTTTCGGGCTCGGTGGATCATGTTTTCCTCGAAAAACCGCAGCATCGGGTTCAGGGTGACGAGTACTTTTTCGTTGGCGTTTAATCTGGTGAAGGGTTCGCCGGCGATGGCTTTTGCTTCGCCTTTCCATGTGGAGTGGACGGTGCATACGAGGGTTCTGCCGTAGTTGGGTGGCACCGCGAAGTTGGGTGTTAATGGCAGTTGGGGGTGCATGATGTCTATGTTTGCGGCTTTTTTGATGCGCTGCAATTTGCGGTTGCTGTTGCCTGCTAAGAGGAAGGATTTGACTGCGGGCATCTTTGGGCTTTTTAGGAAGGACACGTCCAGCTTTGGGTTGACGTGGACGTCTTGGGTTTGGTTGCTGCCTGTGACCACATGGATGCTGTAGCCGTTCTTCAGTAGCTCGTTTGATAGGTAATAGACGTAGCTGCCTGTGCCGCCAGTTAAGGGCCAGTACTCGGGTGAAACAAAGCAGACTTTAGTCATCAGCTACGCCTCCCGAAATAGTGCAGGGTTGTGGTGACTGCGCCCATGAACCACGCTGCTGAACGCACATAGTAGAGCACTATTAGCCGCATAGCCGACCAATCATGGTATTTTGCGGAGATTTTAACCGCTGAATAAACAAAGTAAACAAACATTGCCAGCAGGATTGCTGCGGAGCCGACCCAGAGCAGCCTAAGCAACGGAACTATCCCAACCACAAACAACCCAATAGCCGCCAACAGCAGAATCGGTTGGACATTCATTCCGACATCGGTGATTTCGTCACCCTTCGCAAGGTGCCCATGCTTAAAGTACAGCTTAAGCGTGTTTTTGCCGTACTGCAGTTGCTGCTTGTAATATGCCTTAAGCGTGGGCCGATTGTAGTGGTAACAGACGGCGGCGGGTTCATACGCGATTTTGTAGCCTTTCTCGGACATGCGGAAGCCGAAGTCAGTGTCGTACTGACTGGGCAATTTCTCGTCCCAGCCACCCACCTCCTCGATCACGCTCTTCTTAAGCAACAGGTTCATGGTGGCGATGCGACCCGTGTATCTGCCGATGCGTCGGTAGCGGTTTTTAAGCTCGTAGCCGATGCTGCGTGCCCAGAGGTTGTCTCGGTTCCATGTGTCTATGCTACCGCTGACTCCTGCGACCTGAGGCTCAGCGAGGCGGGGAACGAGTTTCTTTAGCCAAGTAGGTTCGACTTTGGCATCTGAGTCGACGAAGCCCAGAATGGGGTAAGCGGCGATTTTAAACGCATAATTGTAGGCGGCTGGGCAATTAAGGCGAATCGACACCACTTTAACGGGGTATTGCTCCGCGATCTTTACCGTGCCATCGTTGCTGACGCCGTCCATCACGATGACCTCGTAGCAGTCTTTGGGGTAATCCAGCGCCAAAATTGACTCTAAGCATTCGCCTATGGTGTCCTGATTGTTATAAGACGCCACGATAATCGAAACCTTGGGGTAGTTTTCCGCCACTTTAGGTTACCCCTTAATGTAGGCCATAAATATCGAAAACAAAATTTTTGAGCCGTCCACCATTGGGTCCACGCCTGAGCGGCCATAGGTGCGCTGCTCAAACGTGATTGGAACCTCAGCTACTCGGAAGCCAGCCTTCGCCGTTTTAACAAGCATCTCAGACTCTATCTCGTACTCGCCTGACTTTAGCTTTTGCCCTTCCAGTACTTCCCTCTTCATTGCGCGGTAGCCTGATTGGCTGTCTGTTATGGCGACGCCTGTGAAGAGTTGGATGAGATAATTGAAGATGCGTACGCCGAACTTGTTGAGTTTGCGTGCAGCGACATGCTTGTGGTTCATGTAGCGACTGCCGATAACCATGTCTACCTCGCCTGCCAATACGGGCGTTAAAACTTCGTTTAGTTCCTCGGGCCAGTGTGAACCGTCGGAGTCAATTGTGACTATTATGTCGCCTCTTGCCTGCGCGAAGCCTGCTCGGAGCGCGTAGCCTTTGCCGAGGTGAGCTTTAAGGCTGAAAACGCGGACTTTTCGTTTAAGCGCAACTTCAAGCGAGTGGTCATATGACAGGTCGTTGATGACGATAATCTCGTAGGGTAAGCCGATTTTCCCTGCCGCCTCTTTAGTGCGGTCGATGATGTTGCCTATAGTCAATTCCTCGTTGTAGACGGGGATAATGATGGATAGCATCATTCAGCGGTCGGCTCGTTTTACGTAAAGTGCCAATGGAAGAACTTATAAAGTTTGGCTACCCCAACCTTGTAACCAATTGAACTGGAAAGTCAACAAATATGCAGACCACACTGAACACCAAACAGATTGCTGACCGTAAAATATGGTTTTCAATGTGGTTTTTAAGCGCCATAGTTACTTTTGGTTTAGCTTTCTTCCCCATGTTCCACCGTTTAGTCGATGGGAGAAACCGCCATCTGCAAAAAGAAGCTGAAATCGAAGCTAAACTCGCAGATTACCTAAGAATTAAAGGCAAATGCCCGCCACAGACCCATCCAGCGCCTAAAAAACGTAACGCGGCACTTTGGGCAGCAAGTATTATACTAGTCATTCCCGCATTTGTCATACTGTACTTGGTAACTAGAGACTTAGCTCGCCACGAGAAAGAGGAAGACACCTACCTCGCAGCAGCCCTACCCACACGTGTTTTCATGCCTCAGACTATACCGCAAACAACATATGTACTGTTAACAATTGTGACGTTAGGCGTCGGCGGCGTGTACTGGCTATACAAAATCGTTAACCAGTACAACATGCACTACAAAGCCGACCTATTAGTCGAGAAAGAAATCAACCGTCTACTGGAGGAAGAAAATGTCAAGCACATGTAAACAGCGCAGATTCGTCAGCCACGGCGGCGACATCTGGGGTTTCAGCAGAAAACACAACATCCCCTTAGAAGAAGTGCTTGAATTCAGCGGACCCATCAACTTTATGGGGCCACCGCCTAAAGCCGTCGAAGCCGTCAAGCAAAACGCTCGACTAATCAAGTTCTACCCTGACCCGAACCCAGTGGAATTCCGAGAAGCCATAGCCGAGTATGTCGGCCACGGCGTAAATGTGGATAACATTCTTTTGGGCAACGGCAGCATCGAACTCATCTACATGATCACCGAGGCTATGCCGCAGGTTTTCAAAGCAGTTATCCCAGTGCCATCCTTCTCCGAGTACGAGAAGGCAGCGTTGCGGGTTGGCGGCGAAGTCACCTTCGTCCAGCTACAACCCGACTTCTCCATGGACCTCGAGAAAATAAAGGCGGCGGTAACCGAAGACACAAAAATCATGTGCCTCTGCAACCCGCATAGCCCCTCAGGCAGACTCTACACCAAAGACGAAGTCATGGAGCTAGTAGACTTCTGCAAAAAACGCGACATCATATTTAGCATAGACGAGAACTATATTGAATTCGCAGACGAAGGCGACGCCAACACTGTAGCTGGTATGGTAAAGGACTACGATAACCTGTTTGTCATCCGCTCAGTCACCAAATTCTTCGGCATGGCTGGCTTACGCTTCGGCTACGCAGTTGCGGCAACAAGCCTAATCGAGAAGCTGGAAACCGTTCGACAACCGTGGAGCATGAACGGCCTAGTAAACTCCGTAACGCTTGCGGCGTTCAGCGACACCGAATTCATTAAATCCACAAAAGAGACAATCAACAGAAACCGAGCAAAACTCGCCAGTGACCTCTCCTCAATCGAGGGCCTGCAGGTTTATCCGTCAACCACAAACTTCCTCCTCGTCAAGCTCACCGACCGCAAACTCACCTCAACTATGCTAAAAGAGCGCCTTGCAAAAGAGAAGATTTTGGTACGCGACTGCTGCACCTTCATGGGCATGGACGACAGCTACATCCGCGTCACTGTACGCTCAGAAAAAGATAACAGGACACTTGTTGAGACAATAAAGAAAGTAATGGCTTAGCAGTACAGCACTATGACTGTGCTACTTAGAGGCAACCCTGTTTCTTCTTTCTGTAAAGTGCTTAGCTTCGCCGTAGCTTCAACTTTATGTTAGCCACGAAATGCAGACCCACAGTAATCGCCGTTGACAGCTTGAAGCGCCGCCTTTTATCCATAAAGTAGGCGCGCCTCAGGTAGTAGTGGTGGAATGCGCCCTCACGGAGCTTGCCGAGTTCCTTCATGCTAAGCTGAGGCGTCTCAAAAATCGGGCGTGTCGTATCGTACTTGTCGAAGTCTGTTATTCGTAGCCACCCGTTAGCTTTAACTTGGTCATAGAGTGGGGTGCCGGGGAAGGGTGTAGCAACATTGTAGAAGCCCACTGCGTCCGGAGCGATTTTCTCGACGAACTTTATGGTTCTCCACGCGCTCTGTTTAGTCTCGCCTGGGAAACCCAAAATGACGTTCGGCGTTGGTTTTAAGCCGACTTCACGGACCCACCCGATGACTTTCTCTGTTAATTCAGGCGTGATGCCCTTCTTCATTGCGTCGAGGACCTGCTGGGTTCCTGATTCAGCGCCAAACCAGAAGGAGACGCATCCGGCTTCCTTCATTTTTTTAAGAAGTTCCTTGGTAACTAAGTCGACGCGTGACCCGCAGTTCCACTCTATCTTTAAGCCTCTTTTCAGGATTTCTTCACAGAGATCCATAACCAGTTGTTTATCTACAGTGAAAGCGTCGTCGCAGAAGGTGAATTTGGTCTTGCCGTATGATTTATTTAGAAATTCTAATTCGTCAACGACGTTTTTGGCGCTTCTCATGCGGAATCTGCGGCCGTGCATACGGACTGTACAGCAGAATTCGCACCAGTATGTGCAGCCTCTGCTCATGGCGAGGTAAAGCACGTCTTCGTACTGTGTGAATTTGTCCATCGGCCACAGGTGCCTAGCGGGGAAAGGTAGGCTGTCTAGGTCCTCGATGTAGGGGCGATCTGGGTTGCGAACGATTTTGCCGTCTTTTCGGTAAGTGATGCCCAGTACGTCGTCGAAACTCTTGCCTGCCTCAACATGCTGTACAAGGTCAAGGATTGTGTATTCGCCTTCTCTTCGTGCAACCACATCAAGCTCGGGGTACTCTTCAAGCGCGTGGTCATCCCAGAAGGTCACGTGCGGTCCACCGGCGAAGGTTACAACGTTAGGCAGAACTTCACGTGAGGCTTGAATTAGCTTCATACCTGACTTGTAAGTAAGCGTAGAGGATGTTGCTCCGACTATGTCGGGTTTGCGTTTCGCGATCTCCTTTTTATATTCTTCAAGCGAGATGCCTGATACTTGGCAGTCGATGACGTCAACTTGGTAGCCGGCTTTTTCTAAAACGGCTGCAAGGTAACCTAAGCCTAGGAGTGCAAAGGGCCAGTGCATTACTGCTCCGGCTGGGGCAGCGGGGTTAACCAATGTAATGTGGGGTTTCATCTAGCTTCACGCTTTAGAGGTATTGTCTTTTTGAAGGGTTTTGATGCTTAAATCGTTTCGCATTCTCAGTTACATAGGTTAATGAGAAGGATGTTTTGCGGCGGCGGTTTCTTAAACTATATAAATTCAGAGGAGCGTCTTTATGCATTACATCGGGAGAAAAAGGGTGTTGCCAAACCAAACCTTAACGGAGCAGATTCACAAAGCCAACATAGAGGTTCACCGGAGCGAAGCCAAATACTACGAAGCCATCCACCCTGAAGTCTACGGCAGAAAAGAGCAGAAACGCGTCTGGACCCAGCTAAAAGCCATAGATCAGAAAATTGTAGGAAACCGCAGAAAAGCGCTTGATGTAGGCGCAGGCACCGGCAACCTCACAGGCAAACTCTTAGAGATGGGTTACCACGTCACCGCCACCGACATCTCGCCTGAAATGTGTGCTATCTTAAAGAAAAAATACGCCAAATACTTGCTCAGCAAACTTGTTGTGGTTAATTCACCCATTGAAGCCCTAACCTTCAATGAGGGCGAGTTTGATTTGATCTGCAGCTACTCTGTACTGCATCACTTACCCGACTACGAGTCAGCTCTTAGGACGCTGTGCGGTTACCTCAAGCGGGGCGGCGTAGTCTACATCGACCACGAAGCTTCACCCTATTACTGGGCTAACGAGTCCAGCATGCTCGCGGCAATAATAAAGGGCTTCACTTTTCACTCGAACCCGATGCTTAACAGCATCTACTTCATGGCAACCGGCTTAAGGGTACCCATGATCGACTACACTCTCTCTGATTACTGGTTTAAGAAAGAGCATGCGTTAAACCATCAGGTTATAAGTCGAGTTTTCAGGGAGCAGGGTTTCACGTCATACCAGAGAAAGGACCATTACTTGAATGGCTCTTGGCTGCCTAACCCGCTGGCGCTTATCTATCGTCTCGTATGTAAACCCGAAATGAGTTTCTGGGTAGCCCAAAAGTAAAAAGGGGTTACTGTAGAGGTTTTAGTTCTGCTTGCTTATTTGAACCGTTAATGAAGTACTTCGGCAGAGTTTCAGATTCAAGCATAGGCGCAAACAGGTTAAATGGCCAGCAGGGAACCATACGGGTCAAGAAGAAGTACGGTTTCTCGATGGCTCCGATTTTGCTGATCTGCTCGGATACCTCAAACATTTTGCTCAGGTCTTCAAGCGCGATTGCCACGTAGAGGTCGTAGTCGCCAAGCGTTCTTATGATTACGATGACGTTGGGTATCTGTAGTAGCTGCTCGTAGATTTCAGTTAGTTTGCTTCGGTTTATTACTTTAATGTAGAGGTCAGCTAATGCGGTGTAACCGAGTTTATTCATATCCACAGTTATGGTGGATTTAGTAAGCACTTTTTCCCGTAGCTTCTTGTAGCGCTGTATAACGGTTTTTGTTGAGATGCCGATTTCCTCGGCGATGTGCCTAAACGGTGTTCTGGCGTGGTTGGCTACGATCGTAGCTATTTTGCGGTCTATTTCATCAAGCTTTATCGGCACCTGATCAATGTTTGTTAAAGGTGGCCGAGTGAGTTTTTCGCTGCTTCGCGGAAGCGGCTTGATTACGAGGTTGCTTTGGAACTCTACGTTTATGGCTTCAGCCCAAATCAGCGAATCAACATGCTTAATCTTAGGATTAGACTCTAAGTCTTCGATTATTCCTGAAAGCTTGTTTAAGTCGCTTAAAGCAGCCTTGGCTAAGAAGCTGTATTTGCCCATGTGAGCTACGACTTGAGCGATCTTTGATTTGCTTTCAAGGTAGGCAGCTACTTCCTTCTCGTTTTCGCTGTCGCATAAGATGCCTAAATCGACGATGTGGCGATATCCAAGGCAGTGGGGGTTAACGAGTGTTACTTCGCCGTTGATGACGCCTTCCCGCCATAGGCGCTTGTAACGCATCCTTACAGCGCCGACGGTAATGTGGCATTCTTTTGCTATGTCTGTGAAGCTGGTACGTGCCTCTTTTAGAAGCATCTGTAGAATGATTGCATCTGTCGCGTCAATTTTTGGCGTATTCAAGTTTCAACCCGAGCCTTATTTTTAAATTATGCTATTTGTATGCTCGCTAATTAATCTTTTAGGCAATATTTGAATTAATTGTTCAGTGCTTTTTCATTTTTTTAATAATGAACTTGTTTTTTTAAAAATACTGTACTGTAGAGGGTAATAGGGAGTTTATCTTAAAGTGTTTTGTTTTGGTGATAACGCCGCGTTTCTTAATCTCAACCACCACCATACAGCTAAATATTCAAAATCAACTCGTCTCCGTTAAAGCTATAAACCCCGCAAGTCATCAAACCCTAAAACAAGCATCCCGAGACAACCCCCTTGACCGCAAACCAGAATTCTAACACACCAGCCCTCAAAGCCAAAACCATACTTGTAATGACCACTGCCCCACCCGAGAAAGACACATGGTACCACGGGAAACGTTTGCCCCCGATTGGCTTAATGTATGTGGCCTCGGCGCTTGAAAAAGCCGGCTTCAACGTCAAGATGCTAGATAACTATTTGATGAATAAGCCACTAGATGAAGTTAAACAGTTAATCACAGACCTCAACCCCATGATGGTTGGGATGACCTGCGGCTCAGCAACCTACGCCCGCTGCGTCGAAACCGCCAAGGCCATCAAAGAAGCAAAACAAGACTGCATTGTAACTGTCGGAGGCTGGCATGCCTCTTACCTGCCCGAAACGCTGCTCG
>CAYPGY010000072.1:0-12478 GCA_964410435.1 uncultured Candidatus Bathyarchaeia archaeon
TGTCTGTGCTGTTGCCTGCGCCGCCGTTACCGTAAGTCCAGACTAGTTTGCCGTCGGTTGTGTCATAGCAGTAGACTATGCCTGCGTATGCTGAGCTGTACATGTAGCCGCCGTAGAATGAGTTAGTTAAGCTGCCTGATGCCTGGCTGCCATAATAGTCCATTGCTGCTTGTGGGTAGTCTGCTGTGTTCCAGAGTGCTGCGCCTGTGTCGATACTGAATGCTCTCCAGTAGAGTTGTTCGCGGTCGCCTTCTATGAAGACGCGGTTAATTGTGTCAACACCGCTGTAGACAACTGTTGTTTGGGTTGCTGGTGTGATTGTGTTGATCCACTGTACGCTACCGACTGTGCCTTTTGATGCGTTGAGGTTTACTAGGAAGTATGTGTATGGTGCATAGGTTTCTGTTGTTCCGAAGAACATGTTGGTGCCTGTTGATGGGAATGTTCCGTTCATGCATAGCATGTAGTCACCGTAGTATGCTGCTAGTACTCTGAAGCTTTGTGAGGTAGTCCAGTTTACACCATTGTATGTGATTGAGGTGTTCCAGTCGTATTTGTTGCCTGTGTTTGCTGCTACTACTGTGTTAACGTTTGCTGTTGGACCTGTTGTTCCGATTGACCAGAGTTTGCTTGAGTTCCATTGTGCTAGTTGCCAACCTGTGCCCTGGTTTGTGACTGTGTAGTAGAGGAATTCGTTGTTTGGACCCATTGCTTTTGTGCCTGACGTTGGAACGCCTGTTGCATTGAAGAGTGCTCTGCCAGTGTCTGCATCGTAGAATCTCCATGTGGTTCCGCTTACTGCAACTAGCAGTGCGTTGTATTGGCCGTGCTGGTTGCCGTTTTCGAAGTCAGCGATGATTGCGAATGAGAGTGCGCCCATTGTTGGGTTTCTCCAGAGTTCTTCGCCTGTGCGTAAATCAACACAGACTGTGTCTCCGCCGGTTCCTTGGCTGTATGATAGTGGTTCAGTGTAAACTAGTTTGCCGCTGACAATGATTGGGTTAACGTATCTTACGAAGTATGCTGAGCCGTCAAAGTATGTGTTGCCGTAGATTGTGCCTGTGTTGCCGCCGACGACACCGCCGCTCTGGAGTGGCTTTGTCCACATGATGTGGTTGGTTAATGAGCCAACTGCGTCAGATGGATATTGTTGACCGTTACCGCCCATCATTGCACCGAAGGCAGATGGACTGTTCCAGAGATAGTTTGGTGAACCGAAGCCTAGCCAGTTAGAGGATATTGTGAACCAGAAGTTGTTTTCGCCGTAGATTGGGCGAGTCCAATATTCTGATGGAAGCGGATAGCTGTCTGGGGGCATAGGGATTGCGTCTTCTTGTACATTGAAAGTGCATGATGCACTGCTTGCTTTGTAGACATCGTCAGCTGTTGCGCCTGCTGCGTGAGAGGTTGCGTTAACGTATGTTTCTGGGAAGTAGAAGTCTACTTTGTATGTGCCTACTGCGTTTGGTGTGTAGCTGAATGCTTGGTTTGATGTTGTGTCTTGGATTGTATCAGCTACCATTGTTTCGGTTGTGTTGTCTGGTTTTGTGATTATGATTTTGAAGTTGTGGAATCTGTAATCGTTTGTCATTGCTGCGCCGGGGAAAATTTGGTTGACCCATGTGTAGATGGTGATTGTTTGGCCTACGCCGACTGTGTCTGGTTTTGCTGTTACGTATGCAAATGTTGGTTTTACTGTTGCTGCGTTGGCTGTTGCTGCGAATACTGATGCTCCTATTGAGACGATAAGTAATGTTGCGAGTAGGAGTGTGGTCAGTTTAGTATTTTGGAATTTCATGTATTCTTTTTTCTCCTTTTGGGTGGTATCATGCAAGCCCATTGACCTTTAAATGCGTTTCGTATATTCAATCATGAAAACGCTATTTTTTAATCAAAGATAACCGCTATTGTTACTGTATTTCGCGTTGTATATGTGTCCAATTGGTAAACTGATAAGAACCAAAGGTGTTCCGAAAAGAGGAGACTAAAAGAGATAAATAGTAAAAAAGGGCACTTATACAGCTAAATATGATAACAATTGATCACTTGGATGAAAAAATTCTCGCACAACTCCTCGATGACGGACGAAAGAGTCTAGTAGAAATCGGAAAAGCATGCAACACCCCATATGAAGAAATCCTAAGGCACTACCGAAAAATGGTCAAAGAAGGGATAATTGTTGGTGCAACCACCGAAATTAATTTCAGAGCTTTTGGCTTTCAGTACATGGCCACGCTAATACTTGCAGTTAAGGAAGAGAACATCGCTGCAACCAAAGCGTTTCTAAACAGCATACCAAACCTCGCCGCAATATATGCATCAAGTAAATTATACAACATAACAGCGATTTTTAGGCTTCATAACGTGCAGGAGCTAGACCAGATTAAAGATGAGATTAGAAGACAAGGACTCACCAGTGATACACAATCCAATCTTTGGCTTGATGTCCGAAACATCGCAAGTAACCTATTCAGAGATGCACTCTGCGAAAGTGAAAGTCATCAAGAAAACAGGGAAGATACTGAGGGTCAAACCGAGATAGATGAAATCGACAGGTACCTCATCGGCAGATTAACTGAAGATGGCCGATGCTCTTTTAACAAGATCGCAAGCGAAATAGGAACCTCAGTTGACAGGATAATCCGTCGATATGAAAAACTAAAGAAAAACAAAGTGATCAAGTCAGTAATCCAGATTAATCCACAAAAGTTAGGTTACCGCGCCTACGGTTTCTTCTTCCTTTCCGTACAAGAAACCGGTAACGCAGATGACGCAATTAACAAATTAAGTAATCTGAAGAACGTTTTCCACCTGATTAAAACTATAGGTACAGCCGACTTCTACATTACCTGCTACATGAAAAATTTCGACGACTTCTTCGCGATAAGAGATGAAATCGCAAAAATACCATACATCAAGCTAGTTAGAACCGACATTAATAATGTTACAAACGTGTTCCCAGGTAAAGGACTGCACATCTCAACCTTCTAAAAATTGGGGAAAACAAGTGTTCTATTAACTGGACATCAAGCAATCCTGCTGGAACGGCTGTGTTTTCGGCGGTAAAGCAGTAGTGCCGAAGCAGCAACTATGGGAACTGCACATAATGCAAATGCCAATATAACTATTGGGAACGGTTCTGGAGCCACGGTGAACTCAATGGTGTCTGAAGCGACTTCGTTTCCAAAGCTGTCTCTGGCGTAGACCGTTAAATTATGTGAACCGACGGATAAGCCTGACAGCGTGATGTTGCCGGTTACAGTTGTGTTGTCTTGCCCGTCTAGGCTATAGCCCATCCAGCTAATCGGTTTGTTAACGGTAAAGTTTAGGGGAATAGAACTGCTATTGTACGTCTGATTAGATACTGATTGAATGGTTATCTTCGGCAGATACGCCGCCGAGCCAGAAGTGTCATAGCCAAAGGGAATATACTGCTCGTTAGCGGTACTGGGATCCCAATTGTTTCCCATCCATGGAGTAAAACCGCCGATAACATAAACAAGGTTGTCTACGACGGCGACTCCAGCTTCGAGTCGGCCAGTAGGCATTGATGTACCATTCGTCCAGCCGTCATTTGCAGGGTTGTAACTTTGGGTTGGGAAATAGATTTCGCCGCTATCCCAATACGGCCGGTCACCGCTAAAAACGTAAATCCGCTCATCTATCCCAGTGGTAACGCCAGCGGATGAAAAAAACACTCGCATAACTGATGCTCCCGAGCGCCAAGTATCGTTGAAAGGATTATAAATTTCATGGGAACCAGGGTGTTGTGCGCTTATTACATGTATTTCGTTATCTATAGTAACTGTAGCACATGTCCAACCCCAACGTAGATATGGCGTGTAAGGGAGAGGCTTTTTTGTTGTCCACACATCGTTAACTGGGTAGTAAACGTCGGTGACGCTTGAATTCCCGCCTATTACATAAATTTTGTCAGCAGCGGTAACTGCGGTGATGCCCTCTCGTGGATGGGGCAGAGATGCTTTGGTGTCCCATTTATCGGTTGACGGCGTGTAGACTGCGGTTACGCCTTTGTCGCTGTCGATGCAGTATATTTTGTCTTGGTAGACTGTTATTCCAAAGAAAGCTAGCGGCACAGGCGAGGACGCCTTAAAGATCCAGCTATCTGTGGCGGGATCGTATTCTTCGTTGGTTGTCAAGGTTTGGCCGACGCCGGAGTAGCCGCCTATTGCGTAGATTTTACCGTCGACTACAGCGACACCTAAGCCGCCTCTTGCCACTTGCATAGGAGCTCTTGACACCCAAGAATCCTCACTCGGTGAAGCAACAGAAACAGGTGTGGAAGACAGAATAACCAGCGATATAAGGGAAAAAGAAATGAATATTATGGATATGGTCTTTGCTAGGTTAGCCATAGCAGGTCTTATGATGATATTGTTATTAATGGTTTTTTGTATAGGTTTCTTGACTTGGTATTCGGAGTGTGAGTCAAGATTTCTCGTCAACCAGCAATATCTGAGATTATGGGTTGATAATAAAAGGACTGACCGTTTAAAAAAGATAAAAAAGGGTAAAGTAGATTGCATTTCTTCGTTTATGATATTGGTGGAATCACAACAACTGAATCCAAATAGACGTCATTGCTATAGTCGCTTGTACTTTGGCGGTAAACTACGAAGGAAAGGTATCTGAAGTTGCTTGAATAGGTTCCACAGTTAATCCAATGTGCCGAACCGGGGCTTATGATAGTGTCTGAAACTGGCTGCCAACCAGAACCGCTGTAATATGAGGCATATACGCGCAGACGACTTGTATAGCTTGATGAGTAGCCGTAAACATAGATATTACCGTGTGCATAGGTGCTTGAAGTTCCCATGCTACCAACAACCATGGCTTGATCATTGACCTGTATTGCCCGTAAGCGAGTGTAGCCACCGTTGGGTTGAGCTCCTGTGAAGCTATTAGGACTACTGACGAGACCTGAACCAGAATAACTCTGACTGGTATATGGATCATGCACAAAGTATTCGTATAAGTGAATGTTGCCGTTTCCGTAGACCGCTAATTTACTGTTAGAGAATTCAGTGTTACTCCAGCTGCCTGAAGACCACATCGGCCATAGAGCATTAAAGCTAGTGTAGAGATCGATTTGGTCGAAGTCTTGATTGCTAAAGCGTGCTTGTGATGCGAAATCCAAAGCTTGGTTTACCGAGATATCTGATGCTAAAGCGCCGTAGAAGAAGTCTTGGATCCAATAGTAGTAATCATATGAACTGCCACTTATTGATTGATCTAGAGCTGCTGAACCCCATGGAAAACCTAAGTATACAAACTGACCATTGTCAGGATCGGCGTAACCGTATTTACTCATATGAACAGAAGTATCAAAGCCAGTTCCTTTTTCTCTTACTATCCGATGGGTCCAAGCATACGGCATACCAACAGCGTTATTTGTACCACTATACTTCCCTCCTCCAGCAGGTAAACCTGTTACTTGAGGATTCCCATTAGCATCATAGATTGTTGAGTTAATGCAACCTGATAAACATGTGTTAATGAATGCAAAGCATGTCTTTCCGGGTGTCGTTTTTCCGTATATATCCATATCGTATACCATGTTAGTGTTGACCCAATTGTTAGGATCACTGCCGTTTGCCGCAACACCGGTTACTTGTCCTATGTTGTCTTCGAACATATAATGAAACTCATTCATTCCTTGATAGTCAGATCTGCCGACGCCATGATCTAGATCAAGTACCGCTACATTCGAATAGCCGTTCTCATTTGACTCAATTTGAGCTAAGATTTGACTTTTATATGAGCCAGAGCTTCCTTGAAGGTCACTTGCATAATAGCCGTCGTTGCTAAAATAGCCAGCAACATAGTTGGCCAGTTGGTTTTGCCATGCAATTTCACCAGCAGTTTTTCGACCTGATGCACCATAATAAGAAGTATCACCAGTACTTTCTGAGCCCCATATTGTTGCGCGTCTTATTGGTTCTGCTGTCGCAACTGAAATTGGGAGAAGTAATACTGAAGAGGAAATAACAAGGCAGAGCATCACTCCGATTATCTTTGATCGTTGTTTAGGTAGGTTTCGTTTCTTGCAATGTAAAAGCCAAATGGGGATTGCACTCAAGATTGCTGCAGCTATAGCGGGGAAGGTAAATGATGGAAAAGCCGATAATGCGGAACTTTCAACTTGAGCGTATGCCGTACCATTTAACGGTTCAATAGCGAAATCTGTAGCGGTCGCCATTAAATTTTCAGGCGCATCTAATGTGTAAGCACGCTCGTTGATAGCGGCTATTTTGCCTGTGTCAGCCCAGACATAAACGTTAAAGCCATAAACGTTTCCAGGGTAAAATTTGTCCAAGCTAACCCATACATGGTACATTGGGTAAAGCGTCAAGGTGTCTTTGTTACGAGGTTCGTCAGCTATAAGGGAGCTACGGAAGACTGTTTCCCAAAGCATAGCGTTTGCTGCAGTGAAATTTTTGACTTCAACAATGTTATCGCCTGAACCCATTTGCCAAGAGGCTAATTTTGCCGATTCTAATGCTGCGCTGATGGCTTGTTTTTCAGAGATATTCACGCTGGCGGTGCCAACTTGATATAGGTCCCATGTGTCAGCAAAGTACTTCAAAAAGCCATCCTTGTAACGTATTGCTACGCATTTATCCGGTGCATCAAATCCGTTAACACTGTATATCCAGCGGTAGGTTCTAGAATTATCAACATTGGTAATTTCGAGTTTTATATCTCCAGAAGTCTTCGTTAGATTTTCAGCATCTTTAACCGTATTTAGCATTGCAGCCAATTCGCCATAGAGTACTTTACCAGAGTGAGTGGAATAGTCGTTGAGGAAGTTTTTAGCTGTTGCAAGTTCATCTAAAGCTTGCACGGTTTTGCCGTCAAGAACTTGTGTTTTTGTCACTAACTTGGTCATGCTGGGCGTGCCTTGAGTTTCAAGTACACTGATTAGTCGAAGGTTTCTATTGGTGTAAATGTAGCTAATGTCTACTTTGCTTTCTTTAGAGTCTAGAAGGTAGCGCACGTTTTCTTGTGGTAAAATGTCCAGATATAGGTCTGAGAAAGCTGCGGTTCGGTTTGCTGTATATTTTTGAAGGTCAAAGCCAATTACATCGTTCATCAAGGAGAGCTCTTTTTGTTGAGGGATCGTTTCTTCTGCGGCGGCTATAGGTATTATTATGTAAGCGATGGAGCTTAGAAGCAATGCAACAACTATCGATGATAAGAATTTTTTGTTGTTTTTATTCATACCAAATTCTCCAAATGGAAAGTGGATTACTTTCCATTGATGCTTACTCATCAGGGTTTGCTTATTAATTGCTATCAAGCAGTAGTATTCCTATTACTAATACGAATAACGGCATTTTTGTTCAACAAACAAAACCATTCCTTGGAAATAAGAAGATTTAATATACCAATTTTTCCGATATATTCCATTCAGCATTTTAATATTAGTTTGGGGTGTGGAAGGTAGTTTGAGGTCAGAAAAACAAGATATGCAACGAAGAGCATTTATTGCATTTTCCGATTTGGCAATCTTGATAGCGCTTAAAAACCACGCTTTTACTGGTTATGGCATTAATAGGTACTTTTTGGAGAAAGTTGGGGATGCGGCTAGTCCTAGTACGGTTTATACTAGTTTGGCTTCACTTGAAAGGAAGGGTTGGATTGAATGTATTACGGAGAGGCGGGGGAGGGTTTATGCATTAACAGAGGAGGCACAGAAGGCTGTTAGTGGGATGCCCGATTCGGTTGAGGAAATTAAGAGGTTTATTGAAAAAATACTTAAAAAATGACGGGCCTTTACTCAGTATCAGTATCTTTGTCCCCAAAGTTGTTTGAGAATTCACTGAATCTATAGCTGTTTGCCTATGTGCTCTATTAGTCGTTCTATGCAGAAAAGGTAGAGGGGGGTCTATCTGCTTTTCGGCGCTTTATATACGGGGAGGGGGTATGCTGAGAGCAACAAAAGCCGTCGCCGACACAACATAAGACCGCCATAGCTGCTTGTGGAAACGCCACAACCAACCTGCAACGCAAACCGGACGCTGAACCCAAAAACCGTTGTTTCTGCAAAAAGTTATGGAAGATGAAGTAGCAGGGCCGTGTTTCCTTCTTCTTCTAATTTGAAAAATAAAACACCATTAACCCTACAAGAGCGCCTAGTCAGAAATGGGCAAGTTGGCGTCAAACAAAAGCAAACCAGAACTGCGAACGTTAATATATTCTGAGCTTCACGCTATTTCTGGAAGGGTGCAGACGTGTTTAAAAGCGTAGGATTAGTAGCCCGCTTTGACCAGAAACCGGCGCTTAAACTATCAGAGGAACTAGCAGAGTTCCTCGCAGGAAAAGGGCTTAAGGTTTGCATAGAAGACAGCCTCGAAGGCAAAGTCGCCTGCAAACAGGGCTTTGTTCCACTCAATGAAATGAAAACCGATTTCATAATCACAATAGGCGGAGACGGCACCATCCTTCGGGCAGCCATAACCATACCGAAACCCGATACGCCCATCTTAACAGTCAACATGGGCGTAAGAGGATTCTTAACTGAAGTTGAACCGCAAAACGTGTATGAAGCCATCGAACGCACCCTAAAAGGCGACTACAAAATAGAGAAATCCACAAAGATGGCGGTGACAGCCGGCAAAGAAGCACTCCCCGACGCATTAAACGACGTTGTCATCTCAACTGGTGAACCATCAAAGATCCTCTACAGCGAAATCTGCAAGAACGGCAAACCCATCCTTAAATGTCAAGCAGACGGATTAATCATGGGTACACAGACAGGCTCCACAGGTTACAGTCTTTCAGCAGGGGGACCAGTGATCGACGGCGAAGTCGATGCGTTCGTGTTGACGCCGATTTGCAGCTTAACAGTATTCCACTCGCTCATACTGCCAACAGATGCAACTATAACCTTTAACGTGCTAAGGCCAGAGAAGATGCTGGTGCTCATCGACGGAAACTACCGTAAAACAATAGCTACAGACAAACTCACCGTAACCATCACAAAATCAAAAAATGTAACCGCCTTCATCCGCTTCGAATCAAACTTTTACGATAGGCTGCGTAACAGGCTGCTGTTTAAGGGAACAGAATGAGCCAAACCCGACGCATAATCGTTTTAGACACTTCAGCTTTTCTTGCTGGATACGACCCTTTTACCCAAACTGACGAGCAAGTCACCGCACCCAAGGTTGAAGAGGAAATTCTGCGTAACAACATGATAAAACTCAGATTTCAAACGGCAGTAGAAAGCGGCAAAGTGAAGATTATTGCGCCGGCAAAAGACACAGCCGCCAAAGACCAAGCCGCCAAAGTAGGCGATAGTCATAAACTCTCTGAGACCGACATGCAGCTCCTCTCGCTGGCATTAGAGCTAAAACAGCAAGGCTACACGCCCCAAATCGTAACCGACGATTACTCTATCCAGAACGTCGCCAAACAGTTAGGGATAGAGTTCTGCGCGTTAGCAACTTTCGGGATTAAGCGGCAGCTTGAGTGGGTAAGGTATTGCCCTGCATGCTTCAAGCAGTACCCAGCAGAGACAAAATTCAAAGAATGCCAAGTCTGCGGCACAGAGCTAAAGCGTAAACCACGCAGGCAACCCAGAGCCTAGAAGAGCAGTAGCAGCAGTATCAGCAGCAGCCCCTCAGCGCCGAAGATGACTGGCGCCGTTTTCTTAGCTTGAGAAATCGCCACATCAACCAGTTTCGTGACTGAAGTAAGTCGTTCTTCGCCGATAACTCGGACTTTTGGCACAACAAACTGGATGCAGTCCACCGTTGCAGCTTCAAGGTTAGAGGCAGCCTGCTTAGCGACGTCGCTGATGAGGCTAATTAGTACTTCATGATCCATGACTTCGCCGACTGGGTGGTAACCGCGTTTTCCAGTTGTTAAACCGCTTACAGCGTGTGTGTCAGTGGTGAATACGTCGGCCTCGCTGAAACCCAACCCAACAAGCGAGGACATGAGTTCTTCTCTTAACCCAGGAACCATGTTGTTGCCGTCGATAACTACGTAAATCATCTTTTGGCTGCCGACTTCAACGGCTAATGCTGTTATGCCGCCTGCACCCATACCCTGCTTCTGGGTGTATACCTGCGGATAAGCTGTTGCTGAACCGATTCTCAACTGCTGCAGGGGCATCGAAGTAGCTTTTTTGAGTGCTTCGAACGCTGCATTCTTGAGTTCATCTAAATGCTCATTCATATCTGCAGAGTCATTGTCTAAGGCGTTGTGGGCGTTGATTAGCACCGCATGTTTGAGTCCAAGGCGCTTTGCTTCCTCAGTTACCATGCGTCCGAGTTCCTGCGGCAGATCCTCAGTTGTCTGCGGAGCCAAGGAGAAGCTGATGAAGGCTGTGTCGCCAAAGATTTGGCAGCCCACGATGGCGCAGCCGATGGTTACGCGGGTGAACGGCGACGCCATTGACTGGGAAGAGCGGAAATCTGCTCTATTAATTACTTCTGTGATGATTTTATGGTTCTGAGCCTGCGACGCCAAATCCAATTCATGCCCCAAAATGCCCAGTGGAGTGCAGGCTGCACAGCGGTACTGCTTTTCGTAGCTCTGCTTCATCAGTGACGGCAGTAGACTGCTGCCGATGTTTTTAAATGGGCCAGGATGCACAAGAGGCATTATTACGGCTGCTTTTGGTTTTTCGGCGTCGAACTTTAGCAGGCTAACATCTATGTCTGTTTCTTCACCCATCTCTTCCAGATGCTTTTCCAAGGCTTCGTTGGCGTCGGTTACCCAGTTTAGCAGGAAAGCTTTGAAGAGTTTCATAGCGGGCAAGTTACAGGTTGTTTTGCCCAGCCGATCAATCGTGTGCAGAAATACGGTTACGGCGGCAAAGCTGATTACGGGCGCCAAGATGAGATATAGGGTTAGTTGAAGCATAGGCACCGCGGATAATGCGGTTATCGACCAGAATACAACGATGGCAACGCCGCATAGAATTGGCTGCAACAACGCGGATGCAAGTTGGCGTAACAGTGAACGGTAAGAAGTTGAAGCTAACACCATTATGCGCAGGGTTAATACTGCAGCGTAACCAAGCATCGCCAGTTTTAGCCAAAGATTTAAGCCGAAAAGCGATCCTAAAACTGCGCCTAATACGAGGAGTGCCAACCAGATTAGCCAGCAGCAAAACGACATCACAAGTGTTCTGCGTAGATTAAATATGCCGTCGTTTCGCAGGACTGTTTTGTTGACTACAATATCTGTGGTTATTGTTATTATGAATAGGGAGACACCTAATAGGAGGCTGTTTATGCTTGGATAGACTGCATAGGTGGTTAAGCTGGCGCCGATGACGGTGACGGCGACTAGGTACCGTAGTGCTTTTTTCAGTGAGGGCAAGGTGAACAGTGAGGAGTAATGCTTCTTTGCTTTGTCGATTGAGTGATTTGTAGAATCGTTGGGCATTTTTTTGTCTGCTCTATGGAATCGGTCTGCACTATTAAAATTTAGCCCAGCTTTTTCTTGCCACAAGTTACAGGTTTCTCTATAACCCTGTAGGTACATTCTTTTGTTTTACATTATTTGTGTTAAAGGATTACGTGGTTGAGGCGCTGTTTTGCCTCTTGGGTCGCATATTTGTCCATGCTGTTTGGGGGTAACTGTTTTATGCCAAGAAAACGTATTAGTGTATTCCCTGAAGTCTTATCTATGCCAGATCAAGAATTGCCGCCCTCGATCTTCCACATGCTTGAGAGGAACGTTGGCAAGAAAATAAGAGTGATTCTAGAACCGTCATACGGCTTTGAAGGTACCCTAGTCGCGGTTACGCAGCAGCCGTCAGGTATCTGGCTGTCCGAGGCAGAAGCAATAGTCCTCAGAACTACTATGGCGTCGCCTATTCCGCAGGTGGCAAGCAGAGAAGAGAGAAGCGAACTTTTCCTGAACCTAAACAGTGTACAGCGCATCGAAGTAATCCACACTGCACCGCCGAGAAACAGCAGATAAACAAAGTAGCCTAAAGACAAGAAGAGAAATTAAATTAGAAAAGATTGTTTAGAAGAATGCTTTAGCTAAAACTGAAACCACAATCAAAGCTACTGCCATAACAACCAGCAGTTCAGGCCGAACCTTTATGCCTTCAGTTTCTTCTTCGAAGAAGCGAAGCAGACCTGCACTTCCAGCCGGCATTGGGCCAGAATCACGTTTCTTACGTCTCATACCCATATCAGAGTCAAATCCCGATTTTGTTGTATGCCTATTGCAGTTTAGACCATATTAATGTTGCGCCACACCACACAAGAACAAAACCGCGGCGCTAACGCGCAATTTTTCTCTCAATCCCCTTGCTTCAAAGCAGTATATGGACAGCGGCTTTCTGTTGCTCTCAGCGTACCCCCTTCCCCTCATCCTAAACGGGACCTACCTCAGAGTCGAGGCCCCCTCCCTATCAGGCGGTTTAGAGACCCCCTCTATAGGTGCTGTGCATAGACTGGATATTAGGATGCAAATAGGTTGGCAG
>CAYPGY010000073.1:0-12466 GCA_964410435.1 uncultured Candidatus Bathyarchaeia archaeon
TCTAGACGCCCCAGTTAACCCTGATAGACGGAATTTTTTTTAAAAATTAATTGATACTCCACAAATGGGTGTTGTCGTGGACTTATTAATCGCACAATAATGGTTAAGAAAGCTTGCGGATTTGAAATTTTTATTGTTTCAGGTGTTGATTTTTAGTAAAATTTTTAAATAAAAACAAACAAATAGGCGATTACCAAGCAAGGTGTATAAAAAATGAATAAATCTTTATTGATAAAAAGTTGCTTACTGCTGCTTTGCAGCGCATTCTTGATGTTAACTATAGAAACCGCTTTTGCATCTGAGCCGGGCTACACCTTAACAGAAGCTTACCAGACCGCTGCAGTAACTGTTGATGGCAAATGGACAGCCGCTACCGAATGGAGCGACGCGTATATTTTGCCCATGGTTGGCACGACCTTGGGCGCAAATGGCATATGGGCTTACAAAATGGATTCAACCACCGGAACCTACCTGATGTCATTCCTCATAGAATCTCCAGACAATACTAATGATGCTGGTGACCGCTGGATAATCTGCATCGATGGCGCCAACGATGGCGGTACTGCTCCGAAGGCAGATGACATAAAGATTGTAATTGACGGACATACAACCCTGTCAATGTATACTGGAACGGGAACAGCTTGGAATCTTATAGCAAACAAAGCAGTAACATGGAAAGACAGCTTAGCTACCTCCAAATACAATTCTGCAAACCACTATATCCTAGAGGTGCAGGCAGATAAGGGCTCTTTAGGTACATGGGGCTCAAGTCCGCCGCCCAACGGCGTCTATGTTTCTATGTATGACGCGAGCAATCCAGGCGCAGGAACGGTAGCGTGGCCACCTACTTCAGCGGATAACCCAAGCCGCTGGGGGCTTATAGCCACTTATGATACCGCAGTTCCCGAGGGTACTTCAATAGCATTCATCGCGGTGCTGTCGACATTCGCTGTAGCTGCAACAGTTCTAATGAAGAAACATGTGAACCTGCCAAAACTGTAAAAATGGCCTTTCTAATACCTCTTCCTTCTTTTTTGTAATCCACCTTTAGAAGACTGTTTTGTTAAGCAAAAATTTGGTTATGGAGCTGGGGATGGGAATTGAACCCATATAAAGCAGCTCTGCAGGCTACCGCCTCAGCGATTCGGCCACCCCAGCACATAATGCAGGCTGATGCGTAACATAAAAGACTTATCTATATTAACATTTTTTCTCCCAAGCAAACCACGGCACGGTTAAGTCTTCTTGTAGGCGACGCCTGAGAAGAACGCCACCAGCTTTTCCCCGTTTTTTACTTCAACATGATAGAGCCCGGTGGTTCTGCCGTCTGAGACGCGGTTAGCTT
Source organism: uncultured Candidatus Bathyarchaeia archaeon (assembly GCA_964410435.1). GTDB lineage: Archaea > Thermoproteota > Bathyarchaeia > Bathyarchaeales > Bathycorpusculaceae > Bathycorpusculum. Next base: position 1,346 of record CAYPGY010000073.1, read on the forward strand.
CCGCAGTCAAAACGTCGCCCACCGCGCTTGGCCTAACAAAGTTAATGTTGGATTGAAGCGCAACCGCAACGTTATCGCCATAGTTGCAGGCATGGGCAAACGCGTAATCCGCCAACGCAAAAATGGCTGCGCCATGAGTGAATCCCAACGCGTTTGTGTGGATTTTCTCAACTTTCATGCTGGCTTTACAGTGGCCATCTTGAGATTCTAGAACCTTTATGTCTAATGCTTCGGCTAAATGGTCTGTGCCCTTCATTTCTTCTTTTCCTCAGGAGCTCTCTTCTTCTTTTCTTTCCCACTGAAGGAGTTGAACTTGTCGTAGAGCGAAATAACGCCCCTAGGCATAAAGATAACGATTAACACCAGTATTACACCGATGATGATTAAACTAAGCGGGGGACCCACATCGGCGATTCCGGGGAAGAAACCGCCTAATGCGTCATGCAGTCCCTTCGAAACAGAAGGCAATGCAAGTAGCTGCTGAACAGATATGAGGATACCTGCACCGATAATTGGCCCTATAACTGTACCTAAACCGCCTATAACCGCCATGATTAGCGGCGCAAACGAGTTCGCGGGCGCAAAAATCGAGTTATCCACGTAGCGGATGAAGTACACGTATAAGCTTCCGGCCATACCTGCGAAGAATGTACTGATTACGAAGGCTATCAGTTTGTATTTTGCGGTGTTTATGCCGATCATTTTTGCTTCCGCTTCGTTGCCATGAATAGCGCGGAAAGCTAAACCCAGCCGAAACTTGTTCATAATTAGGTACATTACCAAAATCGAAACAAACGCAGAAACCGTTACCAGTATATAGAATGGGTAACCTTTAGGCACAAGCGTTGCCGGTGCAAAACCGTCTATTCCATGGGTTAAGAAGTCAAGCTGGCTAGAGACGCTCTCCACTATAACGGAGAAGCCGAAGGTAACCATGGCAAGGTACCATGCTTTTAGTCTAACACATGCTAAACCAATGAGTAAACCTAACCCGGCTGAGATTAAGCCGCCCAGAATCATTACTATCACCTGCAGTGTTACCGACGCTACGCCGATTGGTAAGCGGTCCAATCCTGAGAGTGCAGCTAGCGCCGTCGCGATTGAGCCGCCGATCATAGCTGAAGCGAAGCCGCCGATGCCTAAGAATACGGCGTGTCCAAGTGAGCCCTGCCCTGAACTGGCAAGCAGGTTCCAGCTGCTGGCATAGATAGAGAATATAATGATTAGAGTTAGTAGTGTCAAGAAAAAGTTGTCTGTAATGAACAGCGGAACCAACGCTAGTATCGTGAAGCAGCCGACGATAACTAGGAAGGATTTGGAGCGTATGAATTGATAGATTTTTTGCGTGTTCATGTTATTCACCTTTTACTCCAAAGATTCCCTTTGGTCTAACGATTAACACTACGATCAGTAACGCGAAGGCCACTGCGCTGCCCCAAATGCCGCCCAGAAACAGCGTTGCTAACTGTTCAGCTAAACCGTAGAGTAAGCCTCCTACGATGGCGCCTTTAATGCTGCCTAAGCCCCCCAAGATGATTATAGCAAAACCGATTATAGTGGGCATAGCGCCTATCTGGTAGTTGAAGGAGAAAATGATGCCGTATAATCCACCTGCACACGCCGCTAAAGCAGCGCCCAAAGCGAAGGTTATCATATAGATATGTTCAATGTTTATACCCATAAGCTGGGCTGCGCTTTCTTTCTGGCTTGTCGCCTGCATCGCTAACCCAATTTTTGTCTTCTTTATTAAAAGTCCAAAAGCAACAAGCGTTACCGCAACCACGACAACTGCGACGACGCGGTCATAAGTGATAGATATGCTTGATAAATCAAAAATCATGTTGTTAAAGGGGCTGATAATCTGTTTTGAGCGGTCGCCCCAGATCAGCAGCGCAACGTTCTCAAAGATGTAGATTAAACCCAAGCTGATAAAAATCTCATTAAGCTTATCCGTGCCAAGTATACGCCTAAACGTCAGCCGCTCAACCGCAACACCCAGCACCGCAACGATTGGCATGGTGAACACGATTGCAAGGTAAGCGTTCAAACCGAAGGTGACAGTCAAAGTCCACGTCAAGTAAGCTCCGATCATAAGCAATTGGCCGTGAGCAAAGTTAACCAGTTTCATAACGCCGAAAATTATGTTCAGTCCGGTTGCTAGCAGGATGTAGACGCAGCCTATCGCAACGCCCCATACTAACGTTAGGATAATTGTGGATATGTCCATCGTGGGCTGTTTCCTTTCTCTGGTTTGGCGGTTGCATTACTTTCTCAAGATAAGTATTTAAAACATCGGTTCAGAAGAAAGAAAAAGAAGAAAAAATAAGATGCCCTTATTCGTGTCCGGCTACGTAACCATCTGGCAGAACAAAGTCTGTCTGTTTAAAGTTACTTATGCCCGGTGCAGTAGCTGGCCACACTATTTTTGCAACTAAGGTGTCTTTCGAGGCATCCCACGTAAGTTGTTCCATGAAGGTTAACGCGTTGATTTCGTGATAGTTTATGCCTTTGTCAAACTGTATTCTGCCTGATTTAGTGATAAGAAGACTCTGCGGCATGTTGGTTGCTTCAAGCGCGTCTCTGATCGCTGCCTTATCAAGGGTTCCTGCGCGTTCAATGGCGTCTTTAGCGATGTAGAATGCGTCATAGGTGACTGCACCGTTCACGCCCGGCATCATATTGTATGCCTCGGTGAAATTCATCATGTAAGTCTGTATTGCCGGCAAATAGGATGGATTCTGGAATGGATCCGATTTGGCTTCGAGCATTTGCTTGTCGCCTGTACTGCCTAGCAACGAATAGAATGTTGGATCCTGATTGTTTTCAACTGCAAAGTAAACTGTTTTGAGACCCACATCGTTTAAGCCCTGCTTAATTATCGTCGGTGTCTTGTCGGGGTTATCTACTATGAGCACTGCGTCTGGATTCTGATCGGCTATTGCTGTTAGGTCTGTCTGGTAATTGGCTGCTTTAGGATCATATGCACGTTCAATAAGCGTCATCGGGAGGTTTTCGGTTTCAACCCAGTATTTTGTTGCTTTCTCTACTCCTGTTCCGAATGCATCATTGCGGTATAGTACTGCAAGCCGGAAGTCACGGTTAGGTGCAACCATCGGTTTCATAACTTCGTTGCAGAAGTCAACTACGGTTTTACCATAGTCATATGTTACTGTACAGTAGTGGAATATGTAGCTCATTCCATCTGCGTCAGTGATTGCCTGCGAATCAGTTGAGCTTAACCCGCCATAGTTGCCCTGTGGACCTCTTCTTGTCACTAGCGCGTTAGATGCGCCTGTAATGATGTAGGGAACCTTGTTGTCGATGGCTATGACTTCGTTGGCTAAGGTGCCTGCGCTGCCGTATCCGCCGATCAGCAAATCAACACTTCCTGATTCAACTTCACGCTTTACTGGTGTAACAGCGTTTCCCGGAGAGTCATCCACTGTATCGATACTGATCAGTTTGATAGGTGCATAAGTGCCCCATTCTGCCACGTAGATTCCGCCTGCAGCGTTGATTTCATCCACTGCAAGCTGAGCAGCACGCGACATATCCTGACCGAGTGGCTGCCCCGAAATCGGCGCCACTAAGCCTATTCTAATTTCACGTGTGCTATTTTGAGGTATTAACTGCCATGCGGCTACTGAGGAGACTGCAATTATTAAAACGACAACTATTGCTAACAATTTTTTCTGCAAGTTATCCCGCTCCGTTTAAAGCTATATGTGCGTTTTTACAGCTAATAAAACTAACTGCTAAGCCCTATAACACTGTATAAACGTTCAAAAACAATCCCCAGTCAGACGGATTTGAAAAAAGAAAATGAAAGGAAGGCTACTTATGGGTAGCCTGCTTGGTAACCGTCAGGCAGAACAAAATCAGCCTGCTTTAACGTTCCGATTCCCGGCGCTGTTTGAGGCCAAATGATCTTAGCCTTCAACGCGTTTGCAGCTTGATCCCAATATGTCTGCTCAATGAAGGTCACTGGCTGAATTTCATGGTAGTTTACGCCTTTGCTGAATTCAATTTTGCCTGTCTCAGTCATAATTAGCATCTGGTTCATGTTGCAGTTCTCTATTGCCTCTCGGACTGCTGCCTTATCAACTGTTCCGGCGCGTTCAATCGCCTCTTTAGCTATATAGAAGGCGTCGTAGGTTCCTGCACCCATCATACCCGGCATCACGCCGTAGGCGGCATAGAATTTCTCTGTGTATTCTTCAACTGCGGGTAGATAAGAAGGCACCATGAATGGATCCATCTTGGACTCTAACAGTTGACCTGCACCTGTACTGCCAAGCAACTGATAGAATACAGGGTCCTGATTGTTTTCTACTGCCATGTAGACTGTTTTCAAGCCTACTTCGCTCCAGCCCTGCTTGATAATCAGCGGCGTCTTATCGGGGTTATCTACGACGAATACTGCGTCTGGATGTGCAGCGGCGATAGCTGTCAAGTCAGTTTGGTAGTTAGTAGTTTTAGGGTCATAGCTTCTGTCTGCTACCACTTCGATTGGCATATTTCCGTTAGCTATCCAGAACAACGCAGCTTTTTCTACACCTGTTCCGAAAGCGTCGTTACGGTAAAGTATAGCTAACCGGAAATCTCTATTTGGCGCAACAATCGGCTTCATTACTTCACTAAAGAAGTCAACGATTGTCTTGCTGTACTGATAAGTTGTAGTGCAGTAGTGGAAAACGTAGCTCATTCCCTCTGCATCGGTGATTGCTTGCGGGTCGGTAGAAGCTAAACCGCGATAGTTGCCCTGTGGTCCTCTGCGTGTAACTAGGTCGTTTGAAGCACCTGTTATGATGTAGGGTACTTTGTTTTCTATGGCAACAACCTCATTGGCTAGGGTGCCTGCGCTGCCGTATCCGCCGATCAGCAAATCAACATGGTCAGTTTCAATAGCTCTAGTAACTGGTGTAACTGCGTTTCCAGGTGCATCGTCCACGGTGTCTGCGGTTACAATCTTGACTGTTGCGTAAGCATTCCATTCCGCTACGTAGATTCCGCCTGCATCGTTGATTTCCTTAACCGCCAATTCTGCAGCACGCAGCATGTCTTGACCAATCGGTTGCCCAGAGATAGGCGCGACTAAGCCGATTTTAATTTCATGCTTGGTGGTAGTGGGGTAGAATTGCCATGCAGCAAAGGCTGCGATGACTATTATAACAACCGCTATGATAGCTAGTATTTTCTTTTGCAAATTAATTCTCCTCTGCCCTTTTAGGGTGCTAATATGCTCTGTAAGGGCTAATAAGATTAACTCTTCAAGACGCTTTCTCTTCCGAGCTGGAATGCTTGCAGGTTTAAATTGATAAATCGCTCTTTAATTTTCCCCGCTATCGCGTGCTGGAAAGACTCCACCTTAATGGGGATCCCGGGAAGCGCCGAGAGGGCACCTAAAAGGATAGTGTTAACAACAAGCATGTTACCGAGTTTCTGAGCTATCCCGAAACCGTCGACTTCGTACACGTTTGCCCTGTTTTCAAGCAACGTGATGAGTTCCTTCTGTGATTTGGGTTTCACACCCTTAGGCATACTGCTCGGCTGAATAAGCTTCAAATTAACGATTACGTTGCCTGCTGGTTTTAGCATAGGTAAAGATCGGGCGGTCTCGAGGATTTCGAATCCGACGATCACGTCTGCTTTGCCTGTTTCGATGAGGGGCGATTCTACTTTCTCGCCGATGCGTGTATAGGCTACGATGCTGCCGCCGCGTTGAGCCATACCGTGAATTTCGGCTTTTGCAACGTCAAAACCTTCCAGCATAGCAGCTTCGCAGTAAATGTCGCTGAGTACAACTACACCTTGGCCGCCTACTCCGCTGAAAACAACATCTAGCTTCATCTACTCTTTCCTCCTGATGCAGTTAAAAGCGCATACACTCTTGCATACGCCGCAGCCGTTGCATAGTGTAGTGTCGATTTTTGCTTTGTTATCAACTACCGAGATGGCGGGGCAACCGAGTACTTTATGGCATACGCCACAGTTGTTGCATTTGTCTGTCACTTCGTAAGGTTTGCCCTTCTCTACCAGCAGTGGGCAGGTGCGTTTGGATATTATTACGGAGGGACCCTTGTAGTTAACCATCTCTTTGATGGCGTTAGTTGTCGCTTTTACGTCGTAGGGGTCAACGGTTACTACTTTCTCTATTCCTACTGCGCGTACGATGTCCTCGATTTTCACGACTTTAGCGGGGTCACCCATGGCTGTTCGTCCGGAACCCGGCGTAGGCTGATGGCCCGTCATGGCAATTATGCTGTTATCCATAATGACTACGCATACGTTAGCCCTGTTGTAGACTATGTTTAGCAATCCGGGCATTCCGCCGTGGAAGAAAGTGGAGTCGCCGATTACTGCAAACACTTTATCCTTGACACCGGCGTGCATCATGCCTGCGCCCATGCTAATGCCGCCTCCCATACATAGACAGCTTTGAACTGCACTTATAGGCGGTAAAAAGCCCAACGTGTAGCATCCGATGTCGCCTGCAACGATTTTGTCGTTTGGTCTACCGACGAAGCTTAATGCGCTTTCTGGACAGACCGGCACGCATTTCGGGTTGCCTCCGCAGGTGTCGCAGACTTGGGGTTTCTTGGTTTCAGGGTTAAGCGTGATGGCGCCAAACTTGCAGGCTTCGATGCACCAGTCGCATCCTTTGCATTTAGTCTGGTCAACTGTGATTGTGCCTGTTTCCCTCGACTGAGTTAATGCTTCCTCGGGGCACGCCGCAACGCATGGAGCGTTTATGCATGCTTTGCAGGTGATGGTTGAATTATAGATTAAATCTATTCGGATAGGATGTATTCTTGACTTAAGCGGGTTAAAAACGCCCTCTTTTTCAAAGGAACAGGCGTATTCGCATATGTTGCAGCCTACGCATTTGTCGCTGTTACATTCGATATGCTGGTTAGCAGTGTTTAATGCGTAGTAGAAGGCGCGGTGGGGGCAGCCGGGGCAAAGCGCTGGGGGTCTGGGCGGCAAATCGGGTTTTGTTACAGCTGTACACTGCTCGGTTAATCCGTAATTTGCCAGTGCCTGCCGTACCACATCTGGCGTGTATTCCCCGATTTCCTCTAAACCTAACTCGTTTTTGCCGACGATGTGTAGCCCTAGCCGCTGCAGGTTCTCTTCAAGGTAGGGTCGTAATTCTTCGAGTACAATAAGCTTCTTTACCTTTAGGGCGAAGCGTCTAACTATTTCATGTGGAAAGGGGTGGATAAATCCGAGTTTAAGCCAAGAGTATTTCTTTGTATCAAGTACAGATCGAGCGTAATAGTAGGCTACTCCGCTTCCGACGATGCCTATTTCGCTTCCGTTATCCTCGATGGTGTTGAATTTGGAGTGGTTAACGATTGTTTTTGCCTGTGACAGCCTGACTTCGAGTACGCGGTGCTGGCGGATTGCGTTTGCGGGTACCATGACCCATCGGCTGCCGTTCTTGTCGAATTCGACATGGCGTTTTATGTTGCTGAAGCTGCCGAGCTTCACTTTGGCTTTTCCATGTGCAACGCGTGTTGTTAATCTGAGAATAACTGGCAGGTGGAGTTTTTCGCTGATTTCAAAGGCTTCCCGTGCCATGTCGTGGGCTTCCTGCGGGTTGCCTGCATCCAGTAGCGGCAGTTTTGCGTGGACCGCGAAGTAGCGGGTGTCCTGCTCGTTTTGGCTGCTGTGAAGCGCAGGGTCGTCGCATACCACGATTAATAGGCCTCCTTCAACGCCTGTGTATGCGAGCGTCATGACGGCGTCTGCGGCTACGTTCATCCCCACATGTTTCATGGATGTTAACGCGCGTACACCCGTCATTGATGCGCCGGCGGCGACTTCAGCTGCAACTATTTCGTTTATGCTCCATTCAGAGTAGATGCCGAGTTCCTTAGAAACAGAAGCGATAGTCTCCAAGATTTCTGTAGAAGGCGTGCCGGGGTAGGCGGCTGCTACTTTCAGTGACGCCTCGATTGCGCCGCGTGCAACTGCCTCGTCTCCGTTAAGCAGGAGAAAACTGCCGGGCTTATCTACAGTGATCTTGGACGGCATAGTCTATACTCTACTACATTTTGCCTTTGCGTAAGTCTACTACGCGTTTTGCTTTGCCCTCTGTTCGAGGTAACTCTCCTGGTTTTAGGATTTCGATTTCTGCAGAGATACCGGTGACAACTTGTATTCTGTTGCTTATATCACGTTTCAGTGTGCTGGTGTCGACTTTGGGGTTGTTTGCTGCTTTCTCGCATAATTCAACTTTGACCACAAATGTGTCTAGGGCGCCTGGGCGGTCGACGACGATGAGGTATTGGGCTGCGAGTTCAGGGTAGCACATGACGCAGTACTCGATCTGTGAGGGGAACACGTTGACGCCTCTGATGATTAGCATGTCGTCGCTTCTTCCAGTGACTCGCATCATGCGGGTGTGGGTGCGTCCGCATTTACATTTCTCTGTGACTAGTCTTGATATGTCACGTGTACGGTAACGCAGCATCGGCATACCCTTCTTGGTTAGGGTAGTGAAGACGAGTTCGCCTTCTTCGCCTGGTGCAACCTGCTCGCCAGTTTCAGGGTTAATGGTTTCAACTATGAAGTGGTCTTCCCAAACGTGCAGTCCGTCGTGTTCCTCGCATTCGACTGATACACCTGGGCCGCAAAGCTCGGTTAAGCCGTAAATATCGTAGGCTTCTAAACCTATTTCTCCTTCGATGCGTTGTCGTATCTGGTTTGACCAGGGTTCAGCGCCGAAGATGCCCCGTTTGAGTTTGAGTTCTTTTTTGGGGTCTAAGCCAGCTTTAACCATTGTTTCCGCGAGGTATACGGCGAAGCTTGGGGTGCAGGCGAGGATGGTTGCGCCGAGGTCTTTCATAAGTTTGATTTGGCGTTCTGTGTTGCCGCCGCTGGCTGGAATTACTCGTGCGCCGAGTTTCTGTGTGCCATAGTGTAATCCTAAGCCGCCGGTGAATAAGCCGTAGCCGTACGATACGTGTATGATGTCTTGTGGTCGGCCGCCGGTAGTGTATATGCATCTTGCCACAAGCTCTGACCAGACATCCATGTCGTTTTTGGTGTAGGCGCCGACGATGGGGTTGCCGGTTGTTCCGCTTGAGGCGTGGATTTCCACGATTTCTTCGGGTTTGGTGGTTACCATGCCGTAGGGGTAGTTTTCTTTAAGGTCGTTTTTTACGGTGAATGGGATTTTTTTTAGGTCGTCCAGCGTTTTGATGTCTTCGGGTTTTAGGCCGACTTGGTCGAATTTTTTGCGGTAAAAACTGCTGTTTTCGTAGCAGTATTTGACTTGTTCTTTTAGTTTTTCAAGTTGGATTTTTTGTATGTCGGTTCGCGGCATAGTTTCGATTTGTTGGTTCCAGTAATTGCCAGCTACCAATTCCTTTTGCCTCTCTCTTACAGACCTAAGTACACTTCTTTAATGTGACTATTAGATAAAAGTTCCCTACTCTTTCCCTCTAATACTATACTGCCTTCCTCGAGAACGTAGCCTCTGTCCGCGATGCTTAAGCTGTCATGTATGTTCTGCTCCACCAACAGTACAGTGACGCCTTCGTCGTTTATGGTTCGCACAGTATCGAGCACTTTCTCCACGATTATAGGCGCCAGCCCCAGTGACGGTTCATCTAGAATCAGCATCTCAGGGTTAGACATGAGGCTTCTGCAGATAACTAGCATCTGCTGTTCGCCGCCGCTTAGTGTTTGAGCCAATGCTTTCTCTTTCTTTTTGAGAACAGGGAATATCTCGTACACTTTTTCTTTTGTCTCTTTGATTTTCGCTTTATCCTTGATGGCGTAGGCGCCGAGCTGCAGGTTCTGCTCTACAGTCATGTGGGGGAAGATTTCTCTGCCCTCGGGAGTCATGGTGAGTCCTTTTTTGACTATCTCTGAGGTGGCTGTTTTTTCGATGTTTTCGCCGTTGAATTTGATTGAACCAGTTTGGGGCTTGAGGAAACCCATGATTGTTTTCACGAGGGTGGTTTTGCCTGCGCCGTTAGGTCCGATGATGCTGACGATTTCTTTCTTTTCAACTTTGAAGCTTACGTCACGCAGAATCTGAACCATTCCGTAGGCGGCTGAGATGTTTTCTACTTCAAGCATCACTGTTCGTTCTCTCCGAAGTCGAAGCGTTTACCTAAATAGACTTTTACGACGTTTTCGTCGCTGCAGACAGCTTTAGGTGGGCCTTCACAGATTTTTTCGCCGTGCTGCAACACTATGACTCTGTCGCATGTACCCATGATTACACGCATGATGTGCTCTACGAGTAGGACGGTTACGCCCTGCTTGTTAATGCTTTTAACCAATTCGATGGCTTCGTCGCATTCTTTAGGGGTCAACCCAGTCAGCAACTCGTCTAGCAGGAGCAGTTTTGGGTTTGTAGCCAGAGCCTTAGCGAGTTGGATGCGTCGTAGCTCGACGACGTTTAGGCTTTTTGCTTTTACGTCGAATTTGTCTTTGCTTAAGCCGACCAACGCCAAGAGTTCGTGTGCGCGGTCTAAGCCCTGGATTTTTTCTGATTTTTTCTTGTTAAAGAGAACGCTTGTTAGCACGTTTTCTGTTGCTGTCATCTCGGGGAAGGACTGTACGGTTTGGGCTGTTTTTGTAACGCCCTTCGCGCAGATAACATGCGGCGGCAATTTTGAGATGTCTTCGCCTTCCAGAAGGATCTGTCCAGAATCAGGTTTGTATACGCCGCTGATGAGGTTTAGCAGTGTTGATTTGCCTGACCCGTTAGGTCCTACGATGCCGACTATCTCGCCTGGGTTTACGGTGAAATCAACGTTGTTTAGTGCTTGAAGCCCGCCGAATCGTTTTGATACTCCGCTGCACTTGAGCAAAACAGCCATTCTCCCTATTAGCAAGAGAGTTATCTGAGTTGAAATATAAAGGTTGGTTCCAAACAGCAGATTACCCTGTATTTTTTATCAGTTCAAGAAATACTGTTTTTATCTGTTTTACCTATAGAGGTCGCCACAACGGGCTAACCATAGATACCGAGGATAGGTTGCCATCAAAGTTCAAGTCCCACATGCAACGCCTTCCTTCTTTGGCCACTTTATGTTCTAGGAGGGGGTAGCTGGCAAAGCAACAGAACCCCAACTTATCCAGCGACTCTGCCTGCAA
>CAYPGY010000074.1:0-12444 GCA_964410435.1 uncultured Candidatus Bathyarchaeia archaeon
TTTCGACCACAGACTTAGCAGGCCTGCCCCATACCAGGCTTGGGGAATCCCGCACGCCGATTACAGCCAATCAAAATGTGGGATATTATATTAAATGTTTCTGAACACAGCTGGATTCATAGGGGGATTAAGGGTAAAAATGGGTGCTAAAGGAAGTGTTAATTTGCTATTTTGAACCGCTTATGGCACTTGTCGCAGTCGTATTGCTCGATGTGGGAAAGCTGCTGTCGTAGTGCCTTTGTGGGGGTGGATAATTCTGCGCCGCAGCTTGGACAGTGTGCCATAATCATCGCTTTTTCAAACAGAAGGCACCTTTAGGGATTTGAATTTAATCTACAGAAAAAGTGTAAAACCATTATGCCCCCGTTTTACTGGTAGAGGTTGCTTGATTGCATAAAAGTGTCTATATTGACTAATAATACTCGTGGCGGAATGGATGTTTGGTTCTTAAAAACATCGGCGAAGTAGCGAAGCGGCTTTTTACAGGTTTTTATGTTTCTCTTCTCTCAGGCGAGAAAGATACTTTACAGAGGCCTCGTAGAATTTTTGTTCAGCGTCTGATCTTTTGGCTTCAGGGGAACTCAAGATGCAACCGCTCTGTTTTTCTACATAAATAGTGCTAAGTGTTTAAAAAATTATTGGAAAATCACAGATAAATTGTACATTTAACACTTTGATGATTTCAATATTTGACAGAGCTTAGCGAAAATGGCTTCGGGATCGCCGTATTTACCTATAAAGTGCAACCCTAATTTTGAAGCTTGCTCAGCTGTTTCATCGTGGACTGTGAAGAGAACTAATTGGCTTTTAACGCCAGCCAACTTTAACTTGTTAAGGTATTCTATTCCGTTTGTATCGTTGAGGTAATAAGCGGAGATAATTACGTCATAGTTTCTTTCTCGCAATAGTTGATCTGCATGTTTAACTGTTGGGGCACAGTCTACTTTGAAGTCACCTAGCATTGCAAGTATTCCTTTTGATACTTCAAGGAACGCTTGATCTGAGTCGACATGCAATACGGTTATGGGTTTACTGGATTGATCCATTTTTACTACCTTAAACGCCTTCTCGTTGAACAGGTAATTAGGAGATTTTCACTTTACGATATTGGGGTGATTAATAAACATTGTTTTTCAAAAGCTCTTTTTTATGATAATAACAAATTAGCAATAATATTATAATATAACTACTTTTTACCCGATTATCATATTAAAAAACCTGCAATAACGCGTCATAAGAGCAAAAACAGCTACACAAATCACAACAACAGCCTAAGAACAGTAAATTAAGTCCAAACTAAAAACCACAAAATCAAGCCTTTGCCCATAAATAGGGAGCTATAAAAGAAATAGCTCCTAATCTAGCTGGTATGCTTCTTCTCCATGTTGACTGATGTCTAAGCCTTGGTCTTCCTCTTCGGGGCTAACACGTAGCGGCGAAACCTTGTTGATAACGCGCAGTATAACATAGGAGCCCGCGAACGAGAAAGCAGCCACCACTATTACTGCAAAGGCTTGCACAGCCAACTGAATAGGGTTACCAGCAACGAGTCCCGTGACTGCAGGATTAACTGCTGCTGATGCGAATATGCCGACTGCTAAAGCGCCGATTACGCCGCCGATACCATGACAAGCAAAAACATCGAGTGTATCGTCGATGCGTGAGCGACCCATGCGCCAGTTAGCAACCAGATTGGAGATTATCCCCGCGGCTAAACCGATTGTTACCGCCGCTGTGAAGTCTATATACCCAGCTGCAGCTGTGACAGCCGCCATACCTGAGACGGCGCCGACTGAGATGCCGATGGCTGAGGGCTTACCCTTCTTTACCCAATCCAGAACCATCCAAGTTACCGCTGCAGCTGCCGCCGCCAAAGTTGTGGCTACTGCCGCTGAAACCGCCAAGTTATCTGCTGCCAAGGCGCTTCCGCCGTTAAAACCGAACCAGCCGAACCACAGCAATCCTGCGCCTAGAATGACGTAGGGTATGTTTGTGGGTTTGAATTCCACGCCGTTACCGTTGCAGTTACACGCGGTTTTTACTCCAGTGTTTTGCCGGTTAATTTCTTTAAGCCGATCTTTCCAGTATATGCAGTCTTTGCGGCGTCCCACAACTAGTGCTGCTGCTAACGCGGACATGCCTGCTGTGACGTGTACGACTATACCGCCTGCGAAGTCCCATACGCCGAGGTTGTTTAGCCAGCCGTCTACGTTCCACACCCAGTGAGCGACGGGAGCGTAGATTACTGTTGACCATATGATGACAAAGATTAGAAGTGACTTGAAGCGGATGCGTTCAGCGCATGCGCCGATGATCAGTGCGGGGGTGATGGCTGCGAATTTTAGTTGGAATGCGAATTGGAGGATTTCTGGGATGGCGGGTGCATAGGTGGTGTTGACTGTGTTTATTGTTATACCGCTTAAGGCGACAAGTGAGAGGTCGCCGATTACGCCGCTGGCGCTTTGTCCAAAGACTAAGCTGTATCCCCAGAAGAACCAGACTAAGCTGACTACTGCGAATATTGTTATGCACTGTACGAGTGTTGAGACCAGGTTCTTTTTGCGCACTAAGCCTCCGTAGAAGAACGCGAGTGCGGGCACCATTAGCATGACGAGTGCGGTTGCGGTTAATACCCAAGCTATATCTGCTGCAGCCATATGTTTGTCTCCTTAACATTTGCAAAGTATGCTATGTATTAGGCTGTGCATTTATCTGTCCGAGATATTTAAGAATACCCAACTGGAAAAATATGAAACATAGCATTGCATATGTGTCCACCCAAACCTCGAGCTAGAATACAGGCGTCTATTTGCGTAGAATAAAGACGTGAAAAACGCAACAAACGTTCAGTAAAGCAAGCGCCTGTGATGCAAAGAGGCACTAAACGAAAAATATAATCGCCAAGCAGCCGCACAATGAAATATACGAAATATGTGCAGATAATGTGGCAACAGTCTCAACAGGAAACATACATAAAACGATAAAAACAAAAAAAAGAAAAAAGGCAAAAGGCCTAGTCGAGCTGGTAGGCTTCTTCGCCGTGCTCACTTATGTCCAAACCTGCATCTTCCGCTGCTGGGTCGACACGAAGCGGCGAAACCTTGTTCACCACTTTCAGTATCACATAGGAGCCGAAGAACGCAAACGGTACTACAACCGCTAGCGCTCCGAGTTGGGCGAGGAACTGGTTGACGTTGCCGTAGAACAGGCCAGTTGCGCCGATAGAGGCGAATAAGCCTGTTGCGATTGAGCCCCAGAGGCCGCCGACTCCGTGGCAGGCGAAGACGTCTAAGCTGTCATCTATTCGGCTTCTGCCGGCGCGCCAGTGGCTTACTAGGTTTGAGAGTACACCGGCGATTAGGCCGATGATTAGTGCGGCTGGGACTGTGACGAAGCCTGCTGCTGGTGTGATAGCAACTAATCCTACGACTGCGCCTATTGCGATGCCCGTGGCGGTTGGTTTGCCTTTAAGTACCCAGTCCATCATCATCCAGCTTACTGCTGCACCAGCTGCTGCAAGGTTTGTTGTAACCAAAGCCGATACAGCCAGATCGTTTGCGCCTAAGCTGCTGCCTGCGTTGAATCCGAACCAGCCGAACCACAACAGTGCTGCACCCAGCAGGACATATGGAACGTTTGTCGGCTTGAAGCATGGAGGTGTCTTCTTTTCAGTTTCCATTTTTACCATGTGATCCTTCCAGTCAACGTGGCCGCTTCGGCGGTGTCCAAGTTGGAGTGCTACCGCCAGCGCTGAGATGCCTGCAGCTACGTGTACGACTATGCCGCCTGCGAAGTCGATTGCGCCGAGAGCTTTTAGCCACCCTCCCGGGTTCCAGACCCACATTGCAATCGGCAAATAGATTAATGTGCTCCAGAGGACCATGAAGATCATCAGTGACTTGAATCGGATGCGTTCAGCGCATGCGCCAACTATTAGTGCGGGCGTGATTGCGGCGAATTTTAGCTGGAACGCGAAGAACAGCAGTTCCGGAACCGCTGGAGCCAGCGCTGTGTTTACGGTTGATATGTCTAGTCCACTAAGTCCGATTAATGTGGGGTTGAAGGCTATGACGCCACCAATAGGGTCGCCAAATACTAGGCTGTATCCATACAGTGCCCAGATTATGCTAATGACGGCGAATATTGCGAAGCATTGAACTATTGTTGAGATGAGGTTTTTTTTGCGCACTAGTCCTCCGTAGAAGAAGCCTAATGCGGGTGTCATTAACATGACTAGGGCTGTTGCGGTTAATATCCAAGCTATATCTCCTGCTGCCATTTTCCTGATTGTCTCCTTTACATATGTTAAGTTATGGGGTTAATATCTGCACATTTATCCCGTTGCAGTATTTAAAAGTATCCATTTGAAAACATCATAAACGTTTTAATGAATGATCATTTACAAAAAACGGGTTTTGGTTTATGAATGTCTAATCGGCAATAATTATGCAAGCAAGAAAGTTAATAATCATCCAAAAAACAACTAAAAAAATAACCAAATGAACACTTAAAACCAATGCAGGCTTTCGTATAGAGCCATATGTGAATAAAGACAAAAAAAGCGGAGAAATTAACTTTTGTATTTCCATTGCTTATTCTTAAGCAAACTTGCCATGCGAGCAGCAAACAACGTACTTACAACTGCCGCCAAAACAAGAATACCAGCCCATACGAATACGCTTGGAGTAAATACGAAGTAGAGTACGGCAGATACGGCGATGAAGGGTGTTAGGAAGAACGCGCTATAGAGGACAGATTCATCAAGGCTGGTTATGGCGCGCATTATTGCTTTTTTAGTCTTGCCCTTCTGCTTCTCGTCCTCTATGACTTGTTTGAAGTTCTTTCCCTTTTTTGATTTCATACTTATTTCAGACATTTTTCAAGCAACCTCTTTTTTATTTACTTTGTCACACCCAGAATATCCACAGCAGTATGTTGGCTACGCCGACAGCGACTATGGATAGAGGTAATCCGATTTTTATGTACTCTTTTGTGCTTACTAGACAACTGTTTTTCTCGAGCAAGCCGCATGCGAATACGTTGGTTGCTGCGCCCATCGGTAGAATGTTTGCGCCGCTACCGGTTCCAATCAGCATCCCAAACAGTAGGGGCCAAGCGCTCATACCGCTGAAGGCAGCTAGTTGCTGACCGACTGGGATCATTAATATGGTGTAAGCGTTGGGGTCGATGAATGAAGATAGCCCGACTGAAAGCCAGACTAAAAACACTAGCAAGAGGCTCGGGTTGGCTATGCCTATGTCGATTATTGCCTGTGAGAATGATGTCAATAACCCGGAAGCTGTAAGAGCATATATTACGCCGAAGATGCCGGCGAGAAATACCAGTGAGTTCCAGTCGAATTCAACGAGCATGCGCTTTGCATCCTTTCGGCCTATTATTAAAGCAACGAGGCCTACGGCGATGCCGACTAAGCCCAGACTCAGGTGTAATTCGGGGGCTAAAGCTAATGCTATAACTCCGCCGACGAATAGCACACTTGGGAGTTTCTTAACGGCTATTTTTTCTGGCTCGATCTCAATGCGTTTTTTCATGTTTCGGAAGAGTATTAGCAGATTTAGTAATGCAGCGATTACGCCGATTGTTGTGATTGCGCCTAAGCCTAATCGGCCTTGGAACCAGTAGAAATCCAGCGGTGACATACCGGTTTGGATGGCTAAGATGAGTGCCGGCGGGTCAGCGATCATGGTTGTCGTGGTTACCATGTTGGCGCATACGCCCACGGATACGATGTATGGGAAGAGTGGTGAGCCGAGTTTTCGAGCCATCTGTATAGCGACTGGCGCCATTAGGAAGAGTACTGCAACGTTTGCCATGAAGGCGGAGAGGAATGCGGCTACCGCGCAGATTGCGAGTAGTGCGTATTTTTCGGTTTTTATGTGTGTTAGAATTTTGTTGGCGATTAATTCGGGCATTTTGCTTTCTGAGAAGATAAATGAGACCATCATGAAGCCCCAGATGACGGCTAGGACGTCCCATTGTATGGCTTGGAAGATGGTTTCTTGCCATGAGATGACGCCGATGATTATTAGAGCGACTAGGGAGATTACGGATACGTAGGCTAGTTTTACTTTTCGACTTAAGGCCAACGCATAGCAAGCTATGAAGATAGGAAGAATGATTGTTTGTGCATCGATTGGTGACATGCTACTACTCTCTGGATTTTTCTGCATCTCACCGCTTGAAGCGATATAAGGTTAGTTATGATTTGTTCATAACAGTTAAGATTTTTTGTATTCTTGAACAATATTTTTTGCAAATAGTGGACAAAAACAATTAAACAAGTGTAATGATGTAACGAATGTTAAAAAAAATAAGGGTGGGAAGGGGAATTAAGTTTTTTATTCCAAGCCCTTCTTCTCAAGGAGCTCTTTGTCTTTTGTTTCAGCGGTGAGCCATTCTTTTGCTTCTGGCTTGAATTCTACTTCTGGGTACGCCTTGAATCCGTGTTCGGTGATGTCTAAGCCTTTGATTTCTTCGTGGTGTGGAGCGCGTAATCCGATTGTGTATTTGATGATGCCAAAGATCAGCACACCCATGCCGAATGCGAAGCCAGCGCATACTGCTGCATCGATTAACTGTGCTATCAGCTGTCCTACTCCGTCTGCGCCGAATAGTAGTACCCCTTGGACGCCGCCGTATGAGCCGTCTGCGAATATGCCGACTGCAATCAAGCCCCAGAGGCCGTTGATACCGTGGATACCGAACGCGCCGACGGGGTCATCGATTTTAAGTTTGCGTTCAATGAAGAGGTTGCCATACACTGCTAGTGGTGCCGCGATTAGGCCGATGATCATTGCTGCCCATACTGGGACGAAGGCACAGCCTGCTGTGATGGCGACTAATCCTGCGAGTGCGCTGCAGCATACTACTTGTATATCTGGTCCTGTGAAGTGTTTCTTGTCAAAGTAGCTGATGGCTAGACCGATTACTGCAGCCATACCGCCTGCCACGTATGTTGTGACTGCGACGAGTGGAGTTTGTAAGTCCAGTGTACTTAGTGTGCTTCCGGGGTTGAATCCGAACCAGCCGAGGAACAGAATCATGGTGCCGATTACGATGTATGGAACGTTGGTGTAGCCAGAGTTGCGGACTGAGCCGTCTTTGCCGTATTTGCCGATGCGTGGGCCGATTAGCCAGCATGCTGCTAGACCTGTAAAGGCTCCGACTGCGTGGACTACTCCTGAACCGGCGAAGTCTCGTACTCCTACACCGAATGGCAAGGTTGCTAGCCAGCCGCCGCCCCAAACCCAGTGGCCATAGATTGGATAGATCAAGATGTTGATGAGTACTGCATATAGGAGGTATGCCTGGAATTTCATGCGTTCCGCAACCATACCTGCGACTATAGTTACTGATGTGGCTGCGAATACTGCTTGCCAGAAGAAGAATACTAGCGTTAGTGGAGTAGCTGCTTCTCCAAGTAGTGCGAAACCGCTCCAGCCAATGAAAGCGTTTCCAGAGTCTAAGCCCATGAGTGGTGTGTAGACTAGTGCGCCTGTTTCATCAAAGCCTGTGGGGAAAGCTGCGCCTGAGCCGCCGAACATTAATGCGAAGCCGACGAGTGCGAAAATTATTACGCCGATACTGAAGTCAAGATAGCTTTTTGTCCAATAGTTTACCTGGTTTTTTTGCCGGATGTAGCCTGCGCCTAGGAATGCGAAGCCTAACTGCATGAACCAGACTAAGCCGCCCATGACTAGTGTCCAAGCTATGCTAACTGCGGTTGCTGTAGAGGATAGTGGATCTGGTGATTGCGCAAATGCGTTGCCGACGCTTAGTGCTAGGCACGTTATGAGTATGCCTGCAAGTATGAAGAATTTGCGTTTCATGAAGATGTTAGAATGTTTCTGTACAGCTTTTTTTGTGAAAGCTGTTGCTTTGTTTAATGTTTCTCCCTTTGTCATTACATTTTCACCGTTTTTTAGGAAACGGTTGGGCACTTGTCAATATAAGGGTAGTTATGATTTGTTCATAACATTTAGGAAAAGTTGTAAAAATTTATATTTTTAAGGGATTTAATTGCAAAATTAGCGAATATATAAGAAAATAACGATACAAACGTTAAAGGTTTTTTTCTAAAAGATTACTTTAAAATCCTCTTTAACCACGTTCAGCGCCACATTCGTCGTGATCTTCTTAACATGCGGAGTCACCATCAAACTGCGAATCAGCCGATTAAGGCTCTCGCGACCCTTAAGCTTAACAACAGCAGCCAAATCAAACTCCCCCGTAATCTCATACACCGTAACAACGTTGTTGATGTGGGAGAGCTCATTAGCAAGGTCTTTTAGGTAGCAACCCTCCGCCTGAATAAACATAATCACTGTTAAATTATAGCCAAGTTTCTCCGGATTTAAAACCGCCGTGTACCCCTTTAGCAAGCCTTTGTCTTCAAGGTGCTGAATCCTAGCCGACACAATAGGCGAAGAAAGCTCTATTTTCTCCGCAAGCTTGCGGCAGCTCTGATGTGAATTCTCCTGAACTGTCTGAAGTATTTTGATGTCTGTTTCATCTATTCCGAGTTTGGGATCAACTGCTTTTTTCATCGGGTAACCTCTCTGTACACTGGGTTGCACTTACTGGCCGTAGGGCACACGCGTCGGGGGTTATCCGGGTTCGGCGGTTAACGACTGTCAGACTACTTACGTGTTAACTGCACAAATATCGTTATCCAATATAAAAAGTTAACCAATCATACAGCAAAAATAACAACACCAATCCACCTGTTTACCAATACTACGCAAATGGGTGAATAGACGGATCATAATGCATGCAATCGCAGGTCACGGGTCTTTCTTTCCGAATGAGCCATTCTAGTGTCCGACTTGCATTTTGCTGTTCAATGCTTTATGCTATTTGCAAAAATTCGTCATTTCGCTAGCTATAGCTGTTTGTCTATGTGCTATATTAGAAACTCTATGCAGAAACTATAGAGGGGTAGCTGTGTAATAGCCAACCTATTTGGCGCCTAATATCCAGCCTATGCACAGCACCTATAGAGGGGTCTAAAGCGTCCGCTGCCGCTTTTATTAGGGGATAGAGAGTAGTGGCAGAGCAAAAGACCTAACCGCGGCATTCATTACTCCAGAAATATAAAAAAACAAGAAGACACAGTAGCCGGGTTGGTTTTGGGTTTGTGGGGCTTGGAGATAGTTTGAGGGGGAGAAGGGGAGAGCGTGCTAAAATTAATTTGTCTCCAAACCTTTCCACCCAACCCAGCTTTCTGTCCTGTTTTTTCTGTGTGCCCTCCATTTATAGTGCTTTGAACGCGTCGAACCAGCGGTTGTAGCTCGTCAGCATATCCAGTGAAACTGAAGGTTTACGCTCCTCGAATATCTGGCGAAAGTCAGCCATGTTCAGCGCACGCGGCTTTGCCTCTTTATCCATTGCTTTGCCAGTTTCGAAGAATTCACCGATTAATTTCAGCTGAACTGATTGGCAGACATCGCGGATATCACTGCCGCTGAAGCCCTCAGATAATCTGGCGAGTTCATCCAAATCGACATCATGGCCGACGGTTAAGGTTTCAGTGTAGTGCTTAAGCATGTTCAGCCTAGTAGAGTGATCTGCAAGTGGCACCAAGATACGCTTCTGGAAACGTCTGATAAACGCCCAGTCAAGATCCCAAGGCTTGTTGGTTGCACCAATAACGTAAACATGAAGCGCCTTGCCTTTGTCCATGATGCCATCCATTTCTTTCAGGAACTGGTTCTTTACACGGATTTCGCCGCCGACCTCGTTGCTGTGGTTACCCATAAGCGAATCTAACTCATCTACGAATACAATGGCGGGTCTACCGTCGTTAGCTGATTTACGTGCTGAATTAAAGAGTTTAGCAACATTCTGTTCTGCTTCGCCAAGCCACTTCGACATAATTGAGGCCGCGTCGATTGAGTAAAAGTTTGCATCAATCTCTGTTGCTACAGCAGCCGCCAGCAGAGTTTTACCGCAACCAGGGGGACCAAATAGCAGGATACCTCTTGGCCAACCCAGCGGGAACAAGTCTGGACGCTGAACTGGGTAAACAATGGCTTCTTTAACTGCCTTCTTTGCAACATCTAAACCCACAACTTCCTGCCAGTTAACGTTAGGTTTCTCGGTAACAACAAGTTCCTCAGTGTTTTTTGTAGGCGCTCCAGGGTTTGGTCCATCCATCGTTGCTGCTCCTCCGTCGCCACTGTCACTGTCATCTGACGCTGTACGGTTCATCTCCTGTGAAGATACTGAACCTTGAAGCGCTTTGATGCGTTCCTGATAGGCGATTGCTCTTTGAACATACACTTTGTTTAAGCCGTATTCTGGGTAAAGCTGAACCAACTGCAGTAGGCTCTCGATTGCTTTCTGGTAAAGTGTTATTGCTCTACCTTTCTGCCCCTGTTTGTCTAGTCTCACTGCATCCAGCGCATAGGCTGTCGCTGCTTTTTCTAACTCGTTTGACGCACTCATTTTTAGTTTTAACCTCTCCTTCTCTTGGTTATTCTGGCGATCGTAATTCAATCTTTATTTTACCCTGAGTACCCAAATTCTCCAGGGCACGCTCAATGGCTTCGTTTGAAGTCTTAAGCTCGTTGGAGCAACGTGTTAAATCGATTTCACCGTTGGTTTTACGCACGTACTCAAGCAGAACCTCTTCAAGGTTAGGTGCTGGCTTCTCCACTTTAACTGAAAACTCTTTGATTTCGGATTTGCGGTATGAAATCAAAGTCTTTTCTGGATCAAACCCCTGTTCCTCATGGTTCTTGGAACCGAAAACCTGCGAGGAACTAGCTGTCAAAGCAACAAGCTCACGGATCGGTGGAGCAGAAGCCTTCTCCTTCTCTCTAACTGGAGCTGTAACCGGCGGTTCAGGTAGGGTATCTGAAAGTTTCTTCTCCATAAAGCATGATACTTCTTTTAGGATCTCTTGACCTGCCTCAGTCTTATGGCCCACTCCAACTATGTTTTCGTCAGTGGTTAATTTCGTCTGTTGGAGTGTATCTTGGATGGCTGAGTTAACATTATTAAGTTCAGTGCTGACGTCGGGTAACACCTGGAATAATTGCTGGGAAACACCTTGAAGTAAATTAAGTGCCGGTCGCAGATCGGTGACTATGTCGCCGAGTTCACGTATGGTTTCAAGGCGCATCACAACACGTTCAATGGCTAACTGCACGTTACCTATGAAACTGATTAATTTTCGGACTTCAGCGATTTCAGTGGCACATATCGCTGCTTTCTCTTTATTGTTCTTCTTTAATGCACCCATGCAGGTTTCAAAAAGAATACGGTCGCGTTCTTTTAAGCGGAAACTTGCCTGTTCAAGTTTACTCTGCTGGGTTTTCAGTGAATAAATAGATTTAGTTGCTACTTCACGGATAGGAGAAGGGTTTTGGTTTGTGAAGCCCATCTATCTTTTTACCCCTCAAGTCTCCTATCGTGATGTATCCTTTTTTTAGATTCCTGTTTTGTTTGCTATTTCTTTTACGTAGACAACAACGGGGGGTTCGGGAAGCTTGGTTGCTGCAGTGTTGACTGTTTCAGCGTAGATCTTGTTGGTTTTCGGTGCAACCGCGGCGGCTGCTGAAGGCTGTGAAGATACTGATTGGTCGCCTAGCAGTACACTGGAGAGTTTGCTTTTGGTTAACTCGAAGTCGGTTTTTTCAGCGGTGGCACGTCTAAGTGTTTCTTGGAGTAACGCGAATGCTGCTTTGTAGTTTTCTTCGTCAACTTTTCCGATTTCATGCTCGATTTCTAGGTTGGCGATTGCGTAGCTTAGTGAGGTGATTTCGTCTTGGCAACGTTCTATCTCGATTGCTGATTCGTCGATGATGACTTGGGCTTCCTTTTTGAGTTGTGAGAGGACGTTTTCGAAGCTGTTGTGGAGGTCCTGATAGACTTCTGGTGTGATCTTTTTCTTTTCAACCAGCTCTTTTAGTGCTTCGTCCTTGCGCCAGATTAGTGGGATGTGGTCGCAAAGTGTGCCTGCTTGTGATTTGATTTTAGTGATGAATGTGATTTCAGCGCCGTTGAAGCGTAGGCTCTCCATTGGGTGCTTGGTGAATTGGCCGTCGCCAAATTCGATGTATACTGCGTCGAATTTGCCGTTTGGTGAGAGAGCGAATGATGCGACTTTGCCGATTACTCTGCCGTATTCGTTCTTGATTGGTTTACCAATAGAAAGAAAGAGATTGGAGGAAGACATTTCGGTGTTTTATCCTCCTACTCTTAGTAGGTTTGTTTCTCTGCTGTGGAAGCAGGTGAAGCTGGCATTCCCGGTGGTAGGTCTGGGAATTTGTCTTTGATTTTTTGTTCTGCGACGGTGGCTGCTTCGGTTAGGATCTTTGATGCGTCCTCGTTTACTGTGTCGAAGTTCAGTGTCATGCCGCTGCCTTGGCCTGCTTCGATCATGATGCCGCTTAGCATGTTGCCGATTTCGCCTAGTTC
>CAYPGY010000075.1:0-12325 GCA_964410435.1 uncultured Candidatus Bathyarchaeia archaeon
TTGGTAAGGTAATGGTCGCGGGTCCAAATCCCGCCGAAGGCTCCAAGCTTCTCTCGAATTCACCGATAGAGCTTGATTTGCGCCTATTTTCACGTTACTGAATTCTGTAACTCCGTTATAACTTTATGCAACCAATCCTACACGCTCCACTAGACGTAAAAAAGTCTGCATAATCCGTTGAGTAACTGAAGTAGTAGGGTGGGCTTATTTTATTCTCATGTGAAATTTTTTTCTCCAAACAGACTCGATAGACCACTTGTATGGCGATGCCTAAGGCTCTGCCTAAAAACTTTTAAGCCCAAACCCCAACAGACAGCAAGAGACAGATGAAAACCAAAATCGACCAAGACAGCTGGCCCAGACGCGACTACTTCCGCTACTTCGGAGCATTCGACGACCCGTTTTTCGGCGTAGTAGTCAACGTAGACTGCACAGCCGCCTACAGCCACTGCAAAAAGCAGGGCATCTCATTCTTCCTCTACTACATGTACCAGTCAGCCAAAGCTGTAAACCAAGTTGAGAACTTTCGGTATCGCTTAATCGACGGCGACATCTACCTGTTTGACCGTGTACACCCAAGCACCACCGTCGCAAGGCAAGATCACAGCTTCGGCTTCGCCCTATTCGAATACAGCGATGACTTCGAAGCCTTCTGCGCAAACGCCAAAGCAAAGATCGCTGAAGTCCAAACCTACAGTGGGCTGCGCATCGAAGAGAACACCCGCCGCGTTGACGTAGTTCACTGCACGACGACGCCGTGGTTTAGTTTCACTGGCGCTAAGCATGAGAAGAGCATCCGCTGCGGCGAGAGCATACCCAAGTTCGTGTTCGGCAAATTCTTTGAGCAGGACGGGCGGAAGCTGATGCCGGTTTCGATTAATGTGCATCACGGCTTGGTGGATGGGTATCACGTCGCGAAGTATCTGTCGCTGTTCCAAGAGGGCCTAGACGGCAGGCAACCGTGACCTACCTATCTCAGAGTGACCTCCCCTTCCCTTACTTAAAGGCATTTAACTTGCGTTGTAAAGTGCATATATATGCATATGCACATAGAATTTTTAGGGTACAGAAGATGGCGAAGGTAATTTCCCTCTCCGAAAAAGCATACGAGAGACTCAAGAGCATGAAAAAACCCGGAGAATCCTTCTCAGACGTCGTTGTAAGAGTATCAGAAAAAGAATCAAAAAAATCGCTACTTGAATTTGCTGGTACTTGGAAGGGCGATGACATAGACGAAGTCTTCGCTGTCGTATTAAAAGAAAGAGAGCAAGCGAAATCACGTGAGATTGTGTTCAAGTGACTATCCTATATACAAGTGAAAGGAACGCCTGATTCGATTAGAAACTTGAGCATTACAGGAAACAGATGAGTGTATTTCTATAACAGTTATAACAGCTTACGAATTACTAAAAGGCGCTAATCTGTCTTCTAGAAAGCAGGAAAACCTATCGGACGTTAAAAATATTCTTTCAAGCGTTAGAATGCTGGATTTAACCACCGAAGCCACTATAGAAGCAGCGCAAATCTATGCAACATTAAAACAGTCTGGTAAACTTATATGCGAATTTGATCTTCTCATAGCCGCCATTGCAAAAGTTAATGATGAGGAAATACTTACACGCGACCATCATTTTGAAGCAATACCCCACCTCAAATTACGCAAATGGCTACTCTGATTATGCCCCATGCAAACCCGTTTTTTGTTAACGAACTCTTTTTAGACCCTTAATCCCATAAGCTCCTATTACAGGAGAGGGTGTTGGGGTAGCATGCAGAAGCTAAAAACACAGGCGCTAACAAGGCTAAACGTAGGCATCAACTCCCGCATGATCAAAGAACTATACGGCGGCCCAATCTCTGCCTGCGCAGTTGACTTAATCGAAGTCAGCATCGCCGACTCAGGCGTACTCAAACAGGACGGCATCGACAAGCAGCGCCTCGAACAATTCGCGACACTCAGCAACGCCTTCTCCGTGCATGGCCCCTTCATACAGGACTACTACGGCAACGCAGTTAACTGGTGTATAAAAAGCGAACACAACTTCGAAATCATGGACAAAGTTTTCCAAATCGCTGATTACCTCGGCGCTGAATGCGTCGTGCTGCACGGCGACCAAGTTGTAAACGACCACGAAGAAGGCTTCCTCAACGTCGTGGACAATTTCAAGCGGCTGTCAAAGATGGCCTCTGATTACTCGCTAACGATTCTACTGGAGAATGTGCATCGCCAGAAAACCGTGGACCGCGTCGGCGTTCTCCCCCAAGAGGTATTAGCGGTTATTCAGGCGGTTAACGCTGAGAACCTGAAATTCTGCTTTGACATCGGCCACGGCAACTTAACCGCTAGTGAGCATGGCTTTGACATCTTGGAGTTCGTCAAGGTACTCTCACCCTACCTTTATCACATGCATATCCACGATAACATGGGCATCCCAGAATCGGTAGATGAGCGGTTCGGCGACCAGCATATGCCGCTTGGCTTCGGAAAAATAGATTACCAACGAATCTTCCAAGCCGTCACGGGTTTAGGCGTCAAAAATATGGTGCTCGAACTTCGCAAGCGAGACGGCAGAGCAGCAGCTGAAAAAAGCATCAACATACTCCGCTCACTTCAGGGCAGAAAAACTTGTTAACTGCGATTTCGCTGCAGCCAGTTTTATCGGTAGATATGGAAAAAGCTTCTTATTCCCTTTTAACGAGTAAATTCTCTGAGAGGGGAAATTGGTAAACTTCTCGCTGTATAAACGTGAAGCAATCATATTAGCTGTCTTGCTACTTGTCGCCTTCGTAGTTAGGCTTCTGCTGTTTCCGCTGCAGGGCTACCAAAACGACATGGGCACATTCGCCTACTGGTTTAACACAGCCGCCGATCAGGGCATACGACCCTTCTACACTTACGTGATGGCTAACGTCGGTTGGGTCGATTATCCCCCACTTAACGTTTACATTTTCTACGTATTCGGTTCATTAGCAAAGGCATTTCCAGATGTCAGCACCACCTTCTTCATTAAACTGGTACCGACGCTGTTTGACATCGCAACCTCTGTCTTGATTTTCCTGTTCCTGCGCAGACAGTTCACCTTCAAGCAGACTCTCCTCGCCACCTCACTCTACGCGTTCAACCCCGCCATAATCTTTAACGTCGCAGTCTGGGGCCAATTCGACGCAATCTACACCTTCATCTTGGCTGTTTCGCTTATTCTTGCCCTTAAACGTAAGCCCGAAGCTTCCGCAGCGGTTTTCGCTTTAGGCTTACTTACTAAACCTCAGGGGATAGCGTTGCTGCCGCTGATTGCAGTTTTAATATTCATGAAAGTCGGCGTAAAGCGGCTGCTTACTTCAATCGCTGCGTTTGCAGCTACAATTTTCATAGTTATATTGCCGTTTGAGTGGAGTAACCCGGTTACTTTCTTAAGCGACATCTACTTTGGCGCATACGGGAACTACCAGTACACCTCGATTAACGCTTTCAACCTGTGGGGCATGTTCGGCCTCTGGATACCCGACGGCAACCTATCCCTAGTCGGCTGGGCAATGTTCGGAGTCTTCGCCGCAGTAACCATGCTTGTCTTCTACAAACGCTACAAAGTCTCCGGAGACACACTTGCAATCTACGCGGCTTTCCTTTTGTTCTTCGCCTTCTTTATGCTGCCTACACGTATCCACGAGCGGTACCTATTCCCAGCCATTATCATGATGGTCCTGCTTATGATGTTCTCAAAGAAAATCCGCCCACTCTACGTCGCCTTAACCACTACCCTACTCATAAACCAAGCCTACGTGCTCTACTACCTAAACATGAACGCGTTTATACCTCAGGGCGATCTAGTGGTTTTATCGGTAAGTGTTATTAATTTAATTATGTTCCTTTACGCTTCAATACTGCTCTGGGACGAGTTTAAAGGCCGCCGCATACAAGACACGGCACAGCCTAAAGCCGTTGAGCAGCAGGTTACACCTCAACTGGAGAATGCGCAGAAGTGATTCCTGACCTAAAAATCACTAAGAAAGACATAGTTACAATGGTTCTGCTCTCTTTACTGTTCTTTAGCATAGCAGCCTACAACTTGGGCGAAATCAACTATGCGCAGAGCTACTGGGAGAACACCTCAAACTCCGCGTTCTACGTGGATTTGGGTTCCAGCCAGCAGGTGCAGAAGGTTTACTTCTTTGTGCGGCAGGGCAACGCTACCGTACAGGTCTCCTCTGGGTCGCCGGGTAACTGGAACTATCTGGGTCAGTTTAACCTTGAAAGCGACGACCGCGACTTCTACAAATTCTACGACTTAACCCTAAACATAAACACACAGTACCTAGCGTTCAACGTTACCGCTCAAGAGTACGATTCCCGCCCGCAGTTCTACTGGGTGATCTCTAACCCCTCTGACCAAAGTCCATCGCCATATGTTGCGGTAACGGAAATCGGCTTAATTAACTCAGATAATCAGCAGGTAGTCATCCAGAGCGCAACCGCCCTAAACGGCTCTGACACCTCGATCAACAAGCTAGTAGACGAGCAGGGCTCCATTGAGTTGCCGCCGACTTACATGTCAAAAATGTACTTCGACGAAATCTACTTCGCCCGCGCCGCCATCGAATTCGCCAACAACCACGTGCCCGTTGAACGCACTCACCCGCCGCTGGGCAAACTAATTCAAGCCGTCGGCGTCATGGCATTTGGTGAGTCTCCGTTTGGCTGGCGCATTATGGGCGTGTTCTTTGCGTCGCTGATGGTTCCGTTGATGTATCTTATCGCCAAGAAGCTGTTCGGTACATGGATCGCTGGTTTCTCAGCCTCGTTCCTGTTCACGTTTGACTTCATGCACTTTACCATGGCAAGGATCGGCACTGTGGACACCTATATGGTGTTCTTTACTCTGCTAAGCCAATTACTGTTTCTCTTTTACTTCTCGGGTGTGCTTAAGAAGGGCTGGAAAGACACCTCCGTGTTACCGCTTGTGCTGGCGGTGGTGGCGTTTGCGTGTGCATTCGCGACGAAGTTCGGTTTCCCGCTTTTCAGCGCATTAGGGCTCCTTGCATTACTGGTTATGCTGCGGCTGCGGGACGTGAAGAACCTCAAAGGAACATTAAGCGAAAAGTACGTGGCTTTCTTTGACAAGCCCGCTTTGCTGCTGATCGCCTGCATGGGTTTAGTCGCAGCGATATACTTTGCTGCTTACATTCCGGAGATGGCGATGGGTAACTCGCCACTGCAAATCCTCGACTTGCAGAACGCGATGTTTGGTTTCCACTCTGGCGGCGTCTCAGATTCCGCTTCGTCGGCATGGTGGTCTTGGCCGCTTATGTTCAGCCCCGACGGTCACCAAGTAACCCGATGGTTCGACGTAACTTGGGGTCTGCCAAACAGCACGGTTTCGACGATTAGCGTGTTCGGTAACCCCGCGGTGTGGTGGATTGGATTCGTAAGCGTCATTGTGCTGGCGATTGAGGGCTTCCACTTGGAGCTTGCACTACGGAATCTCTGGCAACGCATCAAAAAGGTCCCCGAGCGCGTTAGCATCAGTGCTGGCGGCTGGGATGCAGCAGCGATTTTCATAGTGGTCGTGTTTGCGTTTGCGTGGTTGCCGTTTGTGTTCATCGGCAGAGCCGCCTACATTTACCACTACTACAACGCTGTACCCATGCTATGCCTCGCCATAACATATTTCATTAACAGAGTCTGGAGTAAACCCTACGGCAAAGTCTTGGCAATAATAGTCTTTGCTGCGGCTGTGGCGCTTTTCGTAGCATTTTACCCCGTGATTTCAGGCGCTCCAACAACACTTGAGTATGCTAAGACTTTGAAATGGTTCCCAAGCTGGTACTTCGCGACATGACTACACCTAAAACGGACGCTAAACTTCTGGTTTCACTGGTGCTTCCAGCCTATAACGAAGTGGACTGCCTAAACCCTGCAGTAGAGAAAACTATTCGGGCGCTGAACGAATTCACTGACTCATATGAAATTATAATTGCTGAAGACGGCAGCACAGACGGCACCGCTGAGCGCTCCAAGGAGCTCTCCGAGAGGTACCCCTGCGTTCGCCATATACATAGGGAGCAGCGGTTAGGTCGCGGTACAGCGCTAAACAACGCTTTCAGCCATAGTAACGGAGGGGTGCTCGTTTACATGGACCTCGACTTAGCAACGGACCTGCGTTTTCTTAAGCCGCTTGTTGAAGCTATCAGCGTGGAGGGCTATGACTTCGCCACTGGCTCCAGAATGCTTAAAGAAAGCACTGCATCACGCAGCTTCAGCAGGGGTTTCAGCTCTAAAACCTACAATTTCTTGGTTCGTCACATGTTGGGGTCCAAATTGATGGATCATCAGTGTGGCTTTAAGAGTTTCAAGCGGGAGCCGCTTTTTGCGTTGCTGGGTAAGGTTGAGGCGACGCATTGGTTCTGGGACACCGAAGTTATGGTAAGAGCGCATAATTCTGGCTACAAAATTAAGGAGATTCCTGTTGAGTGGCACAGCGGCAAAGACACCAAGGTTAACTTGGTTAAGGACTCTTGGAACATGTTCTGGCAGATTCTGGGCCTCTGGTGGACGCTTAGAATAAGAAGGAGATAGCTTACCGCTGGGCCATCAACACGAATGAACGTGCAAGCAGGGCCAAGCCGAAGATTAGGATTATTCCAGCCCAGAACACGAACCATTCGCCCGCGATAGTCATGTTTACGAGGTAGGTTATTGTCAGGTAACTTGTGCCCAGCCAGAAGACAATGTTCTCTATTGTTTCCGCTTTACGTGGCAATGGTGAATTGAGTAGTACACGCAGGATTAATACACAGATTTCTACGGCGCCGACTGCTACTGTGAACCAGAACGCTGCAGTGTAAAGCGGTGTATGCGCCGCCGGGTTAGATGGTGCTGGTAATGCTATGCCTGTTCCGGGGACAGGTGCAAGGGTAAGTGACGCAAAGAAGTCTACGATTTCGTCCCATAAACTCACAGGTAAGTTAACTATGTAGATGACTGCAAGAATGATCAAAATTGAGCCGACGTAGATTCCGGATAGAAGGTTTTCTTTTTTCTTCTCTGATAACCCGTGGCCAAAGCGGGGTATACTCAAGCTGTTTTCTCCAATAAAAAACCGTTGCGAATCATAATATATGTTTCCCCAACTGAGTTTTGGTGCATGTTTTAAATATATAGAGCTGATTAAAGCATGATGGGTAGAGTAGGAAAATGTCGTATTGTCCGAAATGTGGCAACAAAGTCGAAGACACAATGCTGTTTTGTCCAAAATGCGGTTTCTCGCTAAGAGGTGCACCGCCGCCCCCTATGCCTCGACGCGACGAGAAGGCTGAAAAGAACGAGAAAAACGAGAAGAATGAGAAGAACGAGGATAGGGAAAAGCAGGAGAAGGGTGAACGCGGCTTCTTGGGTTACTTGATCGGCGGCTTAATTCTGATCACTTTAGGCTTGTTCTCTGTGTTGCAGCTTACCAACGCGTTGCCCGACAATGGAATGAACTGGGCTTACATGCTGCTTGCTATTGGCGTGATAATTATTATAGGAGCTGTGTATGTTGCGTTGACGGCGCGTAAGCATACGCCTCCTCCACATTAGTGGGTTTAGAATCTTTTTTTATTTTTTAATTAGTAGAAGAAGGGAATGCTGCCCTGCTACATCATCAATGAAAATTTTTGGCAGAATCAGCTGTTTCTGGTTCAGCGTTTGGTGTGGGTTGCTGTTTGGTTGTGGCGACAGTACAAGCAACGGTAGCTGATTAAGGCGTTTTCTACAAATTTATCGGGTATAAATGAACATTTTTTCGATCCGCCTACGTTATGTGGACCAGCCAACAAGCGCCCTGTACAGACGATGCTCCAGTACCGTAGCTGTGTTGTTTCTGCCGAAAACCCTGAAGTAGCCTTTTCCGGCGGCTTCTACTAAGTCGCCCATGTCGTAGCGTGGGAGCATACAGGACGACACTATAAGCCTGCCCCATTCACCCCTCTTTAACTCATGAAGCATCTTTAGGCTACTGCCGGTTGCTACCTCAAACAGGTAAGCATCATAGTTAGGCACAATGTAGGGGTTATCGTCGAGTTGCTGCCCAAAAACTCCCTCTGTAGCCGTGTACATCTCAACGATTGGTACATCCCCAAAGTACTTTTTGAGGATTGGACCGTACTTGAACTGGATTTTTCGTACGCTGGTGCAGAACAGCGCTTTGGGCTTCCAGACTTCGCGTGGCAACTTACCGTATCGGCGCTTCATATACCTCGCAAACGACAATATCACGGGGGTTACACCCATCGTGGCTGTTACGGTCTGGTCTTTAGCCATCTCGTAGACGAGGTCAAAACGGCGCTCCCAGTCGCTTCTACATATGCCGCTGCCCAGCTTATCGATATCCTCTTGTCGGGGTAAGAGGCTAACGCGGTCAAACATGGGGTTGAGCCGGGCGTAGGTGCCGCTGCTGTAACCGTAGCTGACTTCCCTATCGCCCACGGTCATGGTGGCGACTGCGGAGGGGAAGTTGAGGTTTAAGATGACGCCTAAGAAGACCTCGTACTGGCGGCGTCTGTAGGCGAAGTTGATTATGGCGCGTGCGCCGCAACTGTAGATCTGTTTTAGGTGGGTTTCTGTGGCGGGGAGGACTTTGCTGTGGCCGGTGGAGCCGCGTGTCATGACCCAATGCTGGGGCGGCTCGGGCAGAAACGCCTTAAAGTTGCCTTTTTTTACCTTGTCTAGATAGGGTTGCAGTCCCGTGTAGTTGATTATGGGGAAATTTGTCTGGTATTCGCTGATGCTGCCTATTTCGGGGGCATTGTGTGCTTGGCCGTAGTCTGTAACTGCGTATTTCTGCAGTAAATTCGCCAGTACCTGAGTTTGTGCCTTCTGCGGGTCAGCGATGCCCTCGTACCACGGCTTAACGTAGGGTTCAAGAATGCTGTTTATGGCTTCTTGATCAGGCAACATAGCGCTCACATCATTGATTGTATGGTTCTGCTTATATGCCTCACCACAAAATACCTATCATAGACGCAGTGTTATCGGTGAATGTTATGGGTGACTCAGTTGAGGTAACTGCGGAGAAAATCCGTCGGATTGAGGTTCAGGGCGCAAGAAACGTGGCGATTGCCGCCATCCAAGCTTTCCAGACGCTTGCGGAGCAAACAAAAGCCACAGACAAACAGGAATTACTCAAGGAACTAAGAGATGCACAGGAACTTTTCGCCTCAGCCCGCGAAACCGAGCCGCTTATGCGAAACGCCATGCGCTACATAATAAACCAAACCCAAACCGCCCCCACCGAGCAAGTAGATGCGCTTCGCAAAGTGGTTAACGAAACCGCCGACAGGTTCCTCAAGGACCTCGCGGCTTCTAGTATGCGGGCAGCCGAAGTCGGCGCTAAACGCATAGGCAACGGCTCAGTAGTGTTCACGCAATGCCCCAGGTCAACCGTCACCAAAATGCTCGCAAAAGCCAAAGCGGATGGCGTGGACTTCCGAGTTATCTGCACAGAAACCCGCCCCGCCTATCAGGGCAGAATCACCGCGAAAGAGCTTGTTGGGTTAGGAATTGATACCACGTTTATCGTGGATTCGGCTGCACGTACCTTCATGGGCGAAGTGGACGTGGCTTTCGTAGGTGCAGACGCCATCACCTCAGAGGGCAACGTCGTCAACAAGATCGGCACAGGCGGCATAGCAGTAATCGCCAGCGAAGCCCGCGTACCCTTCTACGTGGTTTCAGAGCTGCTGAAATTCAACCCAGAAACGCTGCATGGCGGCTGCGAAAAAATCGAGCAGCGCAACCCCGCCGAAGTCTGGTCAGAAGCTCCACAGGGGCTGAAAGTGAAAAATCCCGCTTTTGACGTTACCCCGAACCGCTACATCCACGGTATCATCTGTGAGGAAGGCATAATCCCGCCACAGATGGTGCTTGAGACAATGCGAAAACGATACCCGTGGGTGTTCCAATGAAGCAGTCAGTTGCTACCGTTGAAGTGCCATTAGAAGCCTTAGTTAAAGAACTGGGTGCTAGAAGGGCTATCAAGTTTATAACTGAAATTAGAGAGTGCTACGGCGATTCGGTAGTAGAGCTTCGGAAGGCAACAGAAAAGCTGACTTTGGAAGAAATTGTAGTTGAAATAAAAGCTAAAAATAAAGAAAAGCCGAATTAGCTTTACAGGTACTGCGCCGATGTCGTCTAAACCTGAAATGGACACCGCCTTCTGCGTTAACTGGCAGGGTGATAGGAAAAGCAAGCACTGCCGAGTCTGTGCCGTTAAGGGAACGCCATGTTTCGATCTCTGGCAAAGGGTGCAGGGGCTTGCGGAGAGCGGCTTTATTTTAGTTAATAAGAAACCGGGTAGGGCGTTTGGCCACCGCTACCAGCTTGAGCCGCCCAAAAGGAACCCAATGATTTGCTACGTGCAGACGTTGCAGGATAAACAGGCGCATTTTGGGCTTCCGATTGAAGACTTTCTTTATGTTACCAAGACGGGGCTGGGCGGGATGTATGAGACTCCTTCGCGGACTAAGCAGCAGCCGTTTGTCGGGTTGATTCTGTCGCAGATTGGGGGTTGCGCGGAGGGTGCGATGCTTATCAGGGCGGTTATGGCGATTCCGCGAAAGTAGTTCACAGTTAGGCTACGGATTTTTTTCTTTTTAGGGATACTACAGCGGAGGCTGCGCATGCAAGCAGTGCAAGTATTGCCCAAATCGAGAGCTCTGGAACTGAAGGCGCTGGGCTTTCTGTGCTTCCCGTAGGCGGCGTGGGCAAGGCTCCGACCTCGATGGGGTAGGGGTTTTGGAGTGGATAACGGTCAACCAGCGGCTCATTGAAATAGGTAGCTAACGTATATCCAGTATCCCATATTCCTGAGTCATCGATTTCAGAAGCGTTGCTGTAACGTGCGGTGTAGTCGCTCCAGTAGTTGCCGCCCGAAGGGTACCCGTTGTCCCATGGTTCAAGACTTTTACGCCCCGACATATCAAAAAGGTAAAACTCGCCTTGACTAAGCTGCAGCTCCTCTGCATTAAGGAAATTGTTGTGGAATACGTGGGGTTTGTCGCCTGAGGCGCATATAAAGGAAGTTGATTTGTTGGTGAAAGTGACCCTGTTTGCTTCGATTACGATGTTGGTGCTGTTGGTTAACCAGAATGCAGTTCCATAGTCAGGCACTTGAATATCGTTCTCGTAGACGTGAACGTTTGAGCCTACAATTCTGACATAGTTGAGGTAGTTCTGGGTGATTTCATAGTTGTCGGCGTAGACGGCTATGTCGTAGTGGACTCGCGTGAAAGCATTTGCTTCGATTCTGTTGCCATCATAGACTCCTAGGACGCCGACTTCGTAGTCGTTTATCTGGAAGTTCTTGACGGTAACCCCTGTAGAGGTTAAGCTGATGGCGGCTAAACCGTTCCCTAAACCTTTTCCCTGCAACATGTAGCCTCTGCCGTCGAGGACAATATTGTTTTTCAAAACGATTATTGGCTGGAAGATAATATTGCCTGTGAGTTGGTAGGTATCGCCGCATTGTCTTATTGGAGCGGTTGACGGCGTGACTGTGCCGTCGACTAAAATGCAGATGCTGTCAGAAGGCGTTGCAGTGCCCACTTGTGTTTGAGTGCCTACTAAAGCTGCAGAAATAAAGAGGCAGATTACTAATGGTACAATCCACTGCTTAACCATTCATACACCTATGACACCTACCGCAAAGCATCATATTGCTCTACACATGGAACAGACTGTTCCAGCACTGGAACACCCCTCAAAGGCATAATATGCCTATACTCGGAAGACAAATATTTGGTCTATTGTCTAGTTTGGCATAGAAAATAGTCGCGGTTTTTAGACAGCTGAACAAAAACCTTACCTGTTTTGGTGTTATTTCACAGATTGCATAATAACTTATTTAACGCACCAAGAGGGCATGCATGGTTCAACACGTTAACAGAGGTGAACGGCATGAAATTCGGAATCAACAAAAAGTACAAGCTTAAAGTGGACTACACAGACGCAGCCCTAGGAAAGATCCCTGCGGGTATGTCTTTTACTTTTATGTCCTCTACTGGTGGGAGTTGTAAGTTCAAGCTGCCAAACGGCAAACTGCTCACTATCCCTGAGAAGCAGGCGCTTACCATTATGCAAGAATAAGTTTTTCGTGCCACACCTCGACGGTTCTGGCTAATAATCTCTTTTTCTTTTCACCCAACTATATCCCAGAGTTCACTGTGTAGGAGAATTTGCTATTGGCTGTTGCTGTTTTGCAGACTTCCCTGACTTACTGTATCTATAGCTGTTTAGCTATGTGCTCTATTAGAAACTCTATGCTGGAACCTATATGTGGGTAGATATATT
>CAYPGY010000076.1:0-12324 GCA_964410435.1 uncultured Candidatus Bathyarchaeia archaeon
GTTGCGGTTGCTGTGTGGTTGTGGCGACAGTACAAGCAAGAGCTGATGAAACAACCGTTCTTTTTTTGATTTACTAATTAAGTGCATACCGAAATGTATGCTGTGGCAAGTTCTGGCTTTTGTTGTTCTAACGCTACCTCCCTACCCGCTATAAAAGCAGTTATGGCATAATGATAGTTGCCTTGCAATTCCCTGCTTAGGCTATAAGCTGCTATGTAGCGGCTGATCTGTTTCGCGTCTAAAAAGGTCAGGTGAATTGTACCGCATGCGGTTTTAATGATCCATTTATTGTGCCATGTATTTGTGGGGGTGGATTGGCAATATGTTTATAAGCGTGCGTGCACAGGTGTGCATAAGGTGAAGCGGTGCAGTTTCACCGTATGTGCTGGTGAACAAATGCGTAGAAGTCTAACAGTCACCCCGGAAAACGACAAAAAAATCCTACTCACAAAGGGACGCTTCCTAAGTGGAGACGAACCCTACGATATAGACTACACCACAATGGTGAACATCCTAGTCGAGCTCGGGGCCAAACTAATGTGGCAAGCTTGGAATGACACTACAACAAACTCAACAGTAACCCTAAACAAAGCTGAAATCGTAGAATCCTTCAAGAAACACTTCTTCAACGCCGAACTAAAAGAAGAAGCAGTCGGCGACCAAGTAGCAGAAATCATATTCCGTAAATTCGTCGAACAAACCAACCTTGCAGCAGCCACTGGCCGTCAACTAGAACACAAAAAAGGTCGCCCTGAACCAATCGACGATACAGTCGCCGCGGAAGCAGAAACCACTGACCCAGTCGATGCCAAAATGAAAAGATATCTCTCATAAGGAGCATGAATAGCCTTGACAGAGGAAAAAGAAACAAAAGTGCAATCCCCACCGGAAACCGAAACCAAACCCGACCATACAGCACTCGAAATCGAGAAGCTGCTAGAAACAGAAAAGAAACGCTCACAAGACTTCCTAACCCGTCTACAGTACCTACAAGCAGATTACGATAACCAACGCAAACGCTTCGACCGCGAAATAGAGCAAATAAGAAGCTACTGCAGCGAACGCATCATGACACAACTACTAGATGTCGTAGACGAACTGGAACTGGCCATTAAAGCCGGCAAAGGCGCAGATGCTTCACAGAAATGCCTCCTCGACGGAGTAGAAATGACATATAGGAAGCTAAGGAAGGTTCTTGAGCAAGAGGGAGTTACACCAATAGAGTGCACTGGGAGTACAGTGTTTGATCCACGCTGCCACGACGCAATAGCCGCTGAAGAATGCGACGACGTTAAGGAGTGCACTGTTTTAGAGGAAATCCGCAAGGGCTACCTTTTGCGGGATAAAGTTCTACGTCCAGCCATTGTTAGGGTAGCTAAACCGAAATCAAAGTAACAAAATTAAAATAAAAATAACAAAAGTTTGGAGGAAAAAAGAAATGAGTACACCAAAAAGCAACCAGAAAGTCTTAGGTATAGACTTAGGAACAACCAACTCAGCCGCAGCCATCTATGAAGGGGGACACGCAACCGTTATCCCCAGCGCCGAAGGGCCCACAATGGCGGGTAAGATGTTCCCATCAGTTGTAGCCTTTACAAAAGACGGGCAACTACTGGTCGGTGAACCCGCAAAGCGGCAGGCAACAACCAACCCTGAGGGAACCCTCTTTGAAATCAAACGCAAGATGGGCAGCGACTATAAAGCCCAAATTTATGGTAAAGAATACACACCTCAGCAGATTAGCGCATTCATACTACAGAAAATAAAGAAAGACGCTGAAACCTACCTCGGCACAAGCATAAACAAGGCCGTAATCACCGTGCCAGCCCACTTCAACGACAACCAGCGCCAAGCAACCAAGGACGCAGGCGAAATCGCCGGATTCGAAGTCATGCGCATCCTAAACGAGCCGACTGCTGCATGCCTCGCCTATGGTATCGACAAGCTACAGCAAGAAATGAAAATCCTCGTCTTCAGCTTCGGAGGCGGCACCCACGATGTCACCTTAATGGATTTCGGTAAAGGAGTGTTCGAAGTATTATCCACTTCAGGTGACACACAACTCGGCGGAACCGACGTTGACCGTGCAATCATGACCTACCTAGTTGAGGAATTCAAGCGTCAAACAGGCGTAGACGTCTCAGGCGACCGCATGGCAATGAGCAGGCTAAAAGACGGTGCAGAAAAAGCCAAAATCGAGCTCTCGACATTGATGAGCACAGACATTGACCTGCCCTTCCTAACAGCAGACGCTTCAGGACCAAAACACCTACATATGACCCTTACACGCACCAAACTCGAATCACTTGCCCAGCCAATAATTGAACGCACACGACCCACACTGCTAAAAGCTTTAGAAGACGCCAAACTTACACCTCAGCAGGTAGACAAAATAATCTTAATCGGCGGCATGACACGGATGCCACTGGTACAGCGCTTCGTAGAGCAACTACTAGGCAAAGCCCCAGAACGCGGCATTGACCCCATGGAGTCAGTAGCCATCGGCGCAGCAATCCAAGCCGGCGTCGTCACAGGCGAAGTAAAAGACCTACTGCTACTCGACGTTACACCACTCAGCTTAGGCGTCGAAACACTCGGCGGCGTAATGACTAAAGTCATTGAGAAAAACACAACCATCCCCACAAAACGCAGCCAAGTATTCAGCACAGCACAGGACTTCCAGAATGCAGTAACCATCCACGTACTCCAAGGCGAACGCGCAATGGCCGCAGACAACGTTTCATTAGGCGAATTCAATTTGATGGATATTCCGCCTGCACCAAGAGGCGTACCACAAATCGAAGTAACATTCGATATCGACGCAAACGGTATTCTAAACGTCACAGCTAAAGACCGCGGAACAGGTAAACAAAACAAAATCACAATCAGCGCATCAACAAAGCTATCTCCCGAAGAGAAAGAACGCCTAATCCGTGAAGCAGAACAATTCGCTGAGCAAGACCGCAAGAAGAAAGAAGAAGCAGAAACACGTAACACTGCAGACAGCTTAGTATACACAGCGGAACGCACAAAGCAAGACCTAACAGGCAAAATCAGCCCAGAAGACACCACTAAACTCGACGCAGCAGTAACAGACCTCAAAAACGCGTTAGCAAGCAACGACACAGCAGCCATGAAAGCCAAATCAGACGCCCTACAGAAGGTGCTACAGGAAATAGGCACCAAAGTTTACCAGCAGGCAGCAGCGGAAGCCGCAAAACAGCAGCAGGCACAAAGCCAAGCGGGGCCGCAACCTGGCGCAGCTGGCCCAGCGGGAGCTGAAGCAGGTCCAACTGGCCCAACAGGCGAAGGCGGCGCTGAACCAACAGTAGAAGACGCAAACGACTACAAAGTAAAGTAAACTAACCTTACTTTCTTTTTTATTTTCTTTTAATGTCCTTTTAGCAATTTTTGCTTTTTCTTAAATCAACATAAAATGCGTATGCGTGGGCCCGTCTAAAATCAGCGGCTCTTAAGAGCAAAATTACGGGGGTTAGAAGAAAAAAGGCATCTAATCCGCTACTTTCTTTGTTTCTTCTTAATCGGCTTAACTCTTCCTTTAGGTTGAGGTTTAGCCATAGCTATCGCTTTCTTGAGTGCAATAGGCGTTGTAACCGTGAAGAACGAGCGGTAATCGGGGTCAAGCTGCTCAATAACCATGGTTGAGAGGTAGCGTACTCCACGAAGCTTCTCAACCAAAGTTACCATGTCATCTACCCCTTCCTCTAGTAGCGGTTTTGCAGTTTCGAGAGCAACCTTTGTGTTGTAGACTGCATGCAGCGGCTCACATTCTTGGTTTGTCCATCTTGGAACAACCGCTGATTTTCCGATGCATAATTCGAAGAGCAACTGAATTAGCTCAGGTGACACAAATGGGCTTCCGGACGGCAGTACAAGCGCATATTCGCCTTCCGCAGCTTCAAACCCCGCCACCGCTTCTGCAAGTGGACCTTTAAGGTCACTTTTGTTAACGACGAAGTCTGCTGTGGGCACAACTTTAGCGTATACATCTGCAACTTCCTGCGAATCCGTAACGACGATAACTTGCTCAGCGATGTCCTGAACTGCTTCGACAACGTAGCTTATTAGCGGTTTGCCTTCCAATTCAAGCACTTCTTTTCCATCAAGTTCCTTTGACATACCGCCTGCAAGTATAATAGCGGACCTTTCTAAACTCAAATAATCAAGTCTCCTCTGCAAACCTAGCAGACGGCATAGTTTAAGCGTTTTGTAGAAACAAAGAAAAGAAAAATGGTTTAGTTTACTTCGTTGTTCTCTATCTTCTTAGCCATCTCGCCAACTATCTTTGTGAATGGATGATCAGGTTTATCCTGAACAAAGATAAAGTTGCCCTCAGCCCTTAGCACTTCACAGAAGCAGGGCACAATACCCAGCAGCGGAACCTGGTAATCAGATTTTATCTTCGCAGACATTTCTGTCTTACGTGAAGTAGCGGATGGATCAAGCACCTTGTTAAGCACTAAGCCAGTTTTCTTCTCGAAGAGGTTGTAGAGTTCTGCAAGCATACGTTTTGTTCCGTCTACGTCTGATCGGTCTCCTGTTGTTGCTACAACTACAAAGTCCGCTGCAACGATAGCGTTGATAGAGCTGTACTGCAAGCCTGGGCTCGTGTCGAAGACTAAGTAGTCAAATTTTTGGTCTCTCAGTAGGCTTTCGCGTAATGCAAGTAATCGGCCCAGTGCACGCATTTCCCATTTGCGGTCTTTTGAAGAGATGTCACGTATGGCTTCTGTCGATGGATTAGCAAGGCAAGCGTAAAATTTGCCGCCTCCGCTGATTCTGCTGCTCATATCAATTAGTGCACTGTTGATTTCGCAGCTATTGTTCAGGTAATCGTTAAACCAGTATTCTACGTCCTGCGCTTTGAGGATGGCAAACAAGCTTGGAGCTCGGAAGTCAAGGTCGAACACACAGACTTTTTTACCTGCTTTAGCGAAAGAAGCAGCCAAGTTAACGGACATGGATGTTTTTCCAGTACCGCCCTTGTATGAGTGTACAGCGATGATTTTAGTCATGTTATTCAACTCTGTGATTCTCTATCTACATAAAAGTACGCTTTGCGTCCTTTACGTTCCTTTTTAAGATACCCCATGATTACTAGCTGGTTTAGGTATGCGCTCTCGACTGCTCTTGCACGTTCTGTCTGCTCCGAAATTTCTTCTGCGGTTGCTCTGCCGCTGCGGCAAATCGTCATGGCTGTTTTTCTGAGGTGATCCGGCATAGATAGCAAAGTCATAACATCCAATGATGCATCAGGTAACGTAGGAGCCGCTTTTGGGTTACTTGCGCCACAGTTATTTCTTTGCAGTTCTATCATTACTTCCATTTTATCGTTCAGCTTCTCGAGGCTCTCTTCTATCTTTTCGAAAATATTCAGCGATTTTTTATTGGAAACTTCGTTTCTAATCAAACATACTATCCCCGAGTTGTTTTTCTTGTGTACAGTTGTTGAATACATAAGCACTTTACTGTTTATTAAGTCTTGCGACACATAAGTATGTATCTGGAGTCAACATCAAACAAAATAAAAACAACCCTAACAAAAATAACATAAGATACAGAGCAAAAGAAAGATGTTTAGTAGGGAACAGGAATCTGACTTCGAGCTTCCTCTACTATAGGCAGAACTTGCTTAAGTTCCTTAAAGTACTTCAAAACCGTAATACCCCTCGGGGTAACGGCGAAAACCACGCGTCGCTTGCCAATGGTGCGCTCTTCGACTAGTCCCTGCTTCATGAGGAAGTCCAAGTATTCCTTGAGGACGCTGCAGTTAACGTTGGCTTTGTACATCACGTGGGTAAGCTTTAGGGGGCCACGATGAGCAAGCACTGTTAAGATGTCAACATACATTTCGAGTTTTGATCGACGCACTTTTATTTCCTCTTATTTTGATAAAGATTCTCCGTCTGGATATAAATCACTTATGGATTAGTAATCAGTATTTATCTCCATGCGATACGTTAGACCGCCGTTTTTACAGTAAGATTATTTAACACATTTAATCTATTTTCGAAGGCTGTCACCATATCATCTAGCAATATTGCACGCAAATCTGAGGGTAATCCATCGATCTCTTCATCGAAAACATGTGCAAGTTTAGCTTCTATCTCTTTTCTGTTTTTATCCGCAATTTGTTTCATATACACACATATCCTCTAATCTTAAGTTACACCCCAAATTGGTGGAAGGTATATAACTCCCTTATGAAGGCAACCTCAAGATGGAAAATTTTGAACAAGAAACCGAACAGGCTCTCTTTACAGCGGATACTTATCACTGATTCGTAGTTACATCTGAATTAGTTAATCTATAATACCTTAAGGAATAAGATAAGATCGTGTATGTGCATAAAGTATCCGTACACACTCAAGGTGTCATTCTGAAAAGTTACACTCAAAAAGAACGTTGTTGCTTCAAAAACTCAACCACAAACAAATTTTAAGCACAGAAACAATGCAACATCAGAAATATTGCCTGTTTTTTAGGACTCATTTTTTAGGACGTTTTTTGGAATGTACCATAATATTAAAGAAAAATCGTGGAGTGTTCGTTTGATCGAAGGGTACGTGTTGAATGATCAAGTACGAGCGCAACGCTGTGAAAACTGCCGATGTACAACTGAAATTTTAGTCGCAAACTATGGCAACCCGAATCTTCTTTTGTATGGCTGCAAAGAGAGCAAATGTAAGCATAGAATGCTTCGGCTGGATTTTGAAGCAGGGGTCCAAAATGAATTTCCGTTTAAAAAATATCTTCACCGGTTACCTGTAAGGAGTCTATTGTGGCTTCAACGCTTATACCCGCATTATCATGATATGCCTCTTTATAGTCTTGAAGAAAAGGAAATAAGCGTAGATCGATAACACCTATTCATCATGCTCTATACTACAGAACACATCATAATTGAAGTCATTTCAGCGGTTGTCTGCTTCATCCTTGTACGATTCATGATCAAGCCTTATCAATTAACGGGTAAAACTCAATATCTTGGGTTACCCATCGGATTCGGCTTTCTCGGGGTTTCTTATACCGTTTCAACAATAATCTACAGTTTCTTTAATTTTCCAGAATTAGGTTGGGTACAGCTTTTTGTAAGAGGCTTCGCCTTCTTAGTTCTAGCAATAACGTATTATTTCTCAAAAGCAGAAAAAAATGCAAGACTACTCTGGAAAATCATACTTGCATTATTGGCATTAATATTTGTAATCATGACTCTACTTGTAACAGTTATTTCTCCAGACATTTCCTTAGAAGAGTATAGGCACTGTTATTTCGTTGTCCGAACCTTCAGTTTCATCAGTCTCGGCTACATTGTCATACATACATTGAAAAATAACAGAACTGATGCTAAAACAGTCGCCAGTACATTAGGATATGTTCTTTTAGCGATAGAGCAATATTCACAGTTGATTTGGGTTGTTGACGCAAGTTACTTTGCTCTTTTCGGAGGATTGACATTCCGTTTGGGTAGTCTTGCGGTGTTTCTTTACATCACCTACAAGGCGCTATATGGGAAAAGGGATGAGCAAGAATAGTGAAGAAATTCCCTCGACGGAACAAAATGATAATTTACGGCGACCTGTTAACGGTTCTCCAAGAAAGTGCGGGTCCCGAAAAGATAGTTCTTAGCCAAGTCCAAACGAAAATTAACGTTCCCTATGATCGCTTAAAAATTTATCTTCAAGACCTTGTAGATTTGGGATTAATAACTGATGATGTATCGTGTAAACTTACTGAGAAAGGAACACGATATGTCGAAGAATATAAACGCGTTCTTGATTTTGTGAAGCGCATGGGTCTCTCTTACTGATTTTCAAGTTTTAACAATTTAAGCCTGTTACTGTGATGTCTCTGGATATCTTATGATGTGTACACCGTCACCTTCATGTAGGTGTGCTCTTTTATTAGAGAATTAGGTCGTGAAAGTTCGTTTGTTGAGTGATTCTTAGAGGCTTTCCCTATCATATGAATAGAAAAATCGCGTGAGCAAAAAATATAGTTTATTAGGAAGTTTTCCGATTGTTGCGTAGCTAAAGCGCGGTAATAGTACAGCTTGGTTAGTACATAGGCTTGCCAAGTCTAGGACCCGGGTTCAAATCCCGGTTACCGCACCATTATAACTTCTAAGGTGCCTTTTTGCCTTAAAAATTTTAAGGGCTCTTCTTGCTTGTTACTTAGGCTTTTTCTGGCAACATTTAGATAAACCCTAAAATTTCAATCTTTAGACAACAAAATGATGATCTAGTCGTTGTTGAAGTAGCTCGTAGTTATCACTATTTTTATGTTGGATTAACGCAGTGGCGGCAGCGGCAAAGTTTCCATATTCACTATATTTGTTTTTTATCCATGCAGCACTTAAAATTGTGGTTATCTGCGCCTCAAAAGTTGCCGCATTTATTGCTAAAACGATCATGCAGGTATTATGCGGTTTTAATTAAGTATTGCGAACATTCTTTTATTCGCCGCAGCTGCCATGTGGGTTGGGGAAATGTATAGTGGTTAGAGGATTCACTGACAGATGGAAACAGAAAGAAAAAGACTCAGATTCAGAGTCCCTAGTTTCCAAAATTAAAAACGTCGGCCAACCAACAGTTGGCTTAAAAGAGCAGATTACAGCGGTTACACAGCGCCTAGATGCCCAAACACGTAATTTGGACGCGGCTATCCTTCGTTTCCAGAATCGCGATAAAGAAATATTCGGTAGAATCATAAAAGCGATGTCTCAGCGCGATGATCAGCGAGCAAACATTCTCGCAACGGAGTT
This sequence comes from uncultured Candidatus Bathyarchaeia archaeon, assembly GCA_964410435.1. Taxonomy (GTDB): domain Archaea; phylum Thermoproteota; class Bathyarchaeia; order Bathyarchaeales; family Bathycorpusculaceae; genus Bathycorpusculum. The sequence goes on from CAYPGY010000076.1 coordinate 8,786, forward strand.
AGCTGAAATCCGCAAAGTCGAAAAGATGCTGAGCCACTCTTCACTTGCACTTCAAAGCGTTTCCATGCGCCTTAGCACTGTTTCAGAACTCGGCGACGTTGTGGCTGTTTTAGCCCCTGCAAAGGGTTTACTTAATAATGTACGCACCGAAATGTGTGGAATATTCCCAGAAGCAAGCGCAGAGCTGGGTAACATCGGCAACTTGTTAACTGAAATCTGCACCACCACAAGCGGCAGCAATGACATTCAGGTAGGAAACATCACTGCAAGTGCGGATGCCCTACAAATTCTAGAGGAAGCTGAGATTGCTGCCGAACGCAGATTAAGCGACAGGCTGCCTGAGATCGGCCCAATCGGTTTAGATGGCCCAACTGGCCCATCGCCTCCTAGACGTACAGGTGTAGAGATCTAAGCGGCTAATTGCCGCTCCTCTTTCAGGGGATAAAATAGCGGGTTGACCTCGTTTGGGGTTGACTGCTTTGGTTTTTTTCTATTATTTGCAGTATGAAGTCATCTGTGCATTCGTCCATGCATTTGCATTTAGTGCAGGATTTCGGCAGAGTTAGAATGATTGCGACTTGATTTAAGATGTATTCTACTCTTAGATTTCTGATGCAGCATCTTCGTATTGCGCGGTTCGGCTGCAGGGTTGCTATACCATATCTTGAATCATCAAGTGATCTACCTATGTTTTCTACCAAGCCGTTAAACCTCAAAAAGCTCAAACTCAAAAAAGGGGTTATTCTTTTTTTCCTACTTCCTTCATGACGTGCGCTGGGGAAATATACTCCTTCTCGGGAATCAAATATAGAACCGACATTACGTCGCCCGGTGCGTTATTACGCTTCGCCAAATCTACGAGGTCGGATTTAGTGGATGGATAATGTGCACCTTTAAGGCAATGCTGAATCTTGGCAGGCGACGCAAAACCCTGCGTCGTGCTATTTTCACCTCTAACCAAACAATTCACCTCCATTACCGTGCAAGCCTCACTTTGATTGACCACGAGATTTTTTTTGCCAACTTGGCTGGGTCGCCGTCGATTTTTTGTCTTCTAAGAAACACTTTTACGACTGCTTCAACTTTATTGTCGATGTCTTGCGCCTCGATCGTGTTTAGAAGCATATTAGCGATTTCGTCACAGAGCAACTGGCCCTGCTCCTCACTTAAGCCCGACGTAGTCTGCAAAAATGATTCACCATACAAAAAACTAGCCAGAAAAACCGTATATAAGCATCTGTTGTCAACAGTCGGTAATAACATAACGCGTCTTGGACATGATGTTTTCAAAAGGTGGCTTCTTATTGAAAAGATCACAAAGAACCCTGCATAAAGATGCGTATTACTTAAATCCAACCCTAAGCCATTCTACCTAAAGTCAATAATTCATCAAGGTAACGCCATAATGTCCCAGAAACGTGACTACTATGAAGTTCTCGGCGTGGATAAAGCCGCGACTAAAGACCAAATCAAGGACGCCTACCGGAAACTCGCACTCCAGTACCACCCAGACCGTAACAAGGAGCCCGGAGCGGAGGAAAAGTTCAAGGAAATCAGCGAAGCCTACGCAGTATTAAGCGACGACCAGAAACGCAGCCAATACGATAATCTAGGTCACGCAGGCTTCGACCAACGTTACAGCCAAGAGGACATATTCCGCAGCACCGACTTTGACAGTGTATTCCGTGATATGGGTTTCGGCGATTTATTCCGCTCGATTTTCGGCGGGGGCTTCGGCGGCTATGAACAGACACAGAATCGCGGTCAAGACTTAGCCTATGATCTACAGATAACTTTAGAGGAAGCAGCTAAGGGCGTAGAGAAAGATATTATTGTATCACGTACCGAGCACTGCACAGTCTGCGGGGGATCAGGCGCCGCACCGGGTAGTACCGCACGGGTTTGCCCAACCTGCAATGGACAGGGCAAAGTACAGAACATGCGTAAAGCTGGCTTTGCTATGTATGTGCAGGTCACGGCGTGCCCCACATGCAAAGGCAAAGGCCGAATCATCGAGGCCCTTTGCAGCAACTGCCGCGGAACGGGACTTGAACGTAAACGCAGAACGATCACTGTAAAGATTCCGCCGGGCGTAGACGAAGGTCATCAGCGTAGACTGCGCGGAGAAGGTGAAGCTGCACCGCTTGGCGGCGAAACAGGCGATTTATATGTTATAATCCATGTTAAGCAGCATCCGCAGTTCGTCCGTGAAGGCGACGACCTCTGGCATATTGCAATGTTGAATTACCCGCAGGCCGCTTTAGGCGCAGATATAACTGTTCCTACACTTGACGGACCCACTACTATTAGAATTCATCCGGGAACTCAAGTGGGCGAAGTTTTCACGCTGAGAGGCAAAGGGATGCCCCGTTTTCGCGGTTACGGACGAGGTGACTTGAACGTGCGAGTCGGCATATCTGTGCCGGAGAAGCTTACAGCTAACCAAAAAGCGCTGCTTGAGCAACTATCCAAGGAATTTGGTACAGACGCAGGAAAAGGCCACAAGTTCCGCCTCTAAACACCTTGCTTTTTTGGCAGCTTAAGTAAACCTGCAATAGGCTATAGAAATGCCTTATTTTTCTTTATCGCCTTGCATGTAGCCCAGTAAGCTCGACTGGTTTTTAATCGCCATAGAGAGAAGCAGCCACTTCTCTTCTTCCTCTAATGCTGCATGCGCTGATTGCAACGCCAAATATTCAGTCATAAGTTTGAATCTCTCCGAGAGCAAAGAGGCATTTTGCGTTTGGTAGCCCTTTAGAGCCGCTATGTACTGTTGATGTTTAGCATCAAAATCCGCTTCCTCCCGCTTACTACGCGTTAGCGTTGGGCGTGATGGCCCCAGTGTTTTTGAGGTATTATTTGGCAAAGGGCGACTGGCGGGTTTTAGGGGTAAAATGTTCTGAGTATCTCTCAGATTCAGTTCAACCTGTGCCGCCGCTAACTCAAGTAGGCGCTGAAAAATTATTGTTTTACGCTGCTGCAGTAGGCTGTACCGCTGCTTGTCTTCGCTACTGCCCCTTTTCAGGGCTTCCTTAACAAGTCTTTCACGGTACTCTTCACCATCAGACAGCCAAACGGCACCCTAGACTTCATACAAGCAAACCTCACCCATAAGGTTTGTTTTCATCCATCTGATGCTTGGAACGTTGTGGTAGTGCCATACAGCCCCTTAGATCGTTATTTGCGTAAATTATATACCCAAGTAAATCAGGAATTTCTTGATTAATGTGAAAAGAAAAACCTCCGGCATTATAGTAATTGTGCTGATGCTTGTTGCTGTCACCATAACTGGTACATTATTGATTTGGCATAACCATCAATGCATCACTCTTTTCTCGTATCCCATTTCAGTAGACGATAAAACTTTTACTGTAACCTTGGAAGCCAACTGGGAAAAAGAGAACCCTCCAAAGGTTTCGCTTATCAACGCCTCTGCTGGACTGGCGGTTGAGCTTTATTTCCGAGGGGGAGATAAAAAATCCGTGACGTACGACATAACCATTCCCACTGGTCTAGTTGCGGGTAATGTTTCTGTTATC
>CAYPGY010000077.1:0-11856 GCA_964410435.1 uncultured Candidatus Bathyarchaeia archaeon
ATCTAAATGCGGCAGTAGCCATAAACCAGCTCGAGCCACCTACATGACCCAACCCCAAACCCCAACCCCGCCGAAGCCAGCTGAGCACAGCAGCTTCAAATTCGAAGCAACCTATCTGCTGCCAATTCTCGCCAGCTTAGCCTTCGGGCTCCTCTGCGCACTACTATTAGCGCCGCACCAAACTGAACTCGTTTACCCATCCGCACCCGCAGGCGAAGACACACCAGGCGCACCACTCTACAACGCCCTCTACTTTGTGATTCTACTGGCAATAAGCGCAACGGTCTTCTACATACTGCTCAAACGCAAAAGCAAAAAACTCATCAGCATACTAATCACCATAGCGATGACAACTGCTGCGCTGCTTGTTTCGTTTGTTTATTTAACAGCCGCTCTTTACTCCCTACCATATGCAGATTGGCTAATAATTACTTTAGCAATCACAATTACAGCCCTCTTCGACTTAGCCATCTTCAAATTCGGTGGAGCAGCAAGAAACGCAGCTGTAATCTGCATCGGAGGCGCATTAGGCATCTACCTCGGCAGCTCATTCCTTCAATACGCAGGGCTGCTTAGCGTAATAGTAATCCTAATCTTCCTATCAATCTACGACATCATAGCTGTCTACCGAGGCCCAGTCGGAAAAATCGCCGAAAACGGTCTCGACCAACTCAGCGGACTCAGCTACTCATTCAAAGAAATTCAAATGGGGCTAGGCGACTTAGTCTTCTACTCCGTTTTGACGGGTGCAATTTACTTCCAATTCGCCTACAGCATACTCCCAGTAGTCGCCTCAATTGCGGGCATTATGATCGGTTCAGTAATCACATTTTACATGCTTGAGAAACGCGGCCTCTTCCCAGGACTCCCATTTCCCATAATATTGGGGTTAACGTTGGGTTTAGCTGTAGGTTTTCTGCTATAAACCTTTAAAGCCATGCTTAACCCAAATAGGAAATGGTGCCTTCTTTGGTTAAACCACAGGTAGCTATCACCAGAGGCGAGCGCGGTCTCGACGCAGTCTATGGAGCGCTTGACTTAATCGACTACAAATCCGCGCTTGCAGGCTACAGTCGAGTTTTAATCAAGGTTAATTTTATTACAACCATGACTTGGGACACAGGCGCCACAACCGACCCCATCGTTGTCGAAGCAATAATAAACCGGCTAAGAGCTCTCCCCATCGAAATCTTGGTGGTAGAATCCGATGCGTCAATGACTAACGCCGATAAAGCGTTTGAAGCCACTGGGATGGCTGATATGTGCCGTCGTCAAGGCATAGAATTTCTTAACCTGCGGCATGAAAAAGACAAAGTCAAAATACCCATTCCAGACGGCGACGCCCTGAAAGACGTAACAGTACCAAAAATAGTGGCAGAGTCAGCAGTTATAAGCGCGGCAAAAATGAAAACTCACACTGCTACTAAAGTCACATTGGGCATGAAGAACATGTTTGGGTTGCTGCCGGATAAGATGAAGTTCGTATATCACGCAAAAGGAATAAGCAAAGTCATTGTGGATATAAACAGTGTTTTAAAGCCGCAGTTAGTTGTGGTGGACGGTTTTGTTGGTATGGAAGGTAAGGGTCCATCGAATGGCACACCTGTAAAGTTGGGCGTGATCGTTGCAGGCAGGGATGCGGTTGCAACTGATGCTACATGTGCCCGCGTCATGGATATTGATCCTCATAGTGTCAGTCATATTCGTACAGCCGCTCAGAAGGGCATTGGAAGCATCGACGACATTGACGTAGTCGGCTGCAGGCTTGAAGATGTTAAGCGCCCCTTTAAACGCTGCTGGTAAACAATTTTTTAGCAAAGGTTTATTTCACTGCATGCTGTTTTCTTGGGAACTGCAGACGGACAACCTTGTCCGTTGGGATGTGGCCGAAAGGCTGAACCGCAAACAAAAAACAACGAGAAAGTGAAAAACTATGGCATACAAATACATCGCCGACGAATGGGCTCAACCCGAAAAAAGCTTCGTCGAAGATCTAAACCGCCAACGTCTAGTACAATGGCGTAAACAGCCCTCAACCGTTAGAATCGAACACCCAACCAGACTCGACAAAGCACGAGGACTCGGCTACAAAGCCAAACAGGGCTTCGTAATGGCAAGAACCAAAGTCCGCAGAGGTGGCCTAAGAAAGCTTCGTCCAAAAGCAGGCAGACGCCCAAAACGCATGGGTGTTAACAAATTCAAGCCCGCGAAGAGCATCAGATTAATCGCTGAGGAAAGAACCGCAAAGCACTTCCCGAACCTTGAAGTTCTCAACAGCTACTGGGTTGGCGAAGACGGCAGACACAAGTGGTTCGAAGTTATCCTGGTTGATCCAAAAGCGCCGACTATCATGTCTGACAAAGATGTCAGTTGGATTTGCGAGCCACAGCACACAAGCCGCGTATTCCGCAGCATGACAAGTGCAGGCAAGAACGTTAGAGGCTTACACCACCGCGGTGCAGGCGCAGAAAAAGTTCGTCCAGCACACAGAAGAGGCGCAAAGAAACACAATGGTGTTAAACGTCAACGTAAAGGAGACGGACCATACTAATGCACCACGTTAAACCAACCATCACGGCTCCAAATGGCAAAAAGAAAACTGGCAAGGGATTTAGCCCAAACGAGCTTAAAGCTGCAGGCGTAAGCAAGCAGCAAGCTTGGATGGCTGGTCTACCAGTTGACGAACGCCGCAAGAGCGAGCACGAAGAAAACGTTGCTGCACTCAAGGCACACGTAAAGAAAGCCTAAAAGCGCAAAACATATGCACTCTTTTTTGGGTGCCCCTAATATTTTATTTCTTTATAGCCCTTAACTTAGTAGTCTACGCTTTTTTTCTGTATATATGTCTGATTGGATTGTAGGTTGGCTGTAGCGGTGGCGAGGGCTTTTTTCTTTTTTGGTATTGGGCGTGTAGAAGTTGATTGGATTTTCTATAGCTACCCCTTAAATAGATACTAGTTGCGGATTGTAGTTGTTAGCTGCCTTCCTTGGTGGTCATTCATTTATCATCGGTGACCCAATAGCTTAGCCCAAAGAAATTTTTAACTTAACAAAAATTGCGGGAAAACGAAAAAAAGCGTGCCGGCGCAGTTCTACTTTTTACCGCCCTTCTTCGCGCATGCGCTACTGCAATACTTCGACTTAGCATCAAACGTAGTATAAGTCTTCTTACAGACAGAACATTTCTTCTCCAAAGTCAAATCCTCACCGATAACTTCGGCAAATCGTCATTAAAAAGTTTACCCAAATAACCTGACCGACCCGTCTCAAAGCTACCTCCCCCTCCCTACCTAACTAAAAAAGAGGCCCTCAGAGGACCCCCTCTATCGTTTCTGCATAGAACGGCTAATAGAGCAAATAGGTAAATAACTATGGATACTCAGCTACATGGAAAGTTTACATGCAGCATCACCTGCACAAATTATATAAATTTGTATAACTAATTAATGATTGAAAAACAACCGCCACACAAGGAGGAAAGAAAAACGACCAAAATAATACACGAACCCAACCTACAAACCATACTAATGGTAGAAAACGCAATCAAAACAAGCGGCGCATACCCCACCAAAAAGCAACTCTGGAAATCCCTGCCAAAACAGATACAGTACCAAACATTCAACCGCATACTACAATACCTAGAAAGCTCCAACAAAATAGCCTTCAACACAAAAAAGATAATCTGGATATTCCCAGACAACCCAAAACTAAAACAACTCCTAGAAACAAGCACCCAACTCTAAGTACCATACCCAAACCGTTCACTATACACTTTATGCGACTCAAAATACTCCAAAACAACCGCAACCAATCTACAGCCATCAGCGACTATCGTATAAGCAAGCCTGCAATCGCCAACTTGCAGTCTGTACAAGTTATTGATGCCATACTTTTCCACGTAATAATCTGGAAATTTTTTCCTTCCAACCTTATCGCCAACCTGCCAGTTCTCTTTTATAGACTCTATGCAAGCAGTAATCCTCTTGTATGTTTCACCAGTTCTGTTCAATCCAGTATAGTAAGCATTAAATTCCTTTGAAGCCCTTACTTCGTCAGGGGCCTTCTTTTTAGCCAAGTAGGTAAATGCACCCTCCGGTACTGAAGCAACTTACAAAGCGATTGACATATAAGATATTGGTAAAGTTCGGCTGCCCTAAACAAAACAAGCTAACTTGGAACCATAAAATTACCTTACTGTAAACGAAAGTATGCGGATGATTCTTTCCCTTGTTTTATCATTGTCTAATTAGTGTTCTCTAAAAAATACAAAGGAAATGATTAAAGCAATCAGAATAGCAAACGGTAAGAACACTAATGCTGATTGAACTAATTGTAATAGCGTTATACCATTGTTAGCGATTATATACGCCTGTTGAGGTGCACTACTGGGTAGCGCGTTAGAAGTGGAATTAATCATTGTAATACCTACATTTATTAAAAATTCAATTTTATCAGGGATACCTAAGATTGAGAAAACTAATCCACCCGTCAAATCAGCCAAAAACGAGATTATGCATATAATAAAAACTTTTTCAGTTACCATATTGTGATCAATACCTTATTAGTCGCTAATTTGGCAGGTTAGATATAAAACCCATTTACGGAATAGGAAAAATCAACACAGTAGTCTACCGCTATCGAATATCGAATTTATAGTTCTCTTTTGAAGTAGTGCTCCAGCAGCCGTCTTGTGCCTCTACGCATGATCTCTGAGAGCGTCGCCGGCGATATTCCCAGTTTTGCCGCCAACTCTGCTAGCCCTACCTGCCTGGGATAGTCGAAGAAGCCGCTTTTGAGCGCGAGCCAGAAGATGCGTTCTTGGTTCTCTGTTAGGACGTCGATGTGCTGCTCGAATTTGCCGACTTTGCGTACGTTGACTTTGTAGCCGGCTTTCTCGAGGTCTTCGATGATGCCGCGGTAGGCGTCGCGTGTAGGCACCATGAAGCTATATGAGATGACGCCGTCTTGCATGCTTTTGCCGTTTACTAGGAAAGCGTTGTGTTTGAGGATGGTGTTGCATACGTTGCAGCCTTTGGATTCGAGCCAGACGGCGGATTTGCCTTCGACGTGGCCCGGCGCTGAGAGTTCTTTAGGGACTTTTTTGGCTTGTTCCTCGCCGAGGTCCATCAGGTGCCGTACTGAACCGGTGGTGCTGCTTCGCACGTCAACGACTTTCATGTGCTGGAACCCTAGGTTGCTTAGTTTTTCGACCATTTTGCAGTCTTTGTTCACTAGTTCTATTACTACGTGGTAGGGTTCACGCCATGTGTCAACCAAAGTGGGTCAGCCTTTTAACTGTAAATGGCGGCTCCTGCTGTTAAAGGTAATCACAAAAAAGCTGCACTTAAACGTGTTATAGAGCGGCGTCTTTTGGGGATATATATTAAAACCTCCAAACATTCACAGAACCCACAGGGAGCCGGAGTTAGGGAATCTTGAAGCGTTCAACAAAAAACATTATACTCGCATTAGTCGTCATAGCTGTAGTCATCGGCGTCTGCGTCGCAGCGGTAATATACAACGCTTTGGCACCGCCTGAGCAGCGAGAGGACACATCGTACTTTACGCCCAAAGATACAGTCGTTATAAAAGCATCGACGTTTAACGGCGATATAGACGTCCAGCCGACTGAGGGCAGCCAAATCATAGTTACCTACCGAGCCCAAGCGCCATACGGCTACCTAAAAGACATTCAAACCCTCGCCAAAGAAACATTGAATGGCAGCGTCACCACAATTGTAGCCGTAGCCTCATGCCCCGTCAATGTAGCCGTAGACTACCACGCGAGCCTCATAATCAAGCTTCCCAAAAGCGCCACATACAACCTCACGCTGACAACCAGCAGCGGCAACGTAAACGTCCAAACCGACAAAGTCCATGAAGTGGGCGTCATCACCGACAAAGGCGATGTCACAGTTAGCCTGCCGCAGAACACTCAGTTTCAGGTTACGGCAAGCGTAGCAAACGGCGTAATCAGCCATCAGGGAATCACACTTGAAGCGAGCACAGATAGCGCAACACGGCTAAAAGGCACAACTATGGGTGGAGAAGGCAGCCTTGTGATGACGCTTATGTCGGGCTACGGCGACGTAACAATAAAATACGCAATCTAAAGGGAAGCTACTTAGGGTTGCTTCGCCTTTGCGCCTGCTTCTTTTCGCGTTCCGAAAGGAAAATCTGCACCGCCACGATACCGCTGTAAAATCCGTAACTAAGCATCAACTTTGGCCGCCAAATTGCGTATTTTAAGTCGCTGACCGCAAACCCGATGTGTTTCTCAAGCGTCCAAACCTGCTCAGGCCGGTAATGCATGCAGTACGGGTCATACACGCCCACCACTCGGTAACCGTTTTTCTCTATCCATCGCTTGATGTAGCCGTCCTCGTATGTGTGCAGCTCAAACGGTATATGAATACCCGCCACAGCTTTAGTACGTACCAGCAGATCGTGTGTGCCGCCGCGTTCCTCAAAAATCTGTAGTGTGACGCGCTCAAAAATCGGCAGCACCGGCGAGTTACGCAGCACCGACCATATCTCAATGCCCCAAACCGCACCGACTTTATCGTCGACCAGCGCCCATGCCTTCTCGAACCACCGGTCTGAGAGCACAACGTCACTGTCCACATACATAAACCACTCTGTCTCAACCAACTCAATCGCCTTTTGGCGTGCGCTGCCGCGGGTACCCTTCTCCTGAACAACCACCACGTTACCGTAACGTCGATTGTACTCCTCTAAAATCCCAAGGGTACCATCCGTTGAGAAGCCGTCCACAACTAGCAGTCGGTTGACAGGTACGTTTCGGTAGATACCGTCGATGCACTCACGCAATTTGTGTTCACTGTTAAGGGTTAAGAGTGCAACGTCAATCGGCTCTGGCTTCAAGCATCCTTCACCAACAATTCATACAGCGCAAGTTTAGTAGCCCATGAGTCCGCAGCAACGTGAACATGCAGGGAACACTCCGTTCTCGCAACTACGCAAAGCCCGCCGAAACGCCCGATGCCGCTCGCCGTTGTAGATTTCCTCAATCGTGGATTCAATAATGTTGCCGGTGACGAAGTCAGGGAAGTCCCGGCAGGTTACGGCGTCGCCGTTTGGCATAATATCAAGCTGGAACCATGGCGAGATGCATTTCTTGTAGCCGAAGAAATCCTCAGGATGAGTGTAGTACTGCTTTATGTCCTCTATTTTAAGGTCAGGGACAAACACGATGGGCGTCTTAAACTTGGAGGATTTAATTTCTTTAACTTGCGCAGCGATACGCTCTATATCAAGAGTGCTGGTATCACGTACGTAACCCTTCCAAGCAAACGGTGTAACACCCAGCTTCTCCTTGTAGATTTCAGTGTGCCTTTGACCAATCTCCTCGTTAGTGAACCACGAGTAGTAGATTATCATGCCGTCAGGTCGGATTTTCTCCGCCTCCTTAACTGTATCAACTAACGCGTACTGGTTGTTCATTGAAATCGTGGTTAAAACATAGATACCCGGTTTCGAGGTCTTCTTTTCCGCCTTAAGCTCCTGAATCCGTTTGATGCCATCAACTGCTTTCTCCATGGCGCCATGCACGCCGCGGCATTTATCATGCACCTCGGGGGGGCCGTCAAAAGAGACACAGACCATATCCCAACCGTTATCTACAATATCCTCAGCGTTAGTCTCTAAACCAACACCGTTAGTGACGATTTGAACTGTTAAGCCCTTCTCCTTCATGTAGTTAACAAGCGGCACAAGATTCTGATACATGAAGGGTTCACCGCCGGTTATGTACACGTGGACCTTCTTGGGTGCAACCTCATCAATCACGCGCTTATATACATCAAACGGCACTTCCCCTTTAACTTGGGGTGTATCGCTACGTGTATTATAGCCGTGTTCACCTAGCTGCGCACAAATCGCGCATCTATGGTTACAGCGATGCGTAATGCGGAGGCTTAAGAGCCACAGTGAAGAGCTGCTACCGTCTTCTTTTCGGTAATCAAGCTTGGATTTAACAAACTGCCGATATGCGCCTCTACTGAAACTCGTCAGTAACGCGGGGTTCCGGCATACTGGTCCGATTAGCTGTTTTGGGTTGCGCCTCATGTTAGTTTACCGCTTGCCGCTAATGATTAATAAACTAATTCCCACATTGAAGACTTTTATCTATAAATACATATGCCAAACCGACACCAGTAAAAGCAGATGGAATCAACAATTTTAACCTAACCAACACAGAAAAACGCAACATACCACGAACAAAATAGAGACTTATTTTTTCGGCGCCGCCTCGGTTATAGGCCGATAGTACATAAACACCATCTTGTAGACACGCGGAGTTTTGCTTAGAAATCTAAAATAAGGGGTTTGCTATGAGTGTTACGAAGCTACAGTTTAAAGGGCTCAAAAAAAGCAGTCGCAGGCAAAAAATTATTCTGCGGCCGGGGTGATGTAGCTTGGTAGCATCCAGGCCTGTGGAGCCTTTCGCCCGAGTTCAAATCTCGGCCCCGGCCCCATTTATTAATCAATTAAGACTTGATTTTTGTTTTTTAATTTAGTAGAAGAAGGGCGTGCTGCGCCTCTACTTCATCTTCCAAGACTTTTGGCAGAATCAGCTATTTCTGGTTCAACTGCTGGTTTAGGTTGCTGGTTGGTTGCGGTGATTGTACAAGTTACAAAGTATTTGCTGCGATTTTTTCTAGTAAGAATATAATGACGAATCCTCATTTAATTGTCTTCTAACAAAGCGTGCAGAAGTATCTGTTTTGGATACTGTATCTAATTTGCGGCTAGCTGGTTGTGGCGACTTACTTCACGCTGAAAATATGCTTTTCTAGTAGTATCAGAAAATAAAGGGAGTTACGGTAGAAAACTACCTAGTTTAATATTGCTTCGCAGTGACAGTTAATACGTCACCAGGGTTACCAGCTAACATAATAAAGCCGCCCTCTGGAACTACCGCGTCGCCACTCATCAGTACACTGTCATAAATCAATGAGCCAGTCGATGAGTAAACAAAGACTCGGGCGGGGCTTTGAATGCTAAGCACAGTGTTCTGTGTTGCCTGGAACCATTCGTTGTAGCCGTTGCCCCCAATTGTAACCGTGTTGGCGCCCGTTTGGAGTGGTACAGCGGTGGAGGCTTCGGAGTATATGCTGTCGTAGGCTTGCATCCATGTTTGGCCGTCTTTTACTATGAGGCTAAGTGCTGTTTCGTCGCGGACGGTACCGGAAGGAATAGCTGCGTAAGTTGCTGATTTAACCTCTTTAATGCCCCAGAAGAACACGTAGCCCTGTGGACAATTCGCGGTGCTGGATACCAGTACATGCGGAGGGTTGAAGGCCAATGCTTCGTAGGGCGCCACGTTCCGTCGCAGCCACACGGCTCCATCTAAGTTGGTTGCCATTGTCTGTGGATTCTGAAGTTGGGGTAATTGTTCTCCGAGGATGATGTAGGCCATGCCGTTAAAGATCGGTGTTAGTAGGCATCTGTGTCCATCAACTGATATGAAGAAGTATTTTGAGCCTGTATCTGGGGAGATAAAGTAACCGTCAGAATAGTACAGCATCAGATTCGCGTATGTGCCGTCATCCTGGTATTGAGTGAGCACAGCTTTTTGCGCGTCGATTAAACAGAACCGGTAGCGGGTTGCATAGTAGCCCTCAAATGCAGTGTATTCTGAGGGAATATACTGGGGCGTCGAACCTGTAGCTTGGGCTGATGCGTCTGTCTGCAGCAACCCTTTCTCTTGCAGTATACTGTTTAGAGTGTCAAAAGCTATTTTGACTGCTTGACTTCCGTGCCCTGCCTCGATGACTGCTACAGAGATTCTGTGTCCAGGTTCCCAGACGAGCATCGAATGGTAATCGTTGGTGTCGCCGCCTTTTCCGATAACCGTTAAACCTTGCTGTTCATAGAATGGGAGAGCTGTAACGTCTAAGCCTAGCCCGAAAGAGAATTCTGGATTAAGGCCAACCTGCTGCATGGCATGAGTTGCAAAGATGGATGGTGACGCCGCAGTCATCTTTTGGATTGACAATTCGGTTAGTATATGTTTTCCGCCGCTAGAGAATGAGTCGGCGAAGCGCACGAGGTCCTGTGCTGTTGAGGAGAGCCCGCCTGCCCCAACTAAGGAAACCGCTTCAGCAGGGAGGCTTTCGCCGTTGTCACGGCGGTAGCATAACGCGACGTTACCGGTTGATAATTCACCGACGCTGACGCCGGTATGCGCCATATTTAGCGGGGCGAATATTCTGTCTGACAGGAAATCAACGTAGCTTTGTCCACTGACTCTTGCAACAATCATCTCCGCCAAGGTAAAACCATCGTTGGTGTAGGGAGCCATCTCACCTGGTTTACTCTTGAGGTTGGCTTCTGAAAGGGCAGATAGTGTGTCTTGGTAGAAGTTGGGATTAATTTCATAACCAAAGTTGTTAGCCCAAACTGTACCGGGTAATCCGCTGGTGTGGTCAAGCAGCATCCTAACGGTGATATCTTGGTATCGGGAGTCGTTCATGCAAAAATCCTGCAGGTACTTCGTCACTGGCTCGTTTAGTCCTACTTTTCCGTCGTCTACAAGGAGCATTATAGCGGTGGCGCAGAAGGTTTTGCTGATTGAACCAATATTGTAGAGGGTGCTTGTGGTGGCTGGGATGCTTGCGGTGCGGTTTGCCATCGCGAATGCTTCTGAGTAAACGATTTTGCCATTATCCATGATAGCTATTGAGGCGCTACTTGCTCTACCTGTGCTAATTTCCTGCCAGATCGCTATTCTGGCTTTCTCAATAGTCTGGGTGTATTGATCTTGGTTAATGTTACTTCTTGGTATTAGAAACGCTGTGGATGCAACAAGGGCAACCAGCAGCAAAACAATTGAAACATAGAGTGCACTATTTTTTTTAGACATCTAAGAGTACCTGTCTTATACTTCAAGCGAGTAAGCGGTATTTATGATTATTTAAAAGAGCACAAAAAATGACAAAAGAAAATTTAAAAAAATAATAAGCGAACTTGAATAAATTTAAAGCAAACGCTTCGCTTTAACTACCACGAACGCTGCAAGACAAGCGAATATCGCGATCACTCCAATAGGATACTCGGGCAGCACAGTGAATCCAGCAGTTATCGACACATTGTTATCCCATATTGAATCTTTTACGGGGTTATAGACGCCGTTGTTGTTTGTATCTAGGAATATGTCGTAGTTACCTGACTGTGCTGAGTTCCAGATGGTTAAAGGACCGAATTTGCCTTCACCATCGGTTATTACGGTTGTTACTGTTCCAGGTATACGGTCAGAAGGGTTCACAATCATGCCGTCCACCCATGTTTTATCGGCAACAAGGTAGATGTCGAGTGTTGTAGTCTTGTTCAACGTCTTTCCTCGCACATAGACAGGTTCGCCGGGATGATAGATGTATTTGAGGTCGCTTTCGAAAGTAAGGGCTTCGCATGTTTCGACATCTACGTCTACACCGTCATGTGCCGTTGCCTGTGGTAGAGTAGCTAAACCTGTGAGCAGCGCTAATGCAGTGACTATTATTGTTGCTATTAAGATGAATTTATTAGACAAGTAAGCCCTCTCTATTCAGTAATTGACTAATTCTGCCTTATAAATTGTTACATATCGTGTTTATGAAAGAAACATTTAATCGCATCAACTGAATAAATACACATTCCCACTGGCTAAATTCACCCTTGACGACGGACCCAACAGAGTTGCAAGACTCTTACGCTTGCACAGCAGTGACGAAGGGTTCACCCAAACAAGGGACACGGTGGGCACGGGCACAAATTCCTGCGCCGAGAGAGCTTCACCAAGCTTAAAGCGACGCTCAGCTATGAGGTGAAGTGTTAGGTTACGTCGGGAGACAA
>CAYPGY010000078.1:0-11773 GCA_964410435.1 uncultured Candidatus Bathyarchaeia archaeon
ATACAGAAAACTATAGATAATTTCGAGAAAGCACTGAAGTTGAGTTGCTAATGACCCTAAAAGTTGCTCTTGTGGTGCCCAGTACAGAAGTTAACTTGAGTAAATCGGTTCCACCGTTAAATCTCGCTTCCTTGGCAAGTTACATTAGAAAAATCCATCCAGATGTTCAAGTGAGAATATTTGATGGTTCACTGACTAACCCAATTGCTCCACTGGTTTTGGAGTATAAACCAGATGTGATTGGAGTTACTGCTGTTACTCCACAAGCGCCGTCGGCTTACAAACTTTTAACATATTTGAAGGATAATTTACCTGATGCACTAACATTAATCGGTGGAGTGCACGCTACACAGTTACCTGAAGAAGCAGCGAAATATGCAGACTGTGTCGTTGTCGGCGAAGGTGAAGTGGTAATTTGTGAAATAATACAGAACAAGATCGAGAATAAACAAGTGCCGAAAATTGTTAAGGGTAAACCGCTTGATAATCTTGATGATATTCCCAGCCCTGCATTCGACCTGTTAGACATGCCGCAGTACTTAAAGAGCGAACCATCCGTTCCGAATCTGACATACCCAACTTTTGGGATAGTGACAAGCCGGGGATGCCCATATAGGTGCAGATTCTGCTGGAACAGTGCGAGAGCAGCAAAGGTAACATACTTCAGTGCGCAACGAATAGTAGATGATATTTTGCTCTTAAAAGAAAAATATGGTGTAAATAGCATATTTTTCAATGACGATGAATTCTTGATTAATATAAAAAGAATCAAAGAACTATCAGCGTTATTCAAACAGTACGGCATAGCAAAATGGCTAAAATGGGGATGCCAAGCAAGAGCAAGAACAATTAATTCAGATTTACTTAAAACAATTAAAGAAATGGGCTGCGTCGCAATAAGCGTGGGTATGGAATCTGCTTGCCCTAAAACACTTGATTATCTTAAAAATGGTTCAGCTACGATAGCCGACAACCAAAAAGCGCTTGAAATCGCTGACTCCTGCGGCATAGCAATGGGGGGCTCATTCATCTTGGGAACACCTAACGAGACACTTCAAGAAATGTACCAAACAGTCAACTATTGCTGGAGTAACCCCAAGCTTAAATACTTCGGATTCGGCGTTTTAACACCATATCCCAATACTGAAGTTTGGAAAGATTGCGTTAAAATGAATCTGATTGATGAGAACATCGACTACGAATTACTAATTCCGCCACAAAGTCCTTCAGAAACTAAGGTACTTGTAACTACTATTCCACACGGCGAATTCATGAAGCATTATAAGGCAATCAGTAAAATGACTTGGTTATCGTTGGCAGTCCGTAAGAAACCAAAAGTTAAAACGTTCTTCAAGACCTGCTATACTCCAACTTGGTGGTATCTGTGGTTTAGGTATCCGAAAGTTATGAGGAAAACATTAAGCATCGCATTGAAAGGTGGAAATTAGGATGGTTGACGTTAAGTATCATATGCAACATATGCTGCAGTCAGTTAACCCAAAACTCAAACGTTTATGGGTAGGCGTCACTGACCAGTGCAACTCACGATGTAAAACATGCAATATTTGGCATAACAAATCAGGCGACCAGCCATTAAACCATGCAGATGGCTATAGTTTTCTAGCAAGTGAACCCTTCAAAAACGTTGATTATATCCTCAACAGCGGTGGCGAACCAACGCTAGTTGATATCGAAAGAATTATGTTAAAAGAACACGAATATCTGCCTAAAGCGACCATACAGCTCAGTACAAACGGTTTGTTACCCGACAAAGCGCTGCATGCGGTTAAAACAATGCTTGAAAGCGGCGCTAAAATTGATGTGGGCATTAGTTTAGACGGAATTGGAGAAGATCATGACAACTGGCGTGGCGTGAAAGGGAACTTTGACAAAGTGGATTACTTAATAAAAGAGCTCTGCACATTGAGAGAAACAAACTGTAATCTGAAAATAACCGTTGGCTCGACACTCATGTCTGAAACAGTGCTAAAGATGGATGCCTTGTTATCTTATTCTAAGAAGCATAATATTCCGTTCATGTGGCACTGGTTTAACCGGAGCTCATTTTATGGCAACGGTGACGGAAATATTTCGTGGACTCCCGAAGTCACTAACAGAATGATCCATGCAATCGAAACTGTTCACCCAGACTCGCTTTATCGCAGCTGGTGGATAAACTATATTCGCACAAACAAGATTCCAAGCTTTAAATGTTATGCACTTAAAAGCTTTGCAACAGTCAAAAGCAACGGCGACATAGTTCCCTGCTTAAGTCACTGGGATGACGCGATTGGTAACGTCTTTGATTCTGATCCGAATTCTCTGTTCAGAACCGATAAAGCGAAGTTTGTGCGGAAGCTCGTGTCCAAGTGCGGAAACTGTGTTGGCTGCTTGAATAGTTGGGGTTGCGGCTGGAGTCTTGAAGATGCTCATTTGCCAATCGTCAAATGGGCTGTGCAGAATAAACGTAAAAAAGCTGCTTAGAAATAAACAGTAACGTGTGTTAGATGGTTTTGGTCCGTCGGCGAACCGCTGGGTTTGCCTCAACCAACCTTTTTAGTACACCCTCAAAAGTTTCATCAGGCGCCAACTCTCTTTTAATAAAAACACCAGTCCGCCCAACCGAGTCGCGCCTAGTTAGGGCATGAACCCTATCAAGAACTGTTTCCGCAGAAATCCCAAGCAGCTTTGCAACATTTTCCTCTCTGCCCACGATGCTGCTCTCTACATGTCCAGTTGCTGTTGGCTCGATTAGCATCAGCCGTTTATCTACACCAGCTACACGCGCATCCGCTTGGAGTTGCGTTAGGTCTGCTTCGCCGCCGTAGCGGTAGAATTCGCGTTCAACTCGGCGCATCTCCATAAGTGGAAAAGATACTGACACTACATCGTCGATTTCTATGTGAGCTTTCATGGCGTAGTTCGGTGTTGCCTGTACAAGAAAGCGGGTGCTGATGGATATTTTCGCTTTCTCCAGCGCTGTCTCAACCATAAAGCTGCTTTGTACTTCGGCGATGAAGATGTCAACGTCACTTCCTTCTTTTACGTCGCCACGCGCCAAGCTGCCATGTACAACAGAGTTCAGATGCGACGCAGCTAACGCCGCCATAACTGGCTTAGCCATCTCTCTGAGCGCTTTTAGTTTTGCCCAGCGTGCGCTGCCGTAGGTGACTTCCCTGTACTCGTCGCTTCCTGTTGGTTTAACCGCCATTGTTGTTCCTGCCAATTCATGCTTTAGGGTGGCATTATTTATTTACTTAGCCGCGCCACACATTATGCTGTGACTTACCCGATGGATACTCCTGTTTGCAGTGTCTGCCATAAGCATCCAGCCTTTTACTTTAGGCAGTACAGCGGCGAGCGGCTCTGCAAAAAATGCTTCACCGCATCCATCGAGGCCAAAGTGCGCGCCACAATCACGCGCTATCACATGCTCAAGTTTGATGATCATTTGGCGGTGGCGGTTAGCGGCGGCAAAGACAGCTTAGCCATACTCTACATTCTATCAAAGCTTCGTAAGTTCCGCCCGAAAACCACTCTTACCGCTGTTACGGTGGATGAAGGCATCAAAGGTTACCGTGACGAAGCACTCAAAATCGCCGCGGATTTATGCAGAAAACTTGAGGTTCCACATCATATTGTCTCGTTTAAGCAGCTCTATGGTTACACACTTGACGAAATCGTCGAGAAAGCGCAAACCCAAAACAGAACTCAGCTTACCCCATGCGCGTACTGCGGTGTTCTGCGGAGACGAGCCATAAACGTTGGTGCACGTGAGGTTAAAGCCACAAAGATTGCCACTGGCCACACGCTTGACGATGAAACCCAAACGGTGCTTATGAACATTCTGCGCGGCGACGTTGCTCGGTTGGCAAAGGAGAAGCCAGTCACGGACGAAGTTCATCCATTGTTTGTGCAGAAGATTAAGCCCTTCTGTGAGATTCCGGAGAAGGAAAGCGCCTTGTATGCTTATGTTAAAAAGATCGCTTTTCAGGATACTCCTTGCCCATACGCTAACGAGGCGCTGCGTAACGACATTCGCGGAATGCTTAACCGCATGGAGCAGAAGCATGCTGGTACAAAGTTCACCGTTTCGCGTGCTATGGAGAAGCTGCGTCCAGCAGTTGAGG
Organism: uncultured Candidatus Bathyarchaeia archaeon; assembly: GCA_964410435.1. Classification (GTDB taxonomy): domain Archaea; phylum Thermoproteota; class Bathyarchaeia; order Bathyarchaeales; family Bathycorpusculaceae; genus Bathycorpusculum. Next base: position 4,131 of record CAYPGY010000078.1, read on the forward strand.
AAACCGTCAAGAAAGAGGCTTTTAGGGTTTGCCGTGAATGCGGTGAACCGTCTGCCGGCGAGTTATGCAAAACGTGCGAGATGCTGAAAAGCATCGGTTAGCTTTTGCGGTTGAAGCCTTTTTCGGCTTTTAGGCGTTTGATTATTTCTGTGGCTTCGATGGCGTCTTTTGCTACGGCGACGCGGATTGCTTTCTGCAGATTGATGTTTGTGCCGCAGTAGGGGCAGATTTTGGTTTTCTGTGTTGGAGCGGCTAGTATGTATCCACCGCATTTTGTGCATTTGAGGATGTGTTTAGGCGCCATTTCGGGGTTTGCTTCCGAAAACCTTTTCCACATAGTATTAGATAACAGTTTAGATAGCACACGAGGGAAATATACGATGAGCGGTGAAGAGGGAGCAGTGCAGCGTTCGCATTTGGTAGCATTGGCGATTGATTACTTCAAGAAGGAAGGCTTCAGAGTTAACAGCGAGAACGTTATGCTTGAAGGCAACAGCGGTGTGCTGCGGCATTTTGACTTGATCGTGCAGAAGGGTCGACTTGAGCAGGGCGTCTGGGTCAAGGATTGGAACCGCACTATCGGTGTTAACGTTATAATCAATTTAGATGCGGCTTCTGAGGATGTTGGTTTGTCGGGTCCGATTATGATAGGCGAGAAATTCAGCGATCACGCTAAATCGTATAGTAATCGCCGAAAAATTACGCTTCTGACTAGGCAGAAAATCGGCAGCTTCCGCTAAGTCCTATTCGGGTTTAAGGTATTGATCAAGTATTCCTCGGCGTTCCAGTTCTCCCATCCAATCTATTGTTCCGACTCGGCAGCTTCTGCGCTTTTGGAGCACTTCAACGATTTCTTCTACGACTTGCTGGGTGGTTTTGCCTGTGGCGTCTAGCTCGCAGACTCTTCCAGCGTGGAACTGTACAGCTTCGCCTAGGCAGACGTCGATGATTTCAGCTTGTAGGTTCTCCCAGAGTTTGCTTCCGCTGTAACCTCGTTTCTCCATGAATTCTTTTAGTTCTACTGGGTTACGGCGTAGTACAAAGACTTGGGCGACATGCTGCTCGGGGATTACTGCTGCTGCGTAGTGGCCGTCGATCACGATTATCTCGCTTTCTGAGGCATCGATGGTTTGTCCGAGGCTTTCCTGCATTGCTTCCTCGTTTACTATGAATGTGTTGCGCTCTGTGTCTTCGCTTAAGGTCAAATTGTGCTGCTTGGCGTAGTCTGTGAGGTTAATGTAGTCTGCTGAGAGTTTAGCGGCGAGCGCTTTTGACACTGTGGTTTTACCTACACAGGGTGTGCCCGTAATCAGAATCACGCGTTTCATAACAACTGCTTGGGTCACGGCTGGTTTTATTGGTTTTGGCGCTTTGCTGGCTGAGAAATATGTTTTGGTGATGCTTCTGTATACGATGGCGCTGTTGCTCTGCAGCTACCCCCTCCCCTTATATAACGAGATCAAAAATGTTAAGTCGGTTTTTATTTTTTAATTTAGAAGAAGGGAATGCTGCGCTGCTACTTCATCTTCTATGTTTTTGTAGAAACAGCTGATTTTGGTTCCGCGGTTGGTTTGGGTTGCTGGTTGGTTGTGGGCATTGTACAAGCAAGAGCGGACAAACCAGGCGTTTTTTGATCTGCTGATAAAGCAGCAAAAGTTGGTACTTACCTCAGGGTGACCTCCCCCTCTCTACCTAACATATAAGAATGGAGCCCTCAAGAGACCCCCTCTATAGGTCCTGTGCATACACTGAATATTAGGATGCAAATAGGCTGGCTAGCATTGGCCTACCCTCTATAGGTTTCTGCAATGAGTTTCTAATAGAGTAGTTAGGTAAACAGCTATAGATACGCCAAAGCTATAAACAGGTAATTTAAAAATTGACAGAAATGGCCACCATATCTATTCTTTAAAAACTGCAACGGTGTTAGTGTTAAGCGCCTGTTTAATATAGCCCCAGCGTAGACACTATCTAAGTGGCAATCCGTGTCAAAGTTAACGTTCTATCTAGTCGACGTGTTCGCAGAGGAGAAATACGCTGGCAATCAGCTTGCCGTTATCCGAAAAGCCGCCGACCAGCCGAGCAGATGCAGCGGATAGCAAACGAAACCCATTTCAGCGAAACCACCTTCATCCTCAGCGACCAGCCTAAAAACGGCGGGTATGACGTGCGCATCTTCACCCCACATCAAGAGGTACCGTTTGCAGGTCATCCCACACTCGGCACCGCTTATGTTATCAGAAACTACATAGCAGAAGACAACCCCACTTCACTGAAGCTTAACTTGGGAGTAGGACAGATTCCTGTAGCATTCGAAAAAACCGCCGAGGGACAAGAGGTGACTTGGATGAAGCAGAAACCCCCCCGTCTTTGGGGAGGTCTTCTCGGTTGACGAGTTGGCGCCGATCCTCCAACTGCCAAAAGACAGCTTCGACAGCCGCTACCCGATTCAGGAGGTCTCAACAGGTATGCCCTTCATGATAGTACCCCTAAAAACTCTAACGGCGGTAAAGAAAGCCCGCGTCAACCTTGGCTTACTTGAAAAAATAGCTGACCGCGTGCACGGCGGCATCCTCATCTACTGCCCAGAAACCTATCGCCCCGAAAATAACTTAAACGTCAGGGTATTCGTGGACTTGTATGGCATCCCTGAGGATCCCGCGACTGGTTCAGGAAACGGTTGCCTCGCAGCGTACCTCTCGCGCTACCGTTACTTCGGCTCAGATAAAGTGGTTGCCAGAGTTGAGCAGGGCTACGAAATCAACTGGCCATCTCTGCTGCGTCTAAAAGCAAGCGCCGATGGAGAATCTATTGAGGTTTTTGTAGGCGGAAAAGTAGTAATCGTCGGCTGCGGCACATTCATCTAATTTTTTCGCTTTTTGGCGGTTACCTTTATTGCCCTGTCCAGCTTTTTTTCTGTTGGGCTGGTGAGTTGGTGCGTGGCTATCGGTCCCCGCAAGGGGGCTGAGGAAACTCCGCTCACACGCAGAATTGCAGTCCTCTGGACAGACCGAGAGGTTTGGCAACGGAGCAGAAACGAAACGTCCACCCGGAATTTGGCTATGACACATTTGTGATGTCGAGTCCGCTGGGTTGGAAACGGTGAAACGGCCGTCCTGCAAGTGGAAAGGGCAAACAGACGCCGATGAAGAATCTGCCGGAAGGCGCGGGTAGCCCGATTAGCCGAATGCCACAAAAAACAGAAAGCGGGTTACAACCAGCACACCAACCCAACTCCCTCTCTATTTTCATTGATTTTTTTCTTTGTTAGGAGTTTTATAATAAAAAATAATAATAAAAAATAAGCAAATAATGATTAGTAGCGCTACGAAAAATGTGGATACTAAGTTGACTTTTGCTAAGTCTGTGTTTTCCACTTCGTTGATTGCTGATTCGGATGTTGAGGCTCCGAATAGTAGGATTATGCTGATGATTGCAAAGGCGCCAAAAACGATTGTCTTATCAACCATAGTATCAGATACCTAAAAATTTGTTATTGGTGAGTTTTGGGCAGTGGTTGTATGCCCTGTATGTATAGAAGCGTTAAACCAAATATATCTATTCTTATTCCGAAGTCGAATAGTCGGTGCTTACACAAAACCCAAAATTTTGAAAAGCAGAATCAATCTACCATACAATTACTTTCGATAAAACAACAATCGCCACTTAAAAAAGAATAATTCAAAAACCCTTCCATTAACCCTAAAGCAGAAAAAACCATGCGGAAAATTAGTTACGGAAACCATTATATTCCAAATTAATCTACCTAGTTAATCGGTGACTATTTTGGTCAGTTTTAAAGAGTTATCTGATAAGTTTGTTATTTGTTCAGGCGGTTTTGACCTTGGAAACATAACTGGCGTTGAAATCAACACTGGCACATGGCAAGTTACACAGCTACACGTTAAACTATCGAAATCAGCATCTGAGGACCTTGGATTCAAAAAGCGGTTTGGCAGTTCAACCGTAAGCGTGCCTATCTCGCTGGTTCACAGTGTCGGCGACAACATATTACTCAATAAATCCCTTGAAGAATTAACTAAAGGCTCAGACATCACAGAATATAAATAGCACAATAAACCGCGTTCATCCGCTCATGTAACGGTGAATGTTTTTCAGTTAGAGAAAGCCTGAGCGATGGAAACTCCAGAAAGTTCATAGTGAACAATCTAAAAAATGCTGCCTCCAAAGGTGGGTAATAATCACTGCGTTAACCTGACTATTACTTTTAAAGCAAAAAAAGAAAGAGGGAGTTTATTTGGTTTCTGCATGCATTTTCTTAGCGATGTTATACACGATTGGTATCAAAACAACCGCGAAAGCAATTGCAAAGCCCCACGCAACTGTACTGATTATTCCTGTGACTCCTGTAAATGATGCAAAGATTGCTCCTGCGCCTATCAGTAGAAATATGCTGTAGAGCACGAATTTAGCGTAGCCCGCAATGTTACTGAATTCTTTGTGGTCGTCTGTGATTGATTTGATTACGGTGTCGGTTATTATTATGCCTGCGCCGATTATGACAAAGCCCAGTATCAGCGAGTAAACAAGGCCCGTCGTGTTAAGAAGCAGCAAATCAAACGCGATGTTTAGTATTACTGCAATTAAGCCGAGGAAAATCAGGTTCTTGAGCATATCCGCGATTTCAGTTTTCGCTTCACCGAACATGGGTCGGATGACTTTTCCTATGAGCATCGACAGGAAATCCACAAGTACAATACCTAAGACTATGACTAGTATGCCGCCGATTAATCTGGGAAGATAAGCTGCGATTTGCTGTATGAATTCTCCTGTTGTTCCGGGGATGTTCAGTAATCCTATGGCTATCGTGATGGCGACGATGATTATGAAGGCCATGATGACGCCGCCCACAAAGTTGGAGAGGTCAAACCCTGATGCTCTGAACACTTTTCCTACTTCACTTTTGTCAAAATGTCCCTCTACGGTTTTATCAACGACCCTGTTTAGCACTTTTCCTACGAACCAGCCGACTACTACTCCGACGACTATTATGATTACTGCAGCGACTGCTCCCGGTAGCGCATTTAGTATTGTGTTTAAAAAGTTGTCAAAGGCTTCCTGAAGTGTCACTAATGCTATTAACCACCAAAACATACAAAAGCTCACTAAGTTTACCTAGTAACATACGTAAATAAAAGGGTATGTTGCAATCGATAACTAGCTAAACCAAAAAAGCATCGTATATGCATATTTCGCGCCCGCTAATACGGTAATAGTTTTAAAAGTCACCTGCGTAAATTCAAGAGATAACAAATGATTAATATCCGCCGTATACTAATCGAGGCCCTCAAAGCCCGCGAAACCCCCCTTGTAGAATTATCCCAAGCACTATGCTCAGCAAACGGCGTAGACGAATGCGACATGATAGTTACAGACGTAGACGTAAAAACAGAAACCGTAAAAATCACCGTTAGAGGCAGCAACATCGAATACAACGAAATACTAAAAATACTGCAAGATAACGGCGTCTCCGTAAAAGGCGTAGACGAAGTAAGCGTCTCAAAAGCCAAGCAAACCCAAAGAGCCACACCCTAACTTAGCTTAGATGAGCCAGTCTAAGAGGAAACCCGCCAAGAACGCAAGCACCCCGAAAACCACCATTCTCGCCCCCTTCTTGTAGGGGTTAGTCTGCCCAATTCTACCCATATAAACGCCTGCGGCAAATAATGTGCCTAGAGCCAACGCAACCGAAATCCACGCAGCCACACCAATATCCAGCAACCCCACAGCTACAAAGATAAACGGAGTAATCGTAATTCCACATGAGAGCAGCGGCGTTCCAAAATTAATGATGGTTGCAAGCAGAATCGTGGTTTTAGCAGTTTTCTGGATGCTGGTATCCGTTAAATCAGTAAATAATGCCTTTTCAAGGTCAGCAATCTTTTTTTCCTGCTCCAAACTTTCGGCTTCGTAGACGCTGACGCCTGTAGAGATACCTAACGCGACACTGGTCGTTAACATAGTTACCATTATTACTCTTAATCCTGCTTGGGCAGCTACAGCTGAACCGACGATTATCCCTAGTAACATGAACGTTGAGTCAAACAGGGTGTTGATGAAGAACCTGCGAATTATAGAGCCCACTGCTTCAAGTTTAAGCGTATTAAGTAGACGATTGAGCGTTTCACGAATACTATTCAATAAATGTACCTTAATGAAAACATGACTTAACAGAGTTATAAGTGATTCGAACACGAAAAAATTACTCAACAGCAAATCTTGCCTATGGCGAGCGCAGCATATTAGCTGCCGATTACTTCAAAGAAGTACTGAAGCACAATAAAAACTGCGTAAACGGCAAGTAGCAGCATCGCATCTTTCTTGCTGATGACCCCATCTTTTGAGCGCATATAAACAAACACGGCGGCTGCAGCAACAAAAATTCCAGCGCCTAAAGGCGACGCCATATTCGGTATTCTGATTGGGTTAATGATGGCTATTATGCCGATTGTCAGCATCGAATCAGCTAGTACATTGCCTAAGATGTTGCCGATGCCGATTGACCCCTCCTTCTCGGATGCGCGGACCGCAAAAGCCATCTCCGGCAAGCATGTGCCAATCGCCACTATAATACCAATCAGGAACAGAGGTAAACCCAAAGCGGCGCTTAACTCCTGCGCTGAAGTCGTCACAAGCTCACTGCCTATAAATAGCACAGTTATACCGACAACTAAGAGGAAAACCGTAACTCCCAACCGAACCACTGTCCGAGACAGCCGCATACGTTCAGCAACCTCTTTTTCGCCCATTGCACTTCGAAGCAGCCAAAACACGTAAACCACAAACGCGCCGACTAATAGAACACCGTCTAATCGGGAGATAACGCCGTCAAGCAGCAAGAAAACTGGTAGCAGAACAGCGATAAAGGCAATTTTTAAGCTCTTAAGCATACCTATTGTGATCTTTTGTTCACCTGCAAGAAGGACTACGACGCCGATAACCAGCGTCAAATCGGCTACGTTAGCACCGAAAATTAAGCCTAAACCAAACGTGGATGTTCCCTCTATAGCGGATAATATGCCGATGGACAGTTCAGGTAAAACCGCAAGGGTACCAGCGATGACTACTCCGGTTACGAAGGCGGAGATTCGGAAGAACTTTGAGAGGTTTAAAAGACGCTTTATGGCTTCGTCTGCACCGTATACAACTATTGCTATCCCAGCGAAAAGTACCAGAAGCGAATACCAAGCCATTGCTATCGTATCAATGTGAATTAGAATTTATTTAAAGCTAACCACACATTTTGAATAATATTACCATGCCACCGGTCTATTAGTTTCAAGTAAACTTTTAGATTAACCGGCTTAGGCAAATAAGCATCTACACATTTATCCATAATCTGCATACCAAAAACCGGCGAAGGTCATGTTAATCACGTGGCAAGCACCGCTTCTATACGCCTTCAAATTAGAACGTGCCGCTCTAGAAGAAACACGTGTATACTGGTAATAAACACCCTCGTAAGCGCTCTACTGGAAATAGCAATAGCCTCTATTATACCAAAACCCAAACCGAAAATTATGCTGGCAAGCTTCGTAATCGCCGTTTTTCTTTTCAGCGTAATATAACTGATACCTCTGCTGCCGATGGGTAGTGAACGTCGGCTGGGCTGAAAGGCGATA
>CAYPGY010000079.1:0-11725 GCA_964410435.1 uncultured Candidatus Bathyarchaeia archaeon
AATTGACTTAAAAATCAACTGTTTAGACCAATTTTTTGATTGGAAAAAAAGCGCCCCCGCATAGAAGACATCTATTTTTAAAAAATTGGTGCTCACAGGCTGAATGTTTGCTAGCTTTAATGCTACACCTTGAGGCTGTTGAACAGTTGATAAAGGCATAAAAAACCGATTTAAGGGGTCTAATGTAGGCGAACCGAGGTTTCCTGAATCTTGAGCGGCTTAGCCTCATCCCAGAGGCTATCAAAAGCACGCCGCATAATACCCACATGCATAGGATCATTAGTCCACAGGAACCGCGAATTCATCTTCCCCGGTTTGCTTTCACCCCAGATAGCTTCCTTTCTATCAACTATAAGCACCTTAAACGGAGTCTTGTCTACACACCTCAACTCCACCGTACAGTTAGCCTTGCTGGATAGGAGGCGGATGCGTCTTAGGAAATCTATATAGTCAGACGTGTCGGGGTGATCAGCTAAGTCGCTTTTGTTGATGATTGTGCGTATTTCAAGTTGCCCCTCAAGCGGCGGCTCTTTGGATTTAGCGATAAGAATATCCTCCAATTCGTCGGTTGAGGTTGTCAGCGTAATTGTGCCCCGTGCCTTCTTAATCATCTGGCTAAGGCGTTTATCCACGTTATCCTGCCGAGCCAGCGCTTCAATTGTATTCTCTTCGTAAACACCAAATGAGGTGTTGGACAGTCGATAGATTAAATCATCCTTCTTGAGCTTCAGCGCGTCCAGTTCACGCTTCATAGCCTCAGTCTTCGCTTTAACTAAAAGCTCCACTGAAGTCACGGGGTCAGTAGCCATAAACCGCCTTGGAGCGTCAAGTTTACTGGTGATTATACCTGTTTCCTCCAGTTCAGGCAATATACGGTACACTTCTTCACGACGAATCTTGGAAAGCGACGCGATCTCTGCAGCAGTAGCTGCTCCGAGAACGTTTAGGGCGATGTAGATACGGGCTTTAGTCTTATTCAAGCCAAAAAAACCGAAGATGGTTGCAACTTCATCTGCGAATTTACTGTACTCGCTGGATTGAACTTTACTTATGCGAAGCTTAACCCATTGATCAAGAGTTTTCTCGGTTCGCTGCTTCGTATCACGCTCATGTAAGCGGTCTTTAATATTTTTAAGCAGTATGTTGAAGTCGACGGGTTTGGTCAAGAACGCGTTGGCGCCGGCGTTAAGAGCTTTTATCGCATGTTCCGTTGAGGGCTGACCTGAAACCATAATTTTAACGGATGTAGGGTCACTTTGCTGTAGTTCAGCGAGGATTTCGGTGCCTTCCATGTCGGGCAGTCGGATGTCGATGAGGAAAACGTCGAAGAAGCTGCTTTTAGCCTTGTTTAGAGCTTCTTCGCCTGATGCTGCGGTCTCGGTTATGTAGCCTTCCAGTTGGAGTATTTTGGCGAAGACTCTGAGGATTTCTATATCGTCGTCTATTATTAGGATTCTATACGATCTATGAGTCATGGAGGCCAGCCTTCAGTCTATCAGCCGCTGCCCATCATCGAAGCAGACGAGAGAGAGCTATAGCACGACTTTCGCCTCAAGACACATATAACACTTTTTATCAAAACAAGGTATTTTTTTTCAAATTTTAAGCGCTGGATCATCCCAATAGAGCGGAATGCGAACAAGTAATTGATTCTTTGGGCGAATAATGAATTACGCTATAGAGATCACTGAATGCTTCGCAACCACCGTTTAATTTAATTTCATCCTCCACCAATGGCGTTTGTAGAAGCATCTGTTTATGTGTCTAAGCCTTTGTTGGGTTTCTGGCTGGTTGTGGGTCTTTCTATAAGCAGAACCCTTGGTTTTGTCTGTTCTAAAATTCGCACATCTAGTGCTAAACCAGTCCGTTGGTGTTCTCTAACTTGGCATTAAGTAACCGATCCACCATTAACGCCGCAGGTGAAAAACACTATGCAGCGAAAACAAACACTGGTAATCGGCACCCTAATAGTTGTAGCCGTGGCAGCCTTAACCGCATGTGCCTCATACGCGTTAGCGAATCCACCGGTTGAAGACTTAACCGAGCAGACAGGTCAATCAATAACTTATGGTGAGCCAACGCCGGGTACGATGCCGGGACTTGGCGGAAACAGACCGGAGAACCAGACAAGTGATCTGGACGGGCCGCAGCTCTAAACAAGTCACCAAAAAACCCATTGAATTCCTTTTTCAATTTCAATTACATTGTTAGATCAAACAGTTATCATTGGCTTGCTCTGTTTGACTTTTTGCTGCTGTAAATCAGATGCAATTTTGAGGGACCTGACAAGTGATTTATACCACTACAAAAAATATATGGCTTGCATGCAACGCAAAGCAACAATCGCTCTTCTCTGTTTAATTACTATAGCGCCAGTTCTCTTTCCCGTCGCCAACTATGCAAATGCAGCGACAACCTACAGTGTTACTATATCAAGCGTTTTAGATGATACAGTAAATGGCGTTTCTGTCCTAATTACAAAAGACGGCGTACAAACCGGTTTCTATACACCATACACTTTTACAGGCTTATCAGGCACTCATAATTTTACGGTCCCTTATGCAGATTCAAATAGTCACCCATTTAGCCGTTGGAGCAGTAACACACCCACAGATTCTGCTTTTAATACAATTACTGTTTCTTCAGGAGATACCTATTGGGCATATTACGATTCGCAGTTGCCAAGAGCAAATGGCGGCAGTAATGGAGTTAGCCCAGCAGAGCAAAGATACTACGTTACTCCCTCAGACCCTTCTGTTCTTTCAATAGCGTCAAGCAAATCTTGGAGTGATATCCTCAATTGGGTTTCAGCAAATATTGATTATAATGAAAGCTGCAATATCTGGCAATTCCCTAATGAGACAATAGCTCGGGGGACGGGGCAATGCCGAGAGTATTCCACTCTGGCGGTAAGTATGCTGCTTGCAAGGGGATATTCCGCGTATGTAGCCACAGGAAATTTAACTGATTCAACTGGTACAGGTGGACATGCATGGATTGTAATAAAACTAGACAGCGTATGGTACCATTTTGAACCGCAACGTTCATGGGCGCACCAGCCCACATCACAGGAATTTCTAGGCTATACCCCAGAATACTTTTTTAATGCAACAGATTTGATTGCTTCAGCACCAACAAGTGACCCGCCAACAGCTCAAACATACGACGTTACAATAAACACCAAATTGGATACTGTCTTCAACGGAAACAGCGTTGCAATATTTCAAGATGGCTTACCGACTGGTTATACTACACCACACACGTTTGTAGGGTTAACTGGCACCCATAACTTCACTGTACCATATACTGATGACGACAATCACCCGTTCCAAGTCTGGAGCACAAATACACCCGGCAACCAAATTTTTCCAACAATAACTGTTTCTTCAGGCGGCTCTTTTACGGCGTTTTATACGTTACAATTCAGCGCCAGCCAGATGTATCCTGCAGAATACAAGTTTCTGATAACACCCTCTGACTCCGCTGTCATTTTAGCAGCGGGGAGCAAATCATGGAACAGTATACTTGATTATACATCTTCCTTTCCGGTTGGAACTGGCACTGCACCTCAGTTTCCTAACCAAACAATAGCAAAAGGCACGGTGCATTACTATGTAGATACCTCATCATTGTGCTGTAGCATGCTTAGAGCCCGCGGCTATAGCGCTTTTATGGTGATAGGTAATTCTTCAACGGTTATTTCGTATTCATGGATAATTCTGAGGATCAACGGGGTAGCTTATCATCTGGATCCTAATTACCCTTGGAGCAGCCAGCAATCAATTGACTTTACCAATTATCAAGCAGCCTACTATATTGATGAAAACGGTATTTACCCGCCGTCAACTTCCGTAAATCCGCCCTCTGACCTTCCCAATAGTACACCCACACCGACTCCTGTACCAACCCCTTCTCCTACTCCGACACCGACAGTAACACCTTCGCCTACACCCACAGCCAACCCCACCATCGCTCCAACCTTGACGCCAACTCCGTCACCAACACCGACAGCTGCACCCACAGCGGCGCCTAGTTCTACACCGACCCCTACTACAGCCCCAGCAGTAACACCCTTACCAACCATTATTCAAACAGCCAATCCAACGAACGAACCAACCATTAAACCAACAACAAATCCATCAACAGCACCAACTAACTCTCCTAAGCCATCCCCAAGCATTCCAGAAATAACTGCCCTACCACTGATTATGCTTTCATTAATATTACTAAGTGTTCTAATAGCGGTTTTTAGAAAAACAAAAAACCATGAGAACTGAAAAATGACTGGATGAGGTTATCTGACCATCGCCCAACCACTTTTTTTGGTAATGATTTGCGTATGTAAAATTCAGTTTTTCTTTCGTAGACGGGATTTTGGTGCGGAGGGTGGGATTTGAACCCACGAACCCCTGCGGGATAGGAGCCTCAGTCCTACGCCTTTGGCCATGCTGGGCGACCTCCGCGCACGTGTAGCGGAAATATAGGACAAGGGCACATTTAAAGCCTTTACCGTGTAAAGCGGCGGATAAGACGAAAGCGAGCCTTAAGTCATGTTGCGGCTGAGCAGGAAATAGCCATATTCCGCTAGGATGTTGGGGAGCAAGCGGATTTTGCGGTTATCAGAGGTGTAGAAGGCAGCGTTGATGGCGATGTCATTGTTTATGGTGTAGTCGTGGAAGTCGTTGAGGCTTAGAAAGTGCAGGTTGGGTGTATCGTACCACTGATATGGCAGCGAGGGTGTGACTGGAACTCGGCCGCGGAAGAATATGCTGGCTCTGGCTTTGTAGTGCGCAAAGTTTGGCACTCCTACTATGACTTTTTTGCCGACACGAAGCGCCTCCTGCAGGACGAAGTCGGGTTTCTTGACCTGCTGGAGCGTCTGGTTTAAGATGACGTAGTCGAATGATTTGTCGCCGTATTCGGATAGACCCGTGTCTATATCTTGCTGGTAGACACTTAAGCCTGCATTAACGCATCGGACGATGGCTTTCTCGTCAAGCTCGATGCCTTGCGCATGCACCTGCTTAGCCTGTACCAAGTAAGCTAAGAGTTCGCCGTTGCCGCAGCCTAAATCCAGCACCGAAGCGCCTTGATTTATCCAGTCAGCTATTGTTTTACAGTCAACCTTACTAGCCAAGCTATGTGCCTCCGTTGCTGTTGCTGACGCCTTTAAGGAAACTGCCGATCAACTGGCCCTCCTGCTCTGTCTCCACTAGGAAAGAATCATGGCCGTAGGTTGCGTTGATTTCGCAGTAGCTTGCGTCCACGCCACTTAGTTTGCAGGCTTTCACGATCTCCTGTGACTGAGAGGCAGGGTAAAGCCAGTCCGATTTGAAAGCGATAACTAGTACCTTTGCTTTGAGACCGCTAAAGATGCTTCCGAGGCTGTGCCCGTTTAGGAGGTTGAAGTAGTCGATGGCTTTTGTGATGTAGAGGTAGCTGTTTGCGTCGAAGCGTTTGACAAAGCTGTCGCCTCTATGGTGGAGGTAGCCTTCAACTTCGAAGTCTGCGCCGAATTTGAATGTGGCGGGGTCTGCTCTGAATCTGCGACCGAACTTTTCTGCCATTGAAGCGTCGCTCATGTAGGTTATATGACCGATCATTCTGGCTATGGCTAAGCCTTTGGCTGGAGCGGCTGAGTCGTAGTAGTTGCCGCTGTGCCAGTCGGGGTCAGCCATTATTGCTTGACGGCCGACTTCGTTGAAGGCGATCTGCTGCGGCGTATGCTTGAGTGTCGTTGCGATCGGAATTGCCGAGCGGATACGGTTTGGGTAAGCAGTCATCCACTGCAGTACCTGCATGCCACCCATTGAGCCGCCGACGACTGAAAGCAACTTATCGATGCCGAGGTAGTCGATTAGGTAGCGCTGCGCATTAACCATGTCGCCGATGGTTACGATGGGGAAATCGGTTCCGTACGGTTTCCCAGTTTGGGGGTTAGTTGAGGATGGCCCTGTGGAGCCTCGGCAGCCTCCGACGACGTTGCTACAAATCACAAAGTACTTCGCTGTGTCGATGCCTCTGCCGCCTCCGACGATATCAGTCCACCAGCCGCCTTCTCCTGAAACGTGGGCGTCGCCGCTGAAAGCATGCAGAACCAAAACGGCGTTGGATTTGTCGGCGTTTAGTTTGCCGTATGTTTCATATGCAAGCGTGACTGGGGAGAGTTTTTCGCCTGACTCCAAGGTTAGCTCGTTGAAGGTGAACTGTTGGGTTTCTTTGTTTGGGATAAGTTCTATTTCCTCCTACAAAATGGAAAGGGCATTGTTATTGCTGTGAGGCTTTTAGCGCTTGGTCTAAGTCTGCGATGATGTCCTCTGCGTCTTCGATTCCTATGGATAACCTGATGAAGTCAGCGGTTACGCCTGTAGCTGCCTGTTCTTCGGCGGTTAACTGCTGATGTGTTGTCGAGGCTGGGTGAATGATGAGGCTTTTTGCGTCACCGATATTTGCTAGGTGCGAGAACAGTTTGACGTTTTGGATGACTTTTTTACCTGCTTCCACTCCGCCTTTCACGCCGAAGCCTACTAAGCCGCCGTATTGGCCCTGCAGATATTTTTCTGCTGTCTTGTGGTTGGGGTTGCTTGGTAACCCCGGATATGTTACCCAGCTGACCAGCGGGTGCCTGCTTAGGTACTCTGCGACTTTCTGGGCGTTTTCGCTGTGTTTTCGTTGACGAAGCGGCAGGGTTTCTAGTCCCTGTATGAATAGCCAAGCGTTAAATGGACTCAGCGTGGGTCCGACATCTCGCAGGAGCTGGAGCCGTGCTTTGAAGACTAACGCTACGTTGCCTAAGTCGGGGAAGTTGCCGAATGCCTCCCAATATTTGACTCCGTGATATGCTGGGTCGGGTTCTGTAAATTCGGGGAATTTGCCGTTGTTCCAGTTGAATTTGCCGCTGTCAACGATTGCGCCTCCGAGGCTTGAGCCGTTCCCGGAGACGTACTTGGTTGCGGAGAGGACGACTATGTCTGCGCCGTATTCGATGGGTGCAACGATGCCGACGCCCACAGTGTTATCGACGATTAGGGGTATGCCTGCTTCGTGCGCAATTGCTGCTAATGCTTCGAAATCGGGCACGTCAAGTTTTGGGTTACCGATTGTTTCAGCATAGACCGCGCGGGTTTTAGCTGTAATGGCTTTTTTGAATTCTTCTGGTTTCTGTGAATCTACGAAGATCACTTTTCTTCCGAGTTTTGGGAAGGTATAGTGGAACAGTTCATAGGTTCCGCCGTAGAGGTTGTTTGCCGCTACAATTTCGTCGCCGACACGTGTGATTGTTAAGAGCGCGAGTGAGATGGCTGCTTGGCCAGAGGCGACTGCGAGGGCGCCTGTGCCGCCTTCGATTGCTGCGATGCGGCGTTCGAACACGTCGGTGGTTGGATTCATTAAACGAGTGTAAATGTTACCGAGTTCTTTTAAGCCGAACAGGTTCGCTGCGTGCTCGGGGCTTTTAAACACATATGAGGCTGTTTGGTAGATTGGGACAGCTCGTGCGCTGGTTGCTGGGTCGGGTAATTCTTGGCCTGCATGTACGGCGATTGTCGCAATTTTTTTTGGCATTAAGGTGTGTTCCTTTTTTGGTTTTTGTTGAAACAAGCATCAGATAACGGCGTTATAACCGTTCTTGATGAAAATATTCTAAAAAGAATAAAAAAGACGATTTTATGGACAAACAGGAATAATTCAAATTAGAAAAAGCGCCACGCAAAACACACTTTAAATGCGTTTTCCGCCAACATATTAGAAGCCAAATATCAGATGTATGCAGAAACCTATAGAGGGTAGGTCAACGGTGCACGGAAACGTGCGTTTAACGCAAACCCAATAAAGCCCCGTTAAGATTCGTGGGGTGTATGGTTCTCGGTTTTATACATCTGCTCGGGTTCTGCGATAGTAATCCTAGTTCTCGGTGGAACGGACTTTGTAATCCAAACGTTGCCGCCAATCACAGAGTTATCGCCAACAATCGTTTCTCCACCAAGCAGCGTTGCGCCTGAGTAGATGACTACGTTGTTGCCTATGGTTGGGTGGCGTTTGCGACCTTTAATGATGTTACCCTTTTCGTCTTTTGGGAAACTAAGCGCACCCAACGTGACGCCCTGATAGAGTTTCACGTTGTCGCCGATTTCAGTGGTTTCTCCTATAACGACGCCTGTGCCGTGGTCAATGAAGAAGTTTTTACCGATTTTTGCACCCGGATGTATATCAATACCCGTCAACGAATGCATGTGCTCGCTCATTATGCGGGGGATAAGCGGTACGCCCGCCATGTAGAGTTCATGCGCTATTCGGTAGGTGGTTATTGCGAGTATGCATGGGTAGCTAAGGATGACTTCGTCTGTGCTGACTGCTGCAGGGTCGCCCTCGTATGCTGCCTGCACGTCGCCGCTAAGCGCGACTCGTATCTCAGGAAGCTTCTCTAAAAGCTCACGCGCTACTATATGCGCCCGTTTCTCACAGATATCCTCGGGGCAGTCACTCATTTTTCTACAGATATACTTCAAACTCTTAGCTATCTCATCAGTGAGCCTATTGTAAATTGAGTTCAGTTTGCTGCCTAAATTAAATTTAATGTTTGCCTTAGTTAGTCCCGAGTCGCCCAGGTACCCTGGGAAGAGAACGGCAAATAAATCTTCAAGGACCTCTAAAACGACTTTTTTTGAAGGTAAATCACGGCCTTCAAGGTGATTCATGCCGCCGTATTTTTCGTAGCTGACCAGCACGTCATCTACCAGTTTAGGTATGCCTTTTAGCACCCAGTCCTGCTCTACTTTATGGTTATTACGCATAAGCGTGTCTATCATGCGGTCTGGATTCCAGCAGTCAATGTCCTTGTTCTTCTCTAAGCATTCTTTACAGTTTTTTGGTCGAGACTGGTTTGCTTTAGTTGTCATGTCTGGGTTCCTTTCCAAAGTATGTTGAGAGGGCAATATAAGAGAAGTGTAATAAAACAATAAAAAGGGTTAGATTGTCGACGGCGGTGTCGGCTCAGTGAACAGTACCGTGCTTAAGTAGCGTTCACCAGTATCCGGAAGGATAACAACGATCAGTTTACCCTTATTTTCTGAACGCTTCGCCAACTGTAGCGCAGCGTAGGCTGCAGCGCCCGCGGAGATTCCGACGAGCAAACCCTCCTGTTTAGCTAAATCCCTTGCAGTTTTAAGCGCATCATCGTCAGTAACCTGAACGATTTCATCTACCAAATCAAGTTGCAACACGTCTGGTTTAAATCCTGCACCGATACCTTGAATCTTATGAGCACCCTTCTTTCCCCCGCTAAGCACTGGCGACGCCGCCGGTTCAACAGCTACAGCTTTAAAAGAGGGCTTTTTCGGTTTAATGTATTCTGAAACGCCTGTTATTGTTCCGCCCGTTCCGACGCCCGCGACAAGTATGTCAACTTTACCGTCTGTGTCTTCCCAGATTTCGGGCCCGGTGGTTTCACGATGAATTTTAGGATTAGATAAGTTTTTGAATTGCTGCGGCATGAAGCTGCCTGGTGTGGCTGCAACGAGTTCTTCGGCTTTTTTAATGGCGCCGCCCATGCCGTCTGGTCCGGGGGTAAGGACTAGTTGTGCACCGTATGCTTTGAGGAGATTGCGACGTTCGACGCTCATGGTTTCCGGCATTGTTAAGATGAGTTTGTAGCCTTTGACTGCTGCCACCATGGCTAGTCCGATGCCTGTGTTGCCAGATGTGGGTTCGATGAGTGTGGCGCCGGGTTTTAGGATGCCTTGTTTTTCAGCTTCTTCTATCATGGCTTTGCAGGCGCGGTCTTTTATTGATCCGCCGGGGTTTTTTGATTCGAGTTTACCGATGACTGTGGCGTTTGTGTCTGCAGCGAGTTTGTTTAAGCGTATTAGTGGTGTTTTTCCGATTGTTTCTAGTACGTTGTTGTTGATTTTCATGTAAACCACACTTACCATAACACCGTTATGAACTGCCGCTTAAAGTCTTTATGGTGACCCAAAAACAAATCCTCGATCACTCAGCTAAAGCAAAGCACCAGATAGTAATTAAAAAAGAAAAAAATTCTCAGAGAATCCTCAGCAAATCCGCCTTTGTGATAATTCCAATAACCACGCCCTTCTTGGAAACCAACACGGCAGAATAATTCTGCAAAAGACTCGTAATCAAAGACAAAGGCGCATCATCATTAATCTGCGGAAAAGCCTCCTCCATAATCTTCTCTGTAGGTTGCCTTGAAATCTCCTCTAAATCTTTTCCATCCAGGATTAGGCGAAGAATCGCTTTCTCTGACACGCTGCCCACAGACTGTTTACCATCAAAAACAGGTATCTGTGAGTATCCGTGGTCCTTCATGATTTTAACTACTTCAGAGATGGGTTGGCTTCTCTGTACGCTTACTACGTCGGTGTGGATTAGTTTTTCTGCTTGGACTTTGGATTTGAACTCTAATCGTTCTAGGACATCGAAGATTGTTTTGACTTTAGTGTAGGATGAGTCGATGGTACCTGCTTCTAGTTTGGCGATTAGGGATTGGCTTACGCCTGCGGCTTTGGCGAGTTCTGACTGTTTTAGGCCTAGTTGTCTTCTTCGTTTGCCTATGTCCTCTAATGTGGGAAACATAACTCAATGTCAATTAACAGCGTTATATATTCTTTTAGTGAATATCCACAGTCTTCACCTATAAATAACAAGCAGCAAACAGACAACACAGAATCCACAACGAATTCAAAACGCCTTATAAGTATAAGCATGTTATAATGCAAACGATACCAATGGATCCACAATGCGAAATAATCGGCAAATACGTCCTACCCATCTTCCGCTCAATGCTCGCCAAAGAACTCGTACAGAACTATAAACTCTCACAGACTGAAGCAGCCAAGAAACTCGGTACAACCCAAGCGGCAGTCAGCCAATACCTAAGCTCAAAACGCGCATACAAAGGCTACGAACACGTTAAGCCGTACCTCCCAAAGATCCAGGCTATGGCATCAGAAACCGCACGCAAATTAGCCAACAAAGAAATCGAAGCAGATGAAGTAACACCTGACTTCTGCAGCCTATGCATAACCTTTTGCAAAAAAGAGCATGAAGTTCCAGAGTCAAAGAAACCGGAATATTACATCTAACTTGTCACTTAGCTTCCCAATCCTTCACGGACTCCAAAGCAGCGGGTCAAGTGTGGTGATTAGAGGAGTTTATTTTTGGATAACGCGTGGATTTCTTGGTAGATTTCGCTCCAGCTGTAAACCCGTTTGGTCAGGTTCTTTACATTTAAGGTCTGATTATATGGGTGATCATATAGCAGCACGGTTTTTACTCTGGATGACCACTCAAGAGCTTCCTCAAGCGAATCTTCAACAATAACGTCCAAACCGTCTATGTTGACCTGGTACTTTTTGCCTATCTCTAGCAGGTGCAACTCATCGTATGGTACGCCTTTTTCCTTCAGCCAAGTCTGGGTAAGATCCCTCAGAGGCGCGTATCTGCCTGTTAAGAGGTAGATGCTGTGGCCTTCTCTGCTTAGCTGCTCAAGTGTTTCTTTAGCGCCGGGGTAAATCGGCAGATCCTTGTACAGGATGTCGGTAATAAGCCGGGCTTCCTCAGCGCGGGTTATTCCTAAAACCGTGCTTAAACTGAAGCTGGTGATGTCTTTCTCTGTGAGTGTTAAGCCGTAGGTTTTCTTTACTGTTTGAAGTAGTACGTCGGAGAAGTTGGCGATTACGCCGTCGATGTCAAAGCCCAGTTTCAT
>CAYPGY010000080.1:0-11680 GCA_964410435.1 uncultured Candidatus Bathyarchaeia archaeon
AATCTAAAAGCCAACAACCCCCACTCCCAAAAAAAAGCAACACGTAAACCAGCGTGCAAAAAGCTTTTACAAACTATAGAGCACCAAAACGAAAGAGAGAATTAGACGAAAAAATAGAAGAAAAAGAAAAGGGTTTAGTTGATTATTCTCGTGTTGTACTGCGCTATGTAGGCTAAGTGCGCCGCGTCGTATGGGTAGCTCTCCGCGCTGGTATAGGGGAAACCGCTCATAGCGAGGAATGGCAATGGATCGACGGTGAAGGTGAAGCCGTATCCCCATTCTCCCGGCGGATCCTTAAACCAGCAAGCTACAACGAAGAAGTAATCTCTGACCATGCCGTCTGCGACTGGCTCAAGAGCTGTAGCGTTAAATAGCAGGCTAACTTGGTCGCCTTGTCTGCCGATCACGTACATGTCGTCGGCTTCGAGAAGAACAGGCAGTACATCACCGTATCGTGTAAATGCACCTGTAGAGTTGGAGGTTGTTTCCCAGAATTGGCTTAGTTCCGCAGAGATCGGCATTAGTGTTTGTGTGGTTATGGTTGCTTGTGTTGATGTGTCGATTCCTATGTAGTCATAGGTTACATTCCAGTAATTATTGAAGCGGATTTCGTAGCTGGTTACGTCTTCGGGGAATATGCCTGTTAGGTTTACAGTGTAGGTTCTTGCTCTATAGTCAGAGGGTAAAGGTATGTCTTGGTTGACGCGTATCCAGCTTCCGTTAGCTGCTTTAACCTCCAAATAGGGGGCAGGGGAAATCGCTGTGTTTTCGGTGATTAAGCCGTTGGCGGCTGCGTCTTTGAAGCTGTCAATCCAATCGTAATATGGTTGCGCTAAGCCCCAGTCAACGATGCCGCGTATAATCAGTTTAATTTCAGAAGCGTTTGATAGGTCGCCGAGGTTAAGCGTTAACTGATTGAGCGTTATGTTGTTCCAGACACTGTCATATCCGTTTATGCCGGGGGTGAATACACCGTCGAGTGTTTTTAGGTATGCTAAGACGTCTTGGCCTTTCTCGTTTATGGCACTGGTCGGTGATGTTGTGGTTTGTTTGGTTACGGTGTAGACTTTTCCAGTGGAGCCGTCGCTTAGGTAGCTTGTCATGGACATGTAGGCGTCTGTACCTATTGGGTGATCTACGGCTAACAAGCTAGCTTGATCTAGATAAAAGAGCTCGTTCCACTGCTGCGATAGCACAATGTCAAAGTAGCCGTCTTTGGCTTGTAGCAATCCGTTGTCGATTTTTACGTAGTCGAAGGGGTTTCCGTCACTGAACACGACGGTTCCGTTGGGAGTGATGTAGCCAATGTAGCCTAGCCAACCGGAGTTTGAAACCTCCGTGATATAGGTGTAGCCTGTGCCGTTCCAAACATAGAGGGATGGGCAGCATGCATAGCCACTGATAACCGTGTATGTGCATACTAATATCAGGCGGTCTTTTAGCTCAAAAGTTATCGTCGGCGAAGTTTGCCCTGTACTCCATGAGGTAAACTCTAAGACGCCTGTACCAACGCTGTATGGAGTAGGCACCGATATGCTGTAGGTACCAACAGGCAACAGCGCCTGATACGGTGTACCAAGCTCTTCTCCGTTAAGTGTAAATGGCAACGATTTAGAGCCGCCACCCGAGCGGTTAATTGTCAGGGTATGGTAGCCTTCTTTAACAACCATAAAGGAGCCCTGTAGACTGTTTAATTTCACGATATGTTTGCCTTCTTCGCCGGCTGTAATGTTAAAGCTGATTGTTCGTGTTTCGCTTGCATTCATTTCAAGGATGGTTGTTTGCACAACTACGCCGTCGACGGTGACACGTATTGTTAAGCGGTCCGCTTCAGCAGTCGGGTTATGTGCTTTAGCTGTAACTACGAGGGTAGAGTTCGGCCAAACTTCGTATGGGTTGGATCGTATTTCTGAGAGTGTGATTTTGCTGGTTTCCGGCGGTGGTTCAGTTACTGTAAAGTTACCCTCTACATAGTTGTCGGTTGAGATGCTGCTTACTCTTACTATGTATGTTCCCACGTTGTTTTCTATAACCGCGAATTCTAGTTCCTGTGATTCTGCGCTTGGCAGAGTAAAGTTTACTGTTTCCCTGACTTGTCCGTTCACCAGCAGGTTAAGTGTGTCGTTGCCCATTACGTCGCCAACATTAGTCACGTTAAGCACGATTGAAACCGTATCGCCCACGTAGGCTGATGCGGGGCTAATCGTTAGGGGTGTTAAAGCGAACTCGGCGGGTTTAGCGGCGCCAGTGATTGTGCCCTCATTTAGTAAGTAAATGTAGGTACCTGCTGCAGCCGCCACGATAATTAAGTCAATGATTAAAATCGCTTTTAGTTTTCCAACTGCTGAACGGGACAACATATTATTGCATCTCAATTTGCATAACCAAATAGCGTATTTCGGCATTAAAGGTTTATCTAAAATCAGCTGGTTGAATCCGCCGCATACTTTTCAGCACAATATTTGGCTCAGCCCACCATATATGCGTACACAGTGGGCGATTGTTTTAAAAACCACAGCATCTTCAATATGCTATCTACTGGAGCAATGCACATGCCAACCTTTCAAACTGTCCGCGGAATGAGGGACCTCATCGGAGAAGAAGCCCAAACCTTCACATTCATCATAACAAAAGCACGCCAAACAGCCGAACTCTATGGATTCAAAGAAGTAATAACCCCACACGTTGAGCCACTCGAATTGCTCAGTGCAAAGAGCGGTGAGGAAATCCGCCAGCGCATGTTCATCTTTAAAGACCTAGGTGAGCGTCAGGTGGCACTACGCCCAGAATTCACCGCTTCAGTAGCGCGACTAGTAACTACGGCGCTGCGTAACGAGCCTAAACCGCTCCGCCTGTTCAGTGTCGGCACGGTTTACCGCTACGATGAACCCCAAAAGGGCAGATACCGAGAGTTTTGGCAATCAAACTTTGAACTGATGGGTTCAGCAAGACCCGAGGCAGACGCTGAGATCATATTAACAACCAACAACATTATGGCGTCGCTTGGAATGCATGGCTATGCTTTCAAAGTAGGCCACATCGGCGTAATCAAGGGCATTCTATCACAGGATGGTGTCGACGAGAGAACCCAGAACGCCGTATTCCAGCGCATGGATAAAAAGCTTTATGATGATGCACTTAAGCTAATCGACAATCAGAAAACCCGAAAGATGCTAGAGAACCTAATCGGGATCAAAGGCTGGGACTGGCAGGACACAGTAGCGCAGATTAAAAGCTGTGTTGGAGATTACCCCAATGCTAAGGCTTCCGCTGAGAACCTTGAAGAAATCCTTAAACTCATAACCCAGAGCACCAACGTCACAGTCAACGTTGAAGCCGCATTCGCAAGAGGCCTCGAGTACTACACTGGGATGATTTTTGAAATCTACATTCCAGAATTAGAGATCGCGCTGGGCGGCGGCGGAAGATACGACCACCTAATCGAAGCATTCGGCGGACAACCTACTCCAGCTGTTCGCTTCGCAGTCGGCATCGATCGCGTCGCAATCGCTTTGCAAGAACAGAAAGCTGCAATAAGCGAAAAAGCCGTCAAGCGGGTTGCAGTTACAGCAATCACTGATAACCAGAAATGCGACGCATTAAAAATCGCTCAGCAACTTCGAGCCGCGGGCATAGCAGTAGAGTTCGAGGTAATGGGACGTAAAATGGCGAAGGCGCTTGAAGATGCGGATAAGCGTAAAGTTGACTTCGCGGTTATCGTCGGCGAGCGTGAACTTAAAGAAGGCGCAGTGATGCTAAAAGACTTGAGGCAGCGGACACAGTGCACAGTTGCCATAGGCGAGTTAGCTAAGAAAATCAATGGCTAAACATGAGAATCAGCAGACGGTTACAGTGCGTTTTCCGCTGCTGCACAACGCTTTTTTTGCGCTTCACGCACTTCTGATGCGTTTTAAGCCAACCTATTAGGATCCAAATATCAGTTGTATGCAGAACCTATAGAGGGGTATAGGCGCTGCGGTGATAAAGTGCGTAAAACGCAACAGGTTTTAGCAATACAAAGGCACAATCATTGATACGGGAGTAAATATACTCTAAAAAGTTTTAAAATAAGAAAAGTTTTGGGGTAAGCCAAAAGTCTTACTTTTAGCTTAGAGCCGTTTGATGTAGCGGTTAACTTCCCACTCTGTAACCTGTGTTCTATATAGGTCCCATTCGTGGCGTTTCTCTTTAAGGAAGTTCTCAAACGTGACTGGGCCAAGGGTTTCTTTCATCAGGTCGCTTGTTTCCAGCTCGTCTAGTGCTTCCTTGAGGTTTTCTGGCAGAG
This sequence comes from uncultured Candidatus Bathyarchaeia archaeon, assembly GCA_964410435.1. Lineage (GTDB taxonomy): Archaea > Thermoproteota > Bathyarchaeia > Bathyarchaeales > Bathycorpusculaceae > Bathycorpusculum. The sequence goes on from CAYPGY010000080.1 coordinate 4,286, forward strand.
AGACGATTCCGCGTTCCTTGCGCTCCTCGTAGCTCATGTGGTAAACGTTCAATTCAACTGCGTCGCCTGGGTCGATCTTGTTTTTGATGCCGTCTAAGCCAGTCGCCAATAGCACTGCGAATTGTAGGTAGGGGTTGCCTGCGCCGTCTGGGCAGCGGATTTCCATTCTTGCTGCGTTCTTTCTTCCGCCGAAGTTTGGTACGCGGATGAGTGGGCTGCGGTTTTTGTGTGCCCATGCAAGGTAGACTGGTGCTTCGTAGCCAGGTACTAGGCGTTTGTAGCTGTTAGGCCAGCTGTTTAGGACTGCCGCCATTTTGCGGCCGTGTGCTAGTTGTCCGCCGATATAGTTGCGTGCTAGGTCTGAGAGGTAACCGTATTTGGCGTCTTCGCTGTAGAAGAGGTTTCTTCCATCTAAGCTCCAAAGGCTCTGGTGACAGTGCATACCGCTTCCGTTGATGCCCTGGAATGGTTTGGGCATGTAAGTGGTTACGTAGCCGTTGCGTGCCGCGACGACTTTGCCGCACATTTTCATGGTGATTGCGCGGTCGGCTGTTTCAAGCGCCTCGCCGTATTTGAAGTCAATTTCGTTCTGGCCAAGCGCTACTTCGTGGTGGCTGATTTCGATGTCGATGCCAAAGGCTTCTGCGTAGTCAGCGATTTCTCGTCTGAGGTCGTCTGTTACGTCACCTGGGTGAGCATCAAAGTAGCCTGCTAGGTCGATTGGTTTTGGTAAGCCGCCGTTTTCAGATTCTTTGACTATGAAGAATTCCAGTTCAGGCGCACCGATGAATGTGTAACCGGCTTGGTTTGCTTTTTCTATGGCGCGTTCAAGGATGTATCTTGGGTCGCCTTCGAAGCGCTTATTCTGAGGTGTGTAGACGTCGCAGATTAATCTGGCTGAGGCTTTCTCTTTTGGACGCCAGGGCAGTATCGCAAACGTGGTTGGGTCTGGGTAGAGAACCATGTCTGATTCTTCGATTGGGCGGTATCCTGTAATTGAGGAGCCGTCGAAGGATTGACCGTTTTCAAATATGCTTTCTATGTTTTTTGCGCTTACAGCTAAGTTCTTTAGAAAACCGTTTATGTCGGTAAACTGTAACCTGACGAATTTGACTTCGTTCTCTTGTATTTGCTGGACCACTTTTGTTACTGCTTCTTTCCAAGCCGGATTCTTAAAATTTTTCATCTTTTTAATTTCTCCTTGTAACCTGCTAGCTTGCTCTCCATATGTTATGGAAAACAGATTAAACATAAACATATATAAGCTTATCGCTGTAAATCAATAGATAAATGTTCAATATAAGCGTAAAAAAATGCATCAATGTACCATAAGCAAACAGGCTTTAAAGGGCGGAGAAACCGCTAGAAAACAGTCACATATTGAACAAATAACTAGAAAAAGCCCACTTAACGCTCTCTGCGGAGAAAATCGCCAACATCAGAAACGTTACGGACTGCAAGTTCATCGATTTTGGACTTATCAGTCAGGTTTCCAACAATTCTGCCAAAACCTAAACATTCACCAAACTCGTTAAGCACCAAAACGTTCGTATGTTTCTTTCCCGAACCAAAAACACGCAAAATGCCCTTGGCAAGTATATCTCGACCGCAGATAAACAGCCACGCACTCTTCCTATCCACAACTATACGGTTAGCATCCTTTTTCGCAAGCATAGAGAGCAAATTAAAGCTTGGGAAAAACTTGCCTTCTTTGGCTTTTCCTAAATACACGCCAGCATAGTAAAAGTCAGATCTAACAAGCGGTTTGAGCTGTGCATTAACGAGGTAGTAGCGGCCGCCTTTTTCCACAATTAAATCAGGGTTTAAGCCGACATCGATTTCGAAGGTTGCAGCGAAGTTAGTGATCACTTTTGCTTTCACGCAGATAACCTCCGTTTGAGTTTAGCAACGAAGAAACCCTGCGTCTGGTCAGGCCAAAAACGGCGGCAGCGAGCAACAGTTGGATCTAAAAGTTTACCGAAAACCTTGGTCAAGCCCTCATAGCCAATGCAATTCACCGGTTGGATTTCTAGGTCCAGCGCTCGAATAGCCCAATCCATATTTAACTCGTTTTCTTCAGGCTCCAATGAACAGGTAGAATAGACTATTTCGCCGGTTTCAGTCAGGCATTCTACTGCTTTAGTGAGTATTTCACGCTGGACACCAGCGTTGCGTTCAACGTCTTTTATTGTGCGGTTCTTAAACCAGTTTTTATCAGCTGCGAAGTTGCCGCTACAAGGCGCATCGATTAATATACGGTCGAACTTCATACCCAGTGTAGGCGCTCGTCTAGCATCCAACATATACACTACAGTGTTAGCTACATGACAGCGTTCTAGATGATTACTCAAAGCAACAATTCGCCGCTTATCCACATCCAGCGCCACGATTGCACCAGTGTTTTCCATTACATCAGCGAGCTGCGTTGTTTTTCCTCCGGGCGCGGCTGAAGTATCAAGCACCTTTTTACCTCTCAAATCACTGAAAAGCGATACGGGAATCTGCGCGGCTGCTTCCTGAACAGAGTAGAGCCCAAGCAGGTACTCTGCCGTTGCACCCGCCGATACTTTCGAGTCGACAACCCAGTATCCGCTTTGTAAGAAAGGTATTTTTTCTAATTGTACACCCAGTGCAGAGAGCCGCTCAATCAAGTTTTTGCCCTTAGAGTTAGCATTGTTAATGCGGATAGCCTGCCTTAACGTGACCTCTTTGAGTTGCCAACCCAACTGCTTGTAGCGGTCTTGGAAGAATTCTCTGCCTGACATCAACGAGAACATCAACAGTGCTGGATAAAAGCTTTTCAAGAAAGACCAGTGATTAGTTTGGGCAAGACTTAAACTCTAAGAACCCATAGATGGGGACTAATGAATCAGCGAATACTTGCGAACCTTGGGTTCCTACTTCAAACCGCAGGATTACTGACCTTACTTCCAGTCGCAGTGGGACTGTTTTACGATGAAACTCAAGCAGTAATACCGCTATTCATAACCTGCATAATCTTTCTTGGAGCCGGCTTCCTACTAAACGCATTATGTGAACGTAAAGACCTAAATGTGAAGTCCTCAAGTTGGTTACTATTCTTAGCATTCCTCATTCTTCCACTGATAGGGTCGATACCTTACCTCTCTGTTGACCCCTTCAACAGCCCAAACATGATAGACAGGTTTTCTAATAGTTACTTTGAAAGCGTCTCCGGATTTACAACTACAGGATTCAGCTTCATAGCAAGCACCGAAGCGCTACCAAGATGCATCCTTGTTTTCCGAAGCCTCACTGAATTGATGGGCGGCGTCGGCATAGTTTTCTTAGTGTTGGCGTTCTTCCAATCTAAACGTGCGCTGCCAAAACTAGGCGGCGTACTTGGTATAGAGAACCTAAACAAGAACCTCAAAAGGATGTTTCTACTTGTTTTCGCCATTTACAGCGTATTCATACTTGCTTTTACACTGCTATTCAGTGCTATGGGCTACTCAAATGTGGTGGCTACTGGAGCATTCGTAGTTGACACCATTACGGGAGGCTTCCCACCTGATGCACAACAGTTCGGGCAGTATCTCTATGTTGCCCCGAAGGTGCTAATGATAATTATGATGTTTATTGGTTCAGTGAACTTCGCCTTTAACTATCACTTGCTAACTGGGAAAATAAAGAAGGTCTTTTCACTGGAAGTCGCCGTCTACTTATCAATAATTATAGCGGCAAGCGTAGCATTCGCTGTGGCAGCAAACGTGGATGGCTTAGACGCGTTATTTCATGTTGTTAGTTTATCCTCAACCGCAGGCGGCACCTACCTTGACCTTTCAGGTTTAAACACCAATGCAGTGCCGATTCTTACTACGGTTATGGTGATTGGAGGCTGCGCTTTCTCGATGGCGGGAGGTATTAAAGTTTCAAGATTGCTTACAGTCGGTCAAGCCATAGGGCATCAGCTAAAGATGGCGTTCACGCGAACAAAGAAAAACAAGAAAGACAAAGAAAGCCCCGAAGCTCTGCAAGCCGTTACTTCGATACTGCTGTTTATAGCTGTCCTCGCTGTTTTTGCGTTCCTTTACTCCACGATTGGTATCTCATATGAGAACGCGTTGTTTGAGGTAGGGTCTGCATTGTCAACCACAGGGGCCTCGTTGGGTTCTGTAACAGTTGGCATGCCGCTTGCTTACAAGTGGCTGTTAATAGCCGCGATGACTATCGGTAAAGTGGAAATCCTCACAATCATAACTCTAATCGTGCCGTTAACCATAAAAAAGCTTAAACGTAAAACCATAGCTTGATCGTTTTTATCTAAAAGCTTTTAGGGAGAACACAGCGTAATAGTGGTGATTTGCAATGTCGAAAATCGTGCGTGTCGGTGTAACTTTCCCGCCTGATTTACTCAAAGATTTTGACGAAATAGTCAGCAAAATGGGTTATGACAGCCGAAGTAAAGCGATACAGGACGCGGTTCGCCTCTACGTTTCAGAGCGTAAGTGGCTACAGGAAGAAAACGCGAACCAAACAGGCGTAATCTTGATGGTTTACGATCATGAGAAACGTGGTATCGACAGTGACTTAACTGACTCGCAGCATCACCATCAAGACATCATCTCATCCAGCATGCACATACACTTGGGCGAACATGACTGCCTTGAAGTTATAGCGGTGAAGGGTAAAGGCTCAGAAATCCGCCACTTAAGCGACGAATTAGCGACTAGAAGAGGAGTAAAAATCCTCAAATCAATGATTGTATCTGTCTGAGCCGAGCTATTTTACTTGGAACATGCGCTCAAGCGATGCACGGGCTTTCTCCGAGACCGCCGCTGGAACCTCAACTAGGGTTTTCTCTTCTTTAAGCGACGTGTAAACGCGGTCAAGAGTGGTTAGTTTCATGTTGGGGCAGACTGCGCCGTCGTATGAAACATAGAATTTCTTACCCGGATTTTCCTTCTGCAAGCGATGTATTATGCCGTTTTCGGTTCCGACGATGAATTCTTTAGCAGATGATTCTTTGGCGTACTTGCACATTTTTGAGGTGCTGCCGATAAAATCTGCAACCTTGCGCATTTCGCGGCTGCATTCAGGGTGAACTATAACGGTTGCGTTTGGATGCTCGATTTTGAGCGCTTGAACATCCTCGGGTTGGAACAGGAGGTGTGTTGGGCAGAAACCGTTTTGCGGTATTGGAACAATGTTTTTGCCGGTTTTCTCAGCCACGTAGTCAGCTAGGTTGCTGTCAGGGCCAAATAGGACAGTGTCGGCGTCCAGTGAGTTGACGACTTCCACTGCGTTAGCGCTCGTGCAGCAAATGTCTGCTTCAGCCTTGCATGACGCTAGTGTGTTCACGTACACTACAACTGGCGCTTTAGGGTACGCCTTTTTAGCGCGTTTTATCTCGTCCACGGTTAGCATCTGCGCCATCGGGCATCGTGCACCAGTAGAGGGCAGCAGCACCTTTTTCTTTGGGTTTAGGACCGCTGCTGATTCCGCCATGAAGTCAACGGCGCAGAAAACGATTAGCTCCGCGTCTTTCTCATTCATTGCTTTGCGGCTTAACTCGATGCTGTCGCCAGTGTAGTCTGCTATGTCTTGGACTTCGGGACGCTGATAATTATGAGCCAAGATTACGGCTTTCTTTTCTTTTTTTAGTTCCTGGATTTTCTGCGCTAAATCCATAGTGTGTTTTCGCCTAGGTACGCCTTAAACGTGAAAAGAAACAGGACAAGATAGGAAATATATGCTTTTACCTTAGACGCGCGGGCTTTGTCCTTAAAAACGCGCCAAACAAACGATAAAGCGCAACCATGATCAGGCGGGGTAGCGTTACCTCAAGTAATTGACGTTTATTCCCGGCGTTAGCGCTAAACCGGGTTTGGCAAGCAACTCGACGAAGCGGAAGCCCCGAGTAGGGTGATACATGTTTGCGGATGCGCAGCCTTTAACTATCCACGCTGTATCTAAGCCCATCTCGGTTCCTGCGGTTACGTAGACCAGTTCGTCTTCAGGTATTACGCCTGCATCTGTAGCCATCATAACTGACTCCATGCATACCAATGTGCCAGTTGATATCAACTCTAAGGTTTTCGCCACTACATCCATGTCAGTGGTTTTCCTTAGGTGCAGCCGCATCGAGAAGCTTGGACCGAACAGCGGAATAGTACCGCGTACAATCTCAACGCCCAATGCCGTAAGCTTCCGCTTGTTTTCTTCGGTGACGCCAAGTGGTACGCGATCCAGCTTCTTCTTTACCCATTCCTCTCTGCGTGCGCGCAGCTCGGGGATTTCATTAAATAAGTCAGCGTTCATCGCGTTAACTTCCCAGAACATACCCTGCGGGGTGGTGACGCAGACGACTTTGCGGTTCTTGATGCGCTCGGCGACTCTTACTGCGCTGTCGCCAGAAACGGAAGCGACAACAAGGTAACGCAGGTCAGAGGGTGCGTCTGCTAAGATGCTGATTGTTTCAGCTGTGTTAACTGGTCCGGGGCGCTGAAAAACTTTCAAATGAATATACCTCTGGCACCTATTAGCCGAGTCCAGGCTAAATAAACTATCTACTTAGCGTCAATATCGGCTATGGATGCCGCCGTCTATGTAGTATAAAAATCACCGCTAGAATCACCACAACTACGGCTAAAGCGGCAACTATCCAAATCGGTTGGATGGAGTCGTCGTCTTGATTATTAATTGGACTTGATTGTATCTGAGTAGGGTTTGGAGTAACTTGTAATTTTGGAAAAGTGACATCTGCAATAGTTGCAGGGGAAATAAGTGGAGAGAAATCCATTTTATCTTCATACACAACGTGCGCAGTATCCCCGACGCCGTCATAGTTCTTGTCTACGCCGTTATAGTTGCTCCAGTAGTTGCCAGACCAGTGGTTGTTAATGGAGTGGTATACCTGTGTTAGAGGCCAGACTAAGGCGCTATGTTGCTCAGCCACGTTTTGGGTGTTTTGATAAAAGTTGTTACTCTCAAATGTGTTATCGTCTGAGCTAAAGAGGTTGACTCCTAAGCGGCAGTCACTTAGCTTATTCTGGGTAAACGTGTTATTGTTCGCATCTTGCAGGTTCAAGCCAATGTCGCATTGAATTATGATGTTTTTAGAAAAAACGCATCCAGTTGAACCATACATGGATATGCCTTTGGTTTCCATTCGATTCGAGGTTACATTTACATTAGCCGATGAGTAGATTGTAACTCCGGCACCTAAGTAGTTCCCAGTTATATCGACATTGTAGCATGAAGTAGCTAGATAAATACCTCGCCCAGTTTGAAGCAAATTATCCCTAATTTGGATATTGCAGCTATTGTAAAGATAAATCCCGCTTGAATTAAAAGAGCCTTGACTACTTATAAGCGACATATCCTTCACGATTATATTGCTGCAGTTACTTAGCAAAACATAACTTACCCCAGAAG
>CAYPGY010000081.1:0-11625 GCA_964410435.1 uncultured Candidatus Bathyarchaeia archaeon
TGGGGGTTCTACTAAAAAAACCTAGCCGCCTAAAAGTTAACGCCGTTATGGACAAAACAGGTGAGCCCCCAGCTGTAAAGACACCGTAGCCACAGACGAACAAAAGTCAACAGGTAAAAATGCGTTTAACAATTAAAAAACCCATATAAGCCCACACGGTATACTTAGCGACATCCAAGTTATCCCGGTTGAAAACAGTTGAAGATAGCAGAGTTACCCATAGCAGAAAGCGTCAAGGAAGTTCTAGCAGGGATAGGCATATGCGAGTTGTTTCCTCCGCAGGAGGCGTGTATACAGGCGGGTGTGCTTGAAGGCCAAAACATCCTCTTGGCCAGCCCGACAGCTTCAGGTAAAACTTTGATTGCGGAACTCTGCGCCATGAAACAGGTTCTTGAGAACGGCGGCAAAGTCATCTACCTCTCGCCGCTCCGAGCCCTCGCTTCAGAGAAGTTTGTCGAATTCAAAAAGTACACCGACGTTACTAAACCCGACGGTAGAAAGGTTGCTGTCGGAATCAGCACAGGCGACTTCGACACCGCCGACAACTGGCTTGAGCGCTACGACGTAATAGTAACTACCAACGAGAAGGCGGATTCTCTACTCCGACACCGCGCTAAATGGATGGAGAACATCACCGCCGTCATCGCCGACGAAGTGCACCTGCTAAACGAAGCCGACAGGGGGCCGACACTTGAGATTGTGCTGGCAAGATTGATGCAGTGCAACCCCCACATTCAAATCCTTGCCTTATCAGCCACCGTCAACAACGTGGATGAACTCGCAGGCTGGCTAAACGCTAAACCAGTCGTCACCACATGGCGCCCCATAAACCTCAAAGAAGGCGTCATCTTACAGGACGAAATCCAGTATAAAGACGGCGAATCCAGAAAAATCGAGCAGGAAACCCGTTTCACAGTCATCAACATGGTTCTAAATACTCTGCGTAACGGTGGGCAGGCGCTGATTTTTGCGTCTACGCGCAAGAACGCCGTGTCCGCAGCTAAGCAGGTTGCAAGCCACATGGATAAGGTGCTTATTCCGAAGTCGGGCTCCAAGATAGTCCGTAAGGGCCTTGAGGAGCAAGCTAAGGGCGCGTTGGAGAGGGAGGCACAGAAGATTCTTGATGCAGGTGAGCATACGCAGTTGGGTGATGAACTCGCCGAGTTGGTGCGCTGCGGAGTAGCCTACCACCACGCGGGGTTGTCGGGTGCTCATCGCGAAATCATCGAGCAGGGCTTCAAAGACCGCAAAATCAAAGTACTCACCGCCACGCCGACGCTGGCTTGGGGCGTTAACCTGCCTGCGCGCACCGTCATCATTCAGGATTACCGCCGCTTCGAAGCAGGATTAGGTAATTACCCGATTCCCGTCTTGGACTACAAGCAGATGGCTGGACGAGCGGGGCGCCCGAAGTATGACAAGTTCGGCGAATCAGTCATCATCGCCAAAACCGCCGACGAAGCCGACTACCTAATGGAAAACTATGTCCTCGCCAAGCCCGAGCGCATCTGGTCGCGCCTCGCCGTTGAGAAAATCATCCGGACACACGTACTAGCCACCATCGCCAGCGACTACGCACACACGGAAGAGGGCATCTACGAGTTTTTCCGAAAAACGTTTTACGCCTACCAGTACGATGTTAAAGCTATACAGAGCGTCATCGCCAAAATTCTCCGCTTCCTTCACGACGAGGAAATGATATGCGTCGTAGGCGACCAAATCTTAGCTACTAAATTCGGCAAGCGCATAAGCGAACTCTACATCGACCCACTCTCAGGCGTGATTATCCGGGACGCGCTGCAGACCAAACCGCCGGTCCTAACTGAATTCAGCCTGCTGCAGCTTATCGCTCATACACCCGATATGGGGCCTATTATGCGGCCTTACCAGCGCGAAGTCGACAAGTTAACGGTAGTGCTTGAGGACCACCGGCAGGAATTCTTCGTTGAAGTGCCCGAGCAGGCAGGCGACTACATCGGCTACGCAGAATTCCTAGGCGAAGTAAAAACCGCGTTGGTACTAAACAACTGGATAGAGGAGATGCCTGAAGATCAACTTCTGGAACGCTTCAATGTACAACCCGGCGACTTGTACCGCACCGTCGAGAACGCAAAGTGGCTTCTGCACGGTATCGAGGAGCTCTCGCCAGTCGTCGCTAAAAACAGGGATGTTACCGCACTCGGTTCAGAACTTGTCGAGCGCGTCTCTAAAGGTATAAAGAAGGAGCTGATGCCTATCGTAGCGTTGGAAGGCGTCGGCAGAGCACGCGGCCGCAAAATCTTTAACGCCGGCTACCAAACCATAGAAGACCTCAAACGCACATCTATCGAGGAATTAACGGAGCTTGTGGGACCCGCATTGGCCAAGAAAATCAAGGTGCAAGTCGGCGGCTACGTAAAGAAGGATGAATGGGACGCCCTGTCCGCTGCGGCTAAATCGCCGGAGCAAACCCAGCAGAAAGGATTATTTGACTTCTAAGCGCCTAAAGCGAAGCGTTCAGCTTGCTTAGCGGCGGTGCCAGTGTAATTCTTTGGGTTTAGGGCGTAGTCGATTTCTTTTTCCGACAGTTTACTGCTGACGGTCTTGTCTTCTAGAAGTGTCTGTTTAAAGGGTTTCTTCTCTGTTGCGCTTTTAATGGTAAGTTGGCGTAGCAGTTCGTGGGCTTCCTGTCGGGGGACACCTTTCTTGACCAGTGTGATCATGACGGATTCCGACATAGAGCGGCCTTCGGTTACGTTGAGGTTGGCGAGCATGCGTTGGCTGTCAACGCGGAGGTTCGAGACTATGTTGACTGTTAAGCTCAGTATGTAGTCGAGCAGTATGCTTGACTCGGGCAGCACAAAGCGTTCTGTTGAGGATTGGGTTAAGTCGCGTTCGTGCCATGTAACCATGTCTTCCAGCGCGGGGATTTCGAGGCTGCGCACGATGCGGGCTAAGCCGGCGACGCGTTCGCAGATTTCAGGGTTCTGCTTGTGCGGCATAGTGCTGCTGCCGACCTGCTTCTTAGCCTCAAACGATTCAAATACCTCAGCGATTTCGGGGCGCTGTAACTCTCGGATTTCGGCTGTAAAGTTCTCCAGCGAAGTGGCGATCATAGCGTAGATAGCGATGAGTTCGGCGTAGCGGTCGCGTTGCACGATCTGCGTTGAGATTTCAGCTGCGTTTATGCCAAGGTGCTTCATGACTATTGCTTGGATTTGGTCTGCGTGTTCGCCTAGGCCTGCTTGAGTGCCGACGGCGCCGCTGATTTTGCCTGCGACGACACGTTTTTTGCATTCGTTTAGGCGTTGGAGGTGGCGGTTAACTTCGTAGCCCCACACCGCAAACTTGAAGCCCAGAGTAATGGGCAACGCGTGTTGACCGTGTGTTCTGCCAATCATAACTGTGTCTTTGTATGTTCCAGCCTGTTTCTGAAGGACCACTTTAAGTTCTCCGAGGCGTTTCTCCAAGACTGCAATGGCGTCTTTGAGTTGGAGTGCGTTGGCGGTGTCTACGATGTCGTAGCTTGTGACGCCGTAGTGTACATATGCGCCGGATTCGCCGCATTGCTCAGATAGTGCGCGGACCATCGACATGATGTCATGCTTGATTTCTTTCTCGATTGCTTTAACCCGCTCCACCTTGACGTATTTGGTAGATGCCATTTCCTTGATTTTGTCGGCATCCTTCTGGGGGATGTTGCCTACTTCGGCATGTGCCAGCGCTAGGGCGGCTTCTACGTCTAGTAGTTTTTGCATACGGGTTTCTTCTTCGAAGATTTTAAGCATCTCGGGCGTTCCGTAACGGCCGGTGTCTATGGGTAAGATTGGCAAAGGATAAGCTTCCTCAAGCAGATGGTATTAGCGATTAAAGATTAATGTTTTTTGAATAAGTTACAAGAAACATCTTGGTCGTCGCCCTGCTCTATCTCTTCAAGCTGGATTGTCGTGTGCTCAAGTCCGTGTTTCTCGTATAGGAGCCTGTTGATGTCTTTGAGTATCTGCTTGGTGTCTCCGCCGCTGATTGTCACATGTGCCGTCAGCGAGTACATTCCAGAGGTTATTTCCCAGATGTGCAGATCAGTTACTTCAATTATGGCGTGGATGTTTTCCTTTAGTTCCTCGGTGATTACGTCGGTTGTCATGCCTTTAGGCGCCGTCTCCAGCAGCACATTAATGGAGTCCCGCAGGAGCCCCCAAGCCCAGACAAAGATTATGATGGATATGCCGATGCCGAGGATGGGGTCGATTATGTACCAGCCGGTTAACGACACGATTACTGCGCCGATTATGATCGCGACTGAGGAGGCGGTGTCAGCGAACATATGCAGAAATGCGCCTTTGACGTTGAGGTCATTGTGGGCGCTGCCTCTGAGTAGTATGATGCTTATGCCATTGGCGGCTAAACCAAGCAGGGCAACCAGCAGCATCTCGGTCCCTAAAACCGGTTGAGGATTCAGTAAGCGGATTACGCCTTCATAGAAAATGTAGACTGTTACGGCAAAAAGGAATAGGCTGTTGAACAGTGCAGCTATGATTTCTGCTCTGTAGAACCCGAACGTTCGGTGGTGACACGGATTTTTAGCTGCGATCACAATCGCAACGAAGCTGATAATTAAGGCGAACAGGTGCGTGGACATGTGTCCTGCGTCGCTGCCAAGCGCTAAACTTCCCGTCAGTACGCTGCCAACTACTTCAGCAACCATAACCACAGCGGTTACTACCATTGAGAGAATAAGCCTGTTCTTGGCGACGTTTTTGTACTCGTCTATCTCGGATATCGGTTCGCGTTTGGGTCTATGGCTGTGCGTCATCGTAATCGTTAGGGCATTAGTGAACTGTTGGCTAATAAGTTTGGGGCTGAAACTAATGAAGTGAGATGCTGTCTTGGTCTTCTTGCACTGCTAAACCAAGCTTCTGAGCTATTTGCCGTATTAATTCTCTGTCGGAGTCGTAAGTTAAACCTTCAATGCTGATCGTGTAGCCTACAAGTTCGTTGTCGCGTTTAAAAGAGAGGCGCATTTCGAATCGGCTGAGCGCTTGTAAACAATCTATGGCTTGGCTGGTTTGCATCGGCTATCACGACTAGTTTTAGGCATTTTTTGCATAAGACTATAAAAGAGTTGCCGATTTCATACATGAAACGTCAGTTGTTGAGCACCAATACGTATTCACATTCCGAATTGTAACTAAGCAAGCTGGTCCAGAAGAGTTCAGAACGTTAATGTCTAACCGGCACTCTATTTCTAATATACTACACGGGGCAAAAAGAAATGAAAACAACCATCGCAGTGTTAGACAAGAACGGAGACAGCGCCGTAACCAAAATGCTGGACGTACTGCAGTCATTTGATGTCGGACAAGTATCGCACTTTGGTCTAATTACACCTAAAAAGAGCTTCTTTGAAAAACCGCTTGGTATCCTAAATAGACAGGGCCTAGACGACTCCACATTAATAGGCTGTATCAGTTCCCGAGCTATAGTATCCAGCAGCTACGACACGCTCCGTCTGGACAACGCCGCGTTACTATTCGAAGGCAGAATCTATAACCCCGTGCCCAAAGATGCCCTGACAAAAAACGTAGCAGCAAGCCCCCACTGTGAAACCGCGTTACAAACCCTCATCGAGCAATCCGACGGCGACTACGCGTTCTGGATGCTAAAGCAGGGCTCGATAGTTGCAGGCCGCGATCCAGTAGGCGTAGCGCCGCTCTACTACGGTGAGAACAGAGACATCGCCGCCTACGCAACTAACCGAAAAGCACTCTGGCGGCTCGGCATAGAAAACCCCATTTCTTTCCCGCCTGGAACCCTCGGGTTTGCCGACAAAGAGGGCTTCAAATTTAAACCAGTAAAAACAGCCACGTTCACAGCCCCAAAACCGACAACGCTTGATGAAGCCGCAGACACCCTGCATAAGCTACTGACTGAATCAGTTAAGCGCCGAGTACAGGGTTTAGAAAAAGTTGCGGTTGCTTTCTCAGGTGGCTTGGACAGTAGCGTAATAGCATATCTTGCAAGCAAGCAGGGTGTTAAAGTTGAGTTACTGCATGTCAGCATGGAAAACGAGGAGGAAACTGAGGTGGCAATCGAGGCTTCTGAGGCGCTGGATTTACCGATGCAGATACATCTCTTCAAAGACTCCGACGTTGAAGCCGCCGTGCCAAGAGTTGTTGAACTCATCGAGGAGGCTGACCCCGTTAAGGCGGCTATCGGTGTACCCTTCTATTGGACGGCGCAGAAAGCGTCTGAAGCCAAGTACAAAACGGTGCTGGCTGGTCAGGGAGCGGATGAACTATTCGGGGGCTACCAACGCTACGTCAACGAATGCCTAAAAGACGGCGCCGAGAAAGTAAGGCGCACAATGTTCGACGACGTAGTTAACATCCACATAAGCAACCTTGAGCGGGACTTGAAGATCACGGGTTTCTTCGACGTTGAACTACGCTGCCCGTTTGCCAGTTATGAGGTGGCCGAGTTCGCTCTTGGGCTGCCGCTTGAATGCAAACTGGAGCCTAAGACTGATACACTGCGTAAGCTTGTACTACGTAGAGTCGCACGGAACATTGGTGTGCCACCATCGATTGCGGATAAGGCGAAGAAGGCTGTGCAGTACTCCACGGGCATCAACGACGCCGTGAAACGTGTAGCTAAAGCTCAGGGCAAATCGGTTAACGCGTACATCGCCGACCTATTTGAGGCATCAAAGAATGCTCCGTAAATTTGCAGTTAATCTCTTCTGTTTTGTTCTTTTTCGACAGGACAACCGTAATCTGATTGTTTAAGTTTTAATTCAGTGTTTGTATAGCTGTTTACCTAACTGCTCTATTAGCAGTTCTATGCAGAAACGATAGAGGGGGGTCCCTAAACAGCTCGATAGGGAGGGAGAGGTACCACCGAGGTAGGCAGTTTCCTAAATTGGCGCTATAAACAAAAAGACGGGAGGTCTGCAGAGCAGTAGACGCAAACTAGCTTTTTACATTCGCTTACGCATACACCCTAAAATAGGAGGCCTACTAAAAAAAACACAATTTAGAACAAAGAAAGGAAGAAGGGAAAGATTGCGTCTGTTCCCGTTTTATTGGTGCTTTCGCAGTACAAGCATCAACGCGACACCGACGACAACGATTAGAATCGCTAACGCGGCGACTGCTGGAAGGAAATACTGCTCAACTGTGCTTACTGGTGCCTGTGTTGGTGCAATTGTTGCATGGGCTGCTGTTACGCTGATTACGCTTTCAGCTTGTGAACCCCAATAGCTGCTGCTGCCGTCGAAGACTGCGTAGATGCGGTAGATACCTGGAACCTCTGGCGTGTAGCTGATTGCATATAGACCGTTTAAGTCGCTTGTCGCTGTGCCGATAGTCACGTAATTTCCATTGGGGTCAAGCGCCATCAGTGAAACAGTTACACCTGACGCGTCTGCTGGTCGTGGCTGCTGCTGGTAGACGTATTCCATCCAAGCGGTCTGGCTTGCCTCTGAAACTGCTGGAACACCGTCTGGGAATCTTGCTGCCTGCTGGTTCTGCTTTGTGCCTGCAGAGATATCCATAACTGTACCCTGAATTAGTACACTGCTACCTTGCTCTATAACGTCATTTTGTATATCAACTGTAGTTTTGCTTGGGCCTTTGCCTAATGCATAGATTTGTCCGTCGTACGCATTGTGGAATGCCATGTATCCATCCGCGATTGCGATTGGCGCGTTAGATGTACCTAAGCCTGAAGCTGACCATGAGAGCAGTGTCCAGATTTCTTCGCCTGTGGTTGCGTTGATTGCACGTGCTCTGTAACCGAGGTAAAGTGGAGTGTTTGGTGAATGCTCACCTGACATAGTGTAAACGATGCCATTAGCGAATCCTGCGATGTGTGTTGGGAAGTTGCCCCAAGGTGTATCTGACCCAGTGTTGGTGCTGTTGCCTTCTCCGCCGTTACCGTAAGTCCACAGTAAGCTGCCGTCAGTCATTGAGTATGCATAGACAACTCCGCCGTAGCCTGCAACATAGAGGTTACCGTATGCTGGTAAGCCTTCACGTGCGCTGTAGTACTGGAACTGCGGAGGCATATCTGGACCGACTGGACCCCAGAGTTTCTCGCCAGTGTCTAAGCTGTATGCTAAGCGTTGGCCTGTTTCGAAGCGTGTCATGGTGAATGCACGTGTAACAGGGTCAAGTGGCTGCATGGAAAGCATTTCAGTTTGGTTGCCTGCTGGAGCCGCGTAGTTCTTTAGCCATACTAGTTGTCCCTTCGAGTCTGCTTTGTCGTTGAGTGCCCACATTGTCCACGGGTTGCTGTTTGGGTTTGGCTGAGATACTAATCCGATGTTGCTACTGCGTCCAAGAATTATATCGCCCGGGAGGACACCGACGATCGCTGGAGCTGCACTGCCAGTTAGGTCTGCGGAAATTGTTACATTAGTTGAGTAGCATGCTGGCTTGCTTGCATCGATGACAACACCTGTACCAACTGCGCCAGTGGTCGTGGTGGAACCGCCGTTTGGCCAACCTGGTTCATTGTTGATTGTTGATTGGCTTAAGATTGCCGCTGTGCTGTTCCAGACTAACATGCGTCCTACTTTGGCTGTAGTGTTGTAGCTTAGTACATAGCGCAATATATCGCCGTTGTTTGTGTATACCTCTGTACCTGCTGGTACATTGGTAAGGTTCATTATCCACTGCATGTTTGCTGCGTTGTAGCCGACCCATGTGTTGCCTGAAACCATCCAAAGGATGCCACCAACTACACCATGCTGGTTTGCGGATTCGTACTCGACGAGAGATGCTTTTGATGGGAAGAATGTGTCACTTTCCCAGACTTCTTCGCCGGTAGCTAGATCTACAGCAACCATGCGTCCGTTGCCGCCTGCTTCACCGTTAGGTTCACGGTAGTAAAGAACGCCATGCAGAATGATTGGGTTGCCGAATCTTGTGTTGTATGAGAAGCCTGCATAGTATGTTGGTGCAGTTAAAGAGTCTTGACCGTACTGTGTGATTAAATCACCAGTTAAGCCGCCGTATTCAAGTGGCTTAGTCCAGACGATATGTGCACTCGTTGGTGAGATACCGCTCTTTTGCCAGAGGTCAGCTGTCGCTGCTCCTGCTAGCCAGTTTGAGCTAATCTGTGACCACTGGTGGTTTTGGCCAAAGATCGGGCGAGACCAGTACTCTGTTGGCAGCGGAATTGCCGGTAGACCTGTTACTGGTGTTTCTTGTACGGTTAGAGTTGTAGATGCGCTGCTTGGTGTGTAGGTGTCGTTTTGGTAGGCGCCGCCGAAGTTGTAAACTTGGCCTGGGAAGTTGAAGTACAACTGGTATGTGCCCACTTGGTCAGGTGTGAATTGGTAGTACTGTGAGGATGTTGTGTCTGTAATTGTGGGGAAAATCTTTTCTGTCTTGTGCCCGTCTGGTGCAACGATCGTTAAGTTGTAGTTTTGGAAGCGGATACTGTTGGTGATGCCTGCGCCCTGAATGACTGTGTCTAACCAGAAGACGATGTTTGTCTGCTGACCAACGCCGACTGGATTTGGAGCTGCGGTGATATATGCAAAAGTCGTTATCTGCCATGCAGGTGTATGTGCCTGTATGGGTAATATCGTTATTCCGACTGAAGCTGTTAAAATAGCTACAAGTAGAATGACAGATAATTTACTTTTTAGAGTATGCATTTTTCTTAATTTCTCCTTGAATAGAGATTAACGGAAATCAACAGACGGTACTTAAATTTTGTTCATAACAGCATGTTGTGACAAGCGACCAAAATTTTTAGCAGAAATTATTCTTCAACCACAGCAAATATTACCCTAAAAGAAAATACATTCTTGAAAAGCCTATTTCACGCCTAAAAATGGCTAAAAAGAAGAAAGAGAGTAGTTTATTCTCTACTTGAGAGAACCAAAATATAGTCTGCTGTATCGGCACACATGTCTGCAGCTTGCTCAATAAACTCGATCAAGTCATCGAAGATTACCATGGCGCCGCAGTTCATTTCAACACCATACTTGACAAATAAGCCCTTAGCTTTAAGGTACTCTTCGTCGATGAAATGCTCGATGTCTCCGACTTTCTTAGCTTCACGAATAGCCTCGTTGGGCGCCGAAGAGATTTTTTCTATGCTACCTCTCAGAGTCTGAGCAGTCTCAACAAGTTTACTTGTCATAAAAACCGTTTTATCAAGAAGCTCCTTTGGAAGCTGGGCATCGTAGAGCATTTCAAGGCATCTAGCTGCATCTTTAACGTGATCTGCCAATGTGTCTAAACGCTTAACTAGGTGTAGTAGGTCTTCGCGGTAGTCTGAGACCAGAGCTGCACCTTTAGATAACTCCATGAAGGTGTCAGTGCGAAGGGCATCAACCTCCTCTTCAGCTTTATAGAGGTTTTCGACGTATTTCTTCGCGTCTTTGTAATTCTTTTCTGAGAAGGCTTTTGTTGCTTTCTGCAGCCAAGTTACAGTGTCGAAAGCCTTGGTTATCTGTTCATGTGCAAGTTCTAAGCCTCTTGTTCTGCGTCTCTGCTCGAACCAGTCGTAACTCTTTTTTTCCAACTACACCAACTCCGTATCTAATCAATTACTCTAGCTTGTAGATATAACCCTTCTCTTGAGAGCGCAGTCACGTATGGTTGCCTAATCGGGTATTACTCTCATTTAAGGGCTTTTCATCTGATGCAATCTATAGCTAAGAACCAATCTGCCAAATCAGTTCTAGCCTTCGCCTGCCGATTTGTATGCTTATTCTGCTTCAAGGTCTCCCCACACCTGTTGCTTATATGTGAGCAAAGTACCATGCATCTTTGTTTTTAGCACGCTTAATCTCTTTATTTTTCTGCATGGCATTACACGAACCTAATTGACCTAAAGTTCCCTATTTAGACTACCCAAATAAACTATAGAGACCTCAATAAACTAAAGATCCAAAGTCAGGCTTGAAGAACAATCTTAGCTAAGGCAACCTTATCATCAAGTGTCTTCATCACGGTATTGGTCACCTTTACCGCTAAACCAAGCTTCTCAATACGCAACTGCTGAGCTGCATCCCTGTTATCGATAACTACCGCATCCAAAAAGTCAGAGTAAAACTGCGATACACCAAAAGCGGAAACCTCAACACCTAAACCATTGAGCATCTTGTCCGCTGGACCCTTAATGGTTGCGCCAGCCACAATAGGGCTAACAGCCACCACACGCGCCTTTGTCCGCCGAAGCGCATCCCGGACACCCACGATTGAGAGGATTGTGCCGACGCTTACAACGGGGTTGCTTGGGCAGACAATTACTAAGTCAGCATCAGAAAGTTCAGCCAGAACTCCAGGTGCAGGTTTAGCTGTGGCTTGGCCGTCGAATTCCGCCGCCAAGAATTCGGGTTTGCATTGGTGCTTAACGAAGTACTCCTCGAAGTGCATTGTACCCTGCGGTGTTTTAATTCTTGTTTCAAAGCGGTCGTTGCTCATTGGCAGCAAGCGTGTTTTTATGCCCAGTTTGAGGCGGATTTCGTCAGTGACTTCTGATAGTGTGGCACCTTGGCTGAGTCGGTTGGTTCTGTAGATGTGTGTGGCAAGGTCCCCGTCGCCGAGGTTGAACCATGTATCTGCACCCAGCAATTATAGCATAGCCAGCGCATGGAACGAGTCGTCTATTATTAACCAACCTTTT
>CAYPGY010000082.1:0-11456 GCA_964410435.1 uncultured Candidatus Bathyarchaeia archaeon
AACGTGCGTGTTAGTGATTTCTGGCTACACGAAAGCCAATCGAACGCACACTTTATACACTAATATGTCAAATATAATGCCAAGTTAGGCTGGTATTAGCAATTAAACGCTAATTTTTCCATACTTGTGGCATTTTATTGCCTACGATAAGCGAACCCTCAAAAAACGAAAAGAATCGAAAAACACAAAACGGAAAAAAGACTGTGTTCCGTTGATGCTATTGTATACGGCTAAACTCATGATTATTCACCCATGACTTGAAAGATTACAGTCCGTTCTCTAGGATAAACATCAGTTTCTATGTAAAACAGCGATTGCCATGTGCCAAAAGCTATTTGCCCATTGACCACAGGCAAAGTCTTGTCTGGCGGCAGCAATATAGAGCGTAGATGTGCATGCGCGTTGGATGGGTGATTATAGTTGCCGTGCCGCGGTACAAGCTTTTCTAGAAGTGTCTTAATGTCTTGGAGCAGGGCATCGTCGTTTTCTTGCACTATCAGGATGCCTGTTGCGTGCGGGGCAAATACGTGTACTATGCCGTTTTTTATGTTTGATGCTTTCGTCGCTTCTTGGGCTTGGTCTGTTAGGTCTATAAATTGAATTTCTCCTTTAGTGGAGAACTTGAGGGTTTTGTTCACGACTTTAAAATTTGACATGGTGATCCCTATTGGTAAACAGGTTGTTTGGTTTGAAAAGCTTTCTGATTTATTGCGGAACTGTGTTTGGGTGATGCTTTTGTATACCAAGCATGGCGCATAAGTCTCTTTGTTGCTGTCTTGAGCCACCAACGTACATTTTAAAGTTAACAGAACTCAGTCAATCTTGAAGAAAAATTCAGTTGCAAGGCAGCCTAAGGTGAATTGGAGATGAGACCAGAAAAATATATAGAGAGTCATCCAGTTGATCTGGAAAATGCCCTGCTGGATTATGAGGATTATTACGAGAAAACACCAAGCGGCAGATACCGCTGCAGAGTATGCGGCGCTCTTTTTGATACCTTAGAAGAACATGATTTACATTATAGGCAGATGCATGGTAAAGTGAAAGCTGTCTCCCTTGCAGGTATGCCCCTGTAGTGTTGTTATTATTCGTCATCACAATTAATCAATTACAGGTTCAGCAAACGCGGAATGTTAAGACACGCAGAGTTTTTTGCGCGACGCAGATTAGTTTTGAGTTATAGGACAGCAGAAAAGTCGCGTATAATTTTTAGACAGCCAAGTTAAACTACGACTCTACAACATGCAAGTCGTCTTTGAGTAAAAATTGCCTGTTAATTAGATATCGTTTCAGTGATAGAGCAAAGATAACGCAAGCGGAGTACTCGCCTGAACGCTCTAAAGAGCACTACTAAAGCCATTTTTTCTTTCCCCTTTTTATTTGGTGATTGCTCGTGAACATCATTTTTTTAGTAATATGCATCTAACCTTAATCACTCAACACGTTTTATTTATTGACACCAAGAGCCAAATATCTTTAATGTAGTCTACCTTATTGTTTATACAAACCACCAATCAGAAATGCGAAACTATTTTCTAGGGCACCCAATTAAAAAGCTAGCCCCACACCAACTCTAACTTGACACTGTACCAATCATCAAATAGTGAAACACAAAGTACACGGCACCAAGCAACCTTAAAAAGTAGAGTTGCATAAAGAAGATTTAGCTTAACATTTTTTGGCTGGTTGGGTTGGTTGCAACCAGACTGCCCAAGAAAGCCGTGCGAACTCACCAGTGCTTAATCGACATTTTTGCGCCTCTAAACAGTAAATTCTTCTATTAAATGAAACTACGACTTCGCTGCAACACAACCACATAGCACAACAAGACAACCCCCGCCATAGGTATCGACAAAATAAAACTGGACGAGTCAGACTCTCAGAAAGAGTAAATGAGCGAGGCATCTACTGAACAAAGTTTCTCAGTAATCAAAAATTTGGCGAGAATAAAATAAAAAGAGGGTTTGAAAGAAAGGACATTTTTTTACAATCATTCGATTTTAAACCGATTAGCCTTATTTACAAAATTAGGTTAAAATTGAGCTTATTTTGAGTTAATTAATTTAATTTTTAAGTGTTTGGTGTCGAAATGGCTCTTCTAAAAAATCAGCCCACATTTTTTTGTTAAAAACAAAATCAAATTATGCGAAATCGCCTCCTTTTCTGAAAATGGCTGCGATTTAGGCTCGGTTGTCTTGTCCCTATAGGCTTGGCATGGGGAAAATCGGGGCCTCATATAAGTACCTACGAAAATGTCCATGCGAAGCAAAAAGCGATTTTTTCGGCGACCCTTCGCGTTATTTCTTCAGCAAATTCGCAAACAGACGCTTTATCGAAAACTTTGACGATTTCGGAAAATGTAGACTTGACTTTGCATGTTTTGGCTGTTGCGATCAAAATCAGCAGATTCGCAAAAGTTCACAGTACGTTCAGCTGCAGGTTTTTCTTTGGGCAGCCAAGGTTACGGTTTGAGTGTGTTTTGGTGATGCTTTTGTATACGCCACTGGTTGCCGGGTTGCTTAAGAATTTTTTTATTGGGTGCTGCTTATCGAATTCATGTTTACGCACAAGTGCCTTTTGTAGCAGTTATGAGGAGTAAATCTGCCCTTTTTGCAATTGCTTAGATGTTGCGTATTTACATATGAAACGCACTAGTGATATGCGTAATACTTTTTTATTTTATATGCACCAGCGGGTTCCAGCTTCACCAGACGCCAACGTTGCGGTATACAGAAGCATCCCCCAGACACAGTTTTGCGCTAATAAGTGCAATAATTTTTTAATTAAACAATTCCCAAAGTAGCAGCATCTAGAGGCACAGAGATTTGAGCACTGAAGAGGATCGCATACGGCTCAGGCGTTGGCGAAAAAGAGGCTTTTACAGCGAAACGGCACTGGTCAAGTTGCTACAGAAGAGGGGCTATTTCGCCGTCCGTGTTCCAGTCAGCAACCCCAGCCTTAACCCGCTCCCAGACATCATGGCACGACGCGGTCAGCATCTCTACGCATTCGAAGTTAAAAACGCCACCTACTACGCCTATTACCCTAAACCGCAGATTGACAAGCTTTTCCGATTCCTAGACCAATTCATTCCCTCACGCAGCGAATACAAACATGCCGTGGTAGCGGCGCACCTAGGCAAAAGGTGGCTGTTTCGCGAGATAAGCTGGGCAGACTGGCAAAAGGACAAGCTTCCTGACAAAGTCCGAATTCTCAAACGAGACCGCGGCAACCTAAACGTAGAAAACTGCTACTTAGAAGACGCAGACGGTAAATGATTGTACCTCAAGCTTCTTATTTGCTTAAAAGATAGACCAATCTAAACAGGTCTATAGAGGAGGATGGATTCTGCAGGAAGAGCCGATTATATCCACGAAGGGTCTTGAAAAGTATTATCTGTTAGGCACAAAAAAGATTCACGTCCTAAAAGATATCAACATCTCGATCCCTAAAGCGCAATTCGTCGTAGTCGGCGGCCAATCAGGCGCCGGCAAAACCACACTTCTAAACATCATAAGCGGCATCGACCGCGCCACAGCAGGAGACGTCACCGTTGCAGGCGAATCCTTAACGAACAAAGACGAGGATTTCCTCTCAGACTTCCGCTGCAGCCACATAGGCTTCGTGTTCCAATCATACAATTTGGTCTCCACCTTAACTGTGGCTGAGAACGTGGCTTTTCCGATGGAGTGGACTCGTAAGCCGCCGCATGAAATTGAAGTCCGCGTAACGGAATTGATAAGAACAGTCGGTTTGGAGCATCGGCTGAAGCATTTTCCTTCGCAGTTAAGCGGAGGCGAACAGCAACGCGTAGCGTTTGCGAGGGCACTTGCCAATGATCCAGAGCTGATACTAGCTGATGAACCCACAGGCAACCTTGATGCAAAAAACGCGGCTAAAATCCTTGAAGTGCTGCAGCTGCTAAAACGTCAAGGCAAAACCGTCATCGTATCTACCCATGACCATGAAATCCGCCGCCTAGCAGACCAAGTGATAATCCTAAAAGACGGCAAACTGGCGAATACTGATGAGTAGCGGCGCAGGTTTTCCCATAAACGACTTAACACGTAGGCGATTACAAACAGGGTTAGTTATTGCCACTTTGACATTGAGTGTTGCTTCTACCCTATTTCTACTTATGTTTAGTAGCCGTTTAGGTGTCGGTTTAACAGCTTCTGAAGGGACATTTACAATTGGACTAACATCAGTTTTCAGTCAATTCCTTCTATTTATCGGCATATTGGTTTTTCTGGTAGGCGCCATCCTGACATCATTCATCGTATTGTTATTGATGGCTCAGCGGACACGCGACTTCGGGCTTATAAAAGCAGCGGGTTGCCCCAACAGCTTGATCGGCGGATACTTCATGACTGAACTGCTGATAGTTACCACTATAGGTTGCATTTTGGGCACAATCTTCGGATTAGTTGCAGATTTAGCGGTCTCATGGACCATCTTTAATGACTTTTCTTTAGGCGCATGGTGGTATGCACCTATAGTTTGCGTAGTATTCTTCGTTTTAGCGCTATTTTTTGGGTTACAGCCCATCTTCAAAGCCGCAAAACTAACCGCAGCAGAAGCACTCTCCCCTGCAAACTACTATGGTCCTGTCATAACGGGCAAACAGAAGGCACTCGCAAAGTCGGCGCTAACGGTTCGCATCGCATCTAGAAGTATGGTAAGACGGATTTCCCCTATCGCCCGAATAGTCATTCTACTTTCAACTGTTTTTGTTCTACTTACGATTTCAGTTGCGGGGGGTATAATAGCTAAAGACACAACAACATCGTGGGTAACTAACACTGAAAAAAGAGACACCGTAGTAATTGCCTATACTGACATGGGAAATCAGTATAAAGCGTTACTATCCAAGTTTACAGGCGGCAAAATTAACGAGAATTTCAATTATTCCGATTCTAAACTTACAATTCCAAGCGGTCTTAAAGAGAAAATAGCTGCGTCAGCTCATGTTTCATCGGTAGATTCACGGCTTATTCTTCATCAGACAGTAAGCGAAGTGCAAGGTTACATTATAGCTGATGGCATGAACCTAACTTATGGTGGATCTCGTAAAGGAATCTCTCTTATTATCGGCTGCAACCCAGAATTGATGCCCCATAGTTTCGCGAGTTTAGGCAGAGGGCTCAACCAGAGCAGCATAAAAGAAGCAGTAATTGGCGATTCAATATCACAAACAATGTACTACCGTGATGAATCTCAGAAAATCACGCTGGCTGACCCATTAAAGGAGCATATAGAAATTTGTGGTTTGGTCTTTAAAATAGTTGGTGTTTGCATCGACCCGATAAACAACGGCTATGTCACGTATGTACCCCTTGGTGAACTGATA
Source organism: uncultured Candidatus Bathyarchaeia archaeon (assembly GCA_964410435.1). GTDB lineage: Archaea > Thermoproteota > Bathyarchaeia > Bathyarchaeales > Bathycorpusculaceae > Bathycorpusculum. Next base: position 5,351 of record CAYPGY010000082.1, read on the forward strand.
ACTGCAACAGGGATTTCTGGCCCCAACCTACTACTGGTAACGCTAAACGGCTCTGTTGACCACAAAACAGCCCTTGAAGATATCCAAAATATGGTTAAATCGGTAGATCCTAACCTGCAAATCTACGATTTGAGCCAAACTATCAATGCAAACGCAACTTTTTTTGGCAATACATGGCAGACGATCATGTTTATTCCGCTCCTTAGCTTGGTATCCGCCGCTATCTGCATGGTCAGCTACATGATGCTATCCATCGATGAGCAGCGACAAGAATTCACGGTGCTCCGATCAGTAGGTGCAAAACCAAAATTAATCGTAAATATTGCTGCGTTTGAAAGCGGCATTTTGCTGCTCAGCAGTTTCGGCGTCGGCATATCCTTCGGAGTTATCATTACGCTGATGATTTTGATGGCTAATCCTATTGTTACAGCTGTAACGGTTGCTTCGATTGTGGCTTGGCTGGTTTCAGCGCTAATAATAATGTTCGTTTTGAGCCTCTATCCCGCATTTAGACTGTCAAAGAAAGGTATCCTGAAGATTGGAAGTTAATGTAGAGAACTTTTTGGGGTACACTTTTACTTTCTCCAGATACAGTGGCAGCTGACCGATGAAGTCTTGAAGCGACAGAACTGGCACTATGGGCACCTCATAGTAAAATTTGTAGGCGCCCTGCATTAATGAGAGTACTGCGGGAACAAATTTTGCTCGGTCCCACTTGCCACATTCAAGCTTAAGCTTCGCGTTAGGGAATGAATCTGCAAGGGCAACTGTACGCTGGGACTGTTCCTCAACGATTTTTCTAAGCGCAGATGCTACTATGGCGTGGTGCCAGCGTTTACAATCGATGCAAACTACAAGGGGTTTTCTGCATCCCACCACGTCAATCTCGTATCGGCGACTGCCATGCTTGAAACGCACGTTATTGTACACTGTGTATCCGTTGATTTTTAGGGCTTCTGCGGCGATTTCCTCGAACTCCTGCCATCTCAACAGGTCGCCTATGCGCTGTAAATCTGCGCCTAATTGTGCAGCTTTTATGGCGATTTTTAATCGGCTTTGTCCGTCTACTTCAATTTTTTCAGCTTTTAAATTAATGAGGTTTTCTTTTTGCATTTTTTGCAGTAAAAAAGTACATGCATTCGATGGAATATGAGCGTCAATGTTAACATCTTTAGTTAAAGCAACCCCTTCTTTAGTCAATTTAAGCACTGATATTAACAAGTTACGCTCAACACTCAAACCCATCACCCGCTATAATAAACACATTTATCGCAAAAAAACCTATCGAGCTATTAAAAAGCTGGCTGAGACCCCAATCACCGTATACAAAAGCATCACCAAAACACAGTCGCCACTGCAGGCAACACAGAGTTTGATCCTTACAGGTCACAGGCAGCACCCACGGCAATTTACGTGCAGACACCAAAATAGCTTTTCCTCAACTTTTAGGTTAAAATGTCAACTCGCTAAAATAACCAATAATTTCGACAACTTGGAAATCGCTTTCGGCAGCCGAATGAGCTTGACTTAGCACACCCTATGGAAAAATTGCGCCAATAGAGCATTTAATGAAATCAAAAACAATGTTTTTTAACATATTAATGTCGATTATGTAATTTGCGGGATTTTTTCGAAGATACTTCGAAGACGGGAAAAGAAACTTTGCCCAAAAATGTATAAGTAACCTCTTTGATGTGGACCAGCAAACGGTTTTTGCAACCAGATTAATTTAGCTAAGACTAAAAATAGCTCAAATATAACATCGTTAAGATTTTTTAGTATTGACTCATAATTCGATATCGGAGTTATCTTGGGAAAAATTTCTTTGATTAGACCATTTTAGTCAGTTTTGAGTGCTTGATGGACCTCTTCTTGACCAAAAGTAGAATATGACATGCAGCATTTTTTATCATCGCGCAAATGATTTTCAAAAGTATCATCTCTTATAATCCACAGGATCACCATCAGTTCCACTATTGGTGAGCTTGAATCATATCGACTACATAAGCAGTCACCCAGTCCCCCAGAGCACCTCTAAAGCTGCAGATGATTATATAGACTTCGAAAAAATTCGAATAAATAGGCTTTTTTTAGCAAAGATTTCCTATTTTCTGGTGCCTAAAAAAAGATTGGCGACAAAAATGTGTTGGGTGATGCTTTTGTATACAGCCCATGGATAGCCTTATCTTTAAATGAAAACAATTGGTAATAAGGCGTCACCATGAAAACCCAAAACACACCTATTTCCAGCCGAGAGATGCGTGCACTAGAAGCCAACGCAGAATACTTCGGCCTCGACCTGTTGCAGCTTATGGAGTTGGCAGGACGAAACGTCGCGCAGGAAGTCATCGCTAGGTTTCCAAAGGGCAAGAGCGTAGCGATAGTCTGTGGGCTTGGCGGTAACGGCGGAGCCGGCTTTGTAACTGCCAGGCATCTGCTTTCGGCAGGTTTTGAGGTTACGGTGTTTTTAGTTGGAAAAGCCCGAGACATCAATCATGCATCTGCGCTTAGAAACTATGAGGTCTTACGTTCACTTCAAGGCATAATTCCTGTGGTTGAAATAACAGATAGTGCAGCTATACCCGCAATCCAAGCCGACGTAGTAGTCGATGCTTTGCTCGGCACAGGAACGAAAGGAAAACTACGCGCGCCGATAAGCCAAGTTGTGGACGCCATAAACGCAACCAAAGGCTACAAGATCGCCATCGACGTTCCGACGGGGATTGATTCTGACACTGGCGAAGTTCTCGGAGCAGCTGTTCAAGCAGATTTAACCGTAACTTTCCATAAATCAAAGTTGGGACTTACAAAAGCCGAAAGGTACACCGGCAACGTAATAGTCGGCGACATAGGGTTGCCCCAAGAGATGGAGCGCTTCGCAGGCCCAGGAGACGTCTCGTTGGCAGTTAAGCCTCGGAGCCCAACTGGTCACAAAGGAGACTACGGACGTTTACTGGTTATCGGCGGAAGCAACATCTATTCAGGTGCGCCCACGCTGGTTTCCCTTGCAGCGATGCGAACAGGCGTTGACCTTGTCTATTTGGCAACACCCTCAAAAAACGCTTACGAAATAACCTCAATCTCGCCTGACCTGATAACGATTAAACTTGAAGGCGACAACCTAAACCCGGCCAATCTTGAAACGCTTAGGCAGTTCATTAAAAACGTCGATGTAGTAGCGATGGGTCCTGGGTTGGGTTTGGCGCCAGAAACCCAAGAGTTTGTTAAAACCTGCATTGATGAAGTTGAAGCTGCAGGTAAGGCGCTGGTGCTGGATGCAGACGGTTTGAAGGCTTTCGCTAAATTCAAACGTCCACTGAAGGTTCCTCTGGTGCTTACGCCTCATGCTGGAGAATACGCGATTCTTGCGGGCGAGTCATTGCCCGAAAACGAGACGGAACGAGTTGCGGTAGTTCAAGCAGCAGCCAAGAAATTTAATGCGACTATTTTGGTAAAGGGAAAAGTCGATATCATCTGCGATTCTAAAAGAGTCAAGCTTAATTTCACCGGTAACCCAGGAATGACCGTAGGCGGAACAGGCGACGTTCTATGCGGTATCGTCGCTGGATTAATGGCGTTGCACGTTGACCCGTTTGAAGCCACTGTTGCTGGAGCGTTTGTTAATGGCGCTGCAGGCGACGCTGTAGCTTCAGAAATCGGTTATCATATGGTTGCAACAGACATTATTGACTGGATTCCTAAAATGCTCGAGTCACCGATGGATCATTTAAAGGTGAAAAAGCCTGGACACTGAACACGAACTTGAAGGTCAACCTCCAACGGTTTTCCCCGTCAGAGTGACGATTTACCATGCAGCACAGGATGACCCGAGAAAGAACACAGCACTCCGCCTAGGACGCAGAGGATTCGCACGCATAGTAACTAAAATCAAATTTCTCCCCAAAAGGGCCATAGTCTTAAACCCCTTCAGTGAAATTGCGCTTTCACCGGCTGACCGTGAACGTGTCGAGCAGTTCGGCGTCGTCGCCTTGGACTGCAGTTGGGAGCACGCCCAGAAAGTCATGGGTGAACACGTAAGAGGCACAAGCCGCACTCTGCCGATTCTACTTGCAGGTAACCCCGTGAATTATGGTAAACTAACAAAACTCTCAACCGCCGAAGCCATTGCTGCAACACTCTACATAACAGGATTCAAAGAGGAGGCAAAATCGATGCTTGATATTTTTCCGTGGGGCCACACGTTCTTCGAGTTAAACCAGACGCTGCTGGATAACTACATAACCGCCAAGGATAGCGCCGAAGTCGTAGAGATGCAGAAAAGGCTGCTTAAGCCTGAGAAGCGTGAGCCATCCAAAGGTATTGAATGGGGTTAAATCAGGATTTGGCGTTTATCACTGAATTCCCAATGTTCCTTGCTTCCGTTCTGCTGATTTCACTTTCAGGAGTATTAATGCCGGGACCGTTGTTTGCGGTTACGCTTAAAAGAGCTGAGAAAAGTAAATGGTCCGGAGTTTTGATTGCGCTTGGCCACGGCTTAATCGAGTTTCCCTTGATGTTTCTGATCTACTTTGTTTTAAGCATGTACGAAATCCCAACTACCGTTCAAGTAGCGGTGGGCTTAGTCGGAGGCGCCACGATGGCTTTTATGGGCATACAAATGTACCGAGACAGAAACAAACGAGAAACAACCATGGCAAGTCCAATGCGCGACACCATTATGGCTGGGGCCTATACAACCGCAATAAACGCGGGATTCATTTTATGGTGGCTTACTATAGGCACAACCCTGATAATTAACGCTCAAATCTTCGGATTCGTTGGCTTCGCGATCTTTACGGGTGTGCATTGGTTCACTGACTTCGCATGGTATACAGCTGCTGCCTTCATGATCTTCAAATCCCAGCGTTTCTGGAACAACAAGGTACGTTACGGCATAACGCTGTTCTGCGTCGCGGTTTTCTTAGGTTTCGGCTTATACTTTATGGGCTCAGCGCTGTGGACGCTTCTGGCGTAGCAGATAATAGCAGCCATGCAATAAAGGTAAAGTATGGAATTTAAAATCGCCAATGTCACACTGGAGCTAATCCATTCAGACATAACCAACGTAGAAGCAGACGCAATCGTAAACGCCGCAAACGAAACGCTGATGGGCGGAGGCGGAGTAGACGCAGCCATCCACAACAAGGGAGGACCAAAAATTCTCGAAGAATGCAAACGCCTACGAGAGAAAGAGTGGCCGGATGGTTTGCCCACGGGAAACGCAGTTGCAACCACAGCAGGCAACCTCAAAGCCAAAAAGGTGATTCACACTGTTGGCCCCGTTTGGCATGGCGGATTACATGACGAAGCAAAGCTGCTCAGGCGGTCATATTGGAATTCACTTAAACTCGCTGCAGCACTGGGGTTAAAGTCGGTTGCGTTTCCATCGATTAGTACTGGCACTTACCGTTACCCGACTGAAGAGGCAAGTCGAGTAGCATTAACAGCGATTAAGGATTACTTGGAGAAGGAAGGCAAAATCGAGAAGGTGACAATGGTGCTTTTCTCTGATCGTGACTTGGGTATCTATACTAAATCGGCTAAGATGCTTCTTGGGGTTACTTAACTTCTTCTGTCTCTATGATTTACGCGATGGAAATATTTAGTTACCCGTCTGAATGGTTTCGTGTACGGCGTTTTGGCTGGTTCCTTCGATGAGGAATGCATCACAATTTTTGCCTTTGCAGCAGTAATAGGTTTTAGCGTATATTTTCTCAATTTTTCCTCGGGATAACATTTTGCGGCACCTTCCACGCGTGTTTTTAGGTTCTGTCAAGATTTTAAATTGCTTAATTAACAAAGTATAATGACTATATTGTTGTAGGTATGCGGCAGTAACATACAGCTATAAGCTATTGAGGGGCGTTTAGTTTAAGGTGAAAAAGTTGAATCAACCAATCTATTCCTGCCCATTCTGTAATCAACCGCCTTGGCGTACCCGCTACATGCTCTGGAAGCATATACATGAATGCCTTAAAAGACAGCGTGATTTCATCCCAGATGTTACTCTGCCAGTTACATGTTTAGAAAGAGAAAAGGCCATTCCCGCATAACTAGTCTTTTTTCCTTTCAATAAAACAGAAAAAAATTTTACTTAAACTATGGT
>CAYPGY010000083.1:0-11360 GCA_964410435.1 uncultured Candidatus Bathyarchaeia archaeon
AGGGGTCCCTTGAGGCGCCGTTATTGGTTAGATACGGCGCGGGAGGTCACTCTGAGACATGTAGGTCCCCGACCCGCAGACACGTAGAGCACCACCAACCACAGAGCATCATGGCAAAACAGTAAAGGCCACAATTTCCAAGATGGAACGCATCAGATTAAGCAAATAAGCTACCTTTCTCTTCTTCCCGCAGGATACAGCAGCTTAAGAAAAAAGCTAATCCCCATGTTTCGACGTAAATTCAGTTTTACCCGGAATCCAATCCAGCTGCGTTCTAAGCATCAAATCAAACCCACTGCGGTCATCGCTGTAGGTGTGATATGCGACGTCAGGTAACTCGCCAGCGCGGACTTCTCGGACGTGACCGATGCGCCGCTTACGCTCCAGCTGCCGTTTTAGCCGCTTGTAGGGGTCAGGCATTTTTTGTACGCCCTTTCAGCGTTTCCTGCTGGTCCAGCCACCTATCAAGGTCACCTAGCTGCTGATCCCTTTTTGCTTGGGGTTCCTGGCGGTTCATGGCTTCTTCAAGTCGGGCTTGCAGAATCCGTTGGCGGTCTAGTTCCTCTTTATATCTATCCCTCAAAACATACACCACCAAAAACAGTATGGCGACGCGATGTATTTTTGGCTTTTTAGGAGCAAACCTCGACACGAAAGCCCCCACACCGCAAAACAGCACCCAAAGCTGCTTTACCAGTAGATAAAAAAACGGCCGTTTCAGCAAAAAGTTAAAAAAATGAAGTAGCCAAGCAGCAACGTCTTCTTCTACTATTTTAAGAATTAATTCCATATTGAGCCAAGTGCTCTTGCGTAGCTTTTTATAAGACAACACCACCAATACATGCCAAGCAAGGTGCCATAGAAATATGCCAAAAGTCAAAGTAGCACTAATCGGCGTAGGAAACTGCGCCTCATCATTCATCCAAGGCATCCAGTACTACAGTAAACCAGAAGCCCCCCAACTCGGACTACGCAACCCCACACTCGCGGGACTCACACCCAAAGACATAGAGGTTGTCGCAGCATTCGACGTTGACGCACACAAAGTCGGATTAGACCTCTCAGAAGCGATTTTCGCCAAACCAAACAACGCCCCCAAAGTCTGCGATGTGCCAAAACTCGGCGTTAAAGTCAGCAAGGGACCACTCCTAGACGGCGTAGGCGAATCCACAAAAGCACTTATTGAGGTCAGCAAAGAGAAAGACGCAAACATCGCCAGCGTACTCCAAACTACAGAAGCAGAAATCGTCATCAACCTGCTACCAAGCGGCGCAGTAGAGGCAACACGGTACTATGCCGTGCAAGCTATCGCAGCCGAATGTGCATTCATCAACGCCACACCAAACTTCATCGCAAGCGACCCCGCATGGGCAGTTCAATTCGAAGATGCAGGCTTGCCACTTGTCGGCGACGACTTAGTTGACCAAATCGGCTCAACCGCTCTACACAAGACTCTGCTTAAACTATTAAGCGACAGCGGCGTCCACATTAACGAAACATACCAGCTTGATGTCGGCGGAGGAACCGAATCCGTAGACACAATGGACCGCACACGCGACGCCAAACGCAACATAAAAACAGAATCAGTCGCAGCCGCACTGCCCTACAAGACACAGGTAGTCGCAGGATCAACTGACTTTGTTGATTTCCTACAGAACAAGCGCGACAGCTACTTCTGGATAGCAGGCACGTACTTCTGTAATACACCACTAAAAATTGACCTTAAATTCCAAACTGTGGATGCACCAAACGCTGGCTCAGTCCTCTTTGATGTAGTTCGCGCTGTAAAGTTGGCGCTGGACAGAAGCAAGAAGGGCGCAATCGAAGCCATATCAGCATACGGCTTCAAACATCCGCCTAAGATGCTGCCGATTGATGTTGCGGAAGCGGACTTTAAGAAATTCGTCGCGTAACCTTTCTTTTTTCTTTCAATTGTAAAAAATGGAAAGAGTTAGATTTTTTCTAACTCACAAACAATACTATCTCTAACACCGTTCTCCTTAAGCGTATTCTTAAGCAGATCAATCACTTTAACTGGTGTTGGATCAGCGTTACGTTCAACCGCAAAGTAGACACTTATAAAGTCGCCTAAGACAACTGTGGAGAGCATCTTAGCCAGGGTACTTTTGCCTTGAACGTTAAGATCAAAAGTTACTAGACCTGCACTTTCAATTATCGACTTGGTTATATCCATGCGGCACTCAACTTCAAAAGGTTCCCCATGAGGGTCACGGATAAACACTATGCTAAACCACTTACACTGTTCACCTTTACCTGACCAGCCCACAATTTCGTTATGATTCAACTCAGGGAAATACTCCCACTTCGCAGGGGATTTACTGTTCTCGTTAAACTGCTGCTTAAACCTCTGAGCAACACTACGATATGGCCCCCAACCATAAATTACAGGCGCTGACTCCCAGAAAAAATGCGCCGTATTCTTAGCAAAATTCTCGCACTGCTTAACGTCAGGCTTGTTCTGCTTAACGATTTCCTCGATTACTGAGATAGCTTCTTTTATTTCCTCTGTTGCACCTTTGACTAAACCTGCCTTTTCAAGGTAAACCATCATGGGAATAAGCATGTAGGGTAGGGCTGCGCGGGGCGGCATTCCACTGGGAACTTCAACGTAGGGTACTTTATGCTTTTTAGCTGCTTTTAGTACTTCACCGCCGCTTGTTACACAGAAAATCATGCATTCACGTTTAAGTGCATCCAAAAAAGCGCTTAGCGTCTCTTCCGTGTCGCCTGAGTAGCTTGAAATCAAAACAAGCGTTTTCTCATCTGCGTACTCTGGGAGGGTGTATTCCCTGCAGACTTCAAGGGGTACAATAAGTTTGTTTCGGCTCCAATCCTTAAGCATCTCTCCGCCGATTGCTGAACCACCCATGCCGGCAACGATTATGTTATTTGGAACGGGATTTTTGCATCTAATTTTTGAAGCTAATTCAGCTGCTTTGCAGTAATGTTTGGGTGCGTCAATACAGAAATTGATCATGCCGCTTTTGTCTACCGCATGTATCTTTTCCATGTCGTCTAAAATGGGCGTTGTCACGATATGGGTTCTCCTCTCATTTGACCCGCAGTTTTATATCTCAATACCGCCTTTTAAGCACAACGCAGCAAGCAAGCAGAGGAAATGCGAGTTTATGAGTAAACCGAGGCTTTCTATAGCTATTCCAGCGTCAGTTATTTCCGATACACCGCATCTTAGAGAGAAAACCGCTAAAATCGGCTCCATCGCCCGATCTGCAGCAATCTTTAGAGTTAACGAGATCATAGTTTACCCAGACAACGGCAAGGTTGATCAGCGCCGAGACCTAAACTTCATCGCATTAATGCTTAATTATATAGAAACACCACAGTACCTGCGCAAAGCCCTCTTTAAAATCGACCCTGATCTGCAATACGCTGGGATTCTTCCGCCGCTTCGCACGCCGCATCATCCTGACAGCGGCAAAAGCAAGCACTTAAAAGTCGGCGAATACCGCGAAGGCATAGTGGTTTCTGAGCGTAAAGACGGCTTAACCGTTGACATTGGAGTTCAGCAGCCTGCGCTTCTGCGCCAGAAACAGTACCGAGTGGGCGAACGATTAACGCTTCAAGTCATCAAAGTCGGCGATCAGATTGAAGTGCAACCCGTATACCGCGAGGATGTACCGCAATATTGGGGTTACATTGTGCGTGTTGAGAAGCGACCGTTTGGGCAAATAATGCAGTCCAACGAGTTTGACCTCAGGGTTTCAACTGCCAGAGTCGGCGACAGTTTCTTAGATGTTGCTGACAAGATTGCCGAGCAGTGGGCAGTCAGTAACAATGTGCTATTGGCGTTTGGTGCTCCCGCACGTGGGTTACATGAGATCGCTTGGGATGAGCATTTGAAGGTAGAGCAACTCTCTGATTTTGTGGTGAACACCATCCCCAATCAGGGTACAGCTACGGTTCGTGCTGAAGAAGCGGTGATGGCGACGTTGGCGGTTTTTAACGTCAACTTCCCCTATTAGGTTTGTAAAGACGTTTTGCTGCCCATATTTGGGATACGGATAAATTGAGCGTAATCTTCTCTGTGAGGTTATGCCGAATCCAGATATAGCGATGCCGATAGCGCTTTTCCTAACCATTATGGTTGCATTATACCTCAACAGACGCGTTGAAGGAAAACTTATGGCGACTGTTGAGAAGAAAGAGTTCAAGGCACGCGACATAGTGCTTCTCGCCGCGTTTATCGTCATCATGATATCAGCCATCTCTTACACGGCCATCTTTAACCCAGGAGGCGTAACAGAGAGCGCGCTTTTAGTACTGTTCCTTTCATCTTACACTATGCTGCTGTTCACCTTCTCCCATGTATTCTCCAATACATCTCGTGTTCGCGCTCAAATCATCTCTGTAGGCTTCGGTGTAGCCAGCTTAGCCTTTGCATTTGCAGGCTTAACAGCGCCGTTATCTGACTCCTACACTACGCTGCGCGTCGCAATCTTCTTTATTATCGCTTTTTACTGCTTCGGCATAGCCGTTTACATGCAAAAGAAACAGGAGGTACAGAAAAAGGGCAGATGGTACCTTGCAGCGCAACCACCAGCGCTTTTCCTCTCTCTAATAATCTTCTTCAACATCCTTTATAGTGGAGCAGTAGAAATCTGGCAGCCTTACCTTATGGATGTCTTCGGCTTCACGTTTGCTGTATTGATTATTCTTTACTTGTCTTCACTGTTCAACTGGAAAACAGTCGGCATCTTCGCGGGGCTACTAACAATTATAGATATAATTCTTGTAATCGGCACAGGAACAATGGTGACTGCAGCTCAGCAATTCACCGGTTTAGGTCTTCCAGTACTAGTTTACTTGCCGAATTTTCCGCTTATCTACAACCTAGAAGGGTTAATCCAGTACCGCGGTTTAGGCTTAGGAGACTTTTTCTTTGCAGGCATCCTCTTGGTGCAGACGTACAAGAAGTTCGGTAAGAAAATTGCTTTAGCTGCTGCAGTTGCTATGGCTGTTGCGTTTGGTATCTGGGAGGCTTATCTATCGGAAGTTTTGGCGGCACTTGAGCCGATTGTGGGTCGTGACATCGGTGGTTTCCCGGGGACGCTTATGATTATTTGCGGGTGGATACCTGTTGTTGTGGTAGCTTGGCTGCTGCAGAAAAAGAAGTCCGTGCCAAGTATATCGTCTGGGGCTGTGGAAACGGTGTCTTCGCCGAATCCGCAGTAAAATTACTCTTTCAATTTCTATTGAGACAGAAGGTTACCTGCTTAAAATTTTTATTGTAAAAGATAATTGGGAAAAATAAGTTAAAAAGAGTTTAAGGCGTTTAACCGAATAGTGCGCCTAATCCTTCTAGTGCTGCTTCTTCCTTGGCTTTTTCTTCTTCAGCTTTCTTCTTCTTGTCTTCTGCTGGGGCTGCTGCCTTAGTTTCTGCTGCTGGAGCTGCTGCTGGGGCTGCTGCCATCATGGTTGGTGCTGCTTTGATTGCTTCATCAATGTTTACTTCGCTGAGTGATGCTACGAGTGCTTTAACTTGAACTGCATCAACAGTGATGCCTGCTGCTTCGAGAACTTTTGTTACTGAAGCTTCGTCGATTGTTTTTCCTGCCTTGTGAAGGAGCATTGCTGCGTAAATGTTTTCCATTACTTGTTCACCTCTTCCAACCTCGTCATCGAGGTATTTTAACTTTTATGTTGGTGTAACCTGCTCCCGCACGGCGAGAACGGGTTGTTACCGGAATTGGCAACGCTTTTGCCGATTTCTTGCCGTGAAGAAGAATACCAATACGCTTATGAACCTTTCGTCAATGTTGCAGTGAAGTGTAAATGGGTTATTCTGCAAACCGTTGATGCACATATAGAGCTGATTTGGGGTTTATACAGTGTAAAGGAATGTGGACACTTAACTTGTGATTTCTCGCTAGTTCCCCTCTACTATAACAGTAGATCAAATTGCTGTTATATCTGTTCTTGATTGTACTGTCGCCACAACTAACCTGTAACGCAAACCACCTGCTTCAGAAAAGCAATCTTTAGTTTAAAGTATTGACAGATGAAGTAGCAGGACAATACGCCATTCTTCTACTAATTAAAAAGAAATAACCTTTAATTTTGATATGCAAATAACGCAGCTAACGCTAAAGGTTACCCCTCTCAGAGTGATCTCCCTTTTTCTTACTTGAAAACGTCAACGGAACCCACTGCTTGCAACCTTATTATGCATTCAAAAACAGATTCACCCAGTGAAGCATAGCTAATCTTTTATGCCAAGAGGACTCTAAGGTATTCTGAACACGTAATAATCAAGTTGCCGCGACAAACAAAAACATTGGAGTAAACCCTCAGTGAAAAAGAAAAAAGCCAGCCTTGAAGTAAGCGAAGCAGAAACCTTCCAGTCATACGACCAGAAGCTTACGCAAAAGTACGGCGACAACTGGCTGGGCAAAGGCAAATGCACTGGATTAGAATTCAAGCGTTGGCTGGCATTACGAGATAACTTGACGGAAATTCCATAACCCTTAGTATAGACTACGTTTTTAGCCAGAAGTAAACATCTATAAAAACAAACAAAAGACTCCCTTAACTAACGGAGGAATCAATGGTGTCAGATAAATCAATTCAAGAACGCGCAAAAGAAACACTTAAGTGGATACAGAAACAGCAGCAGGCAAGCGGCTTAGGCATGGTTGAATTCGACAAAGTTCCCGATCAAGGAGCTGCACGCTACCTTCTACGCTCAGGCGACATATTTGAGCCTCAGGCAGGCATGGTAAAATCCACCGTAGAAGCCGAACCAGAACAACCTGCAGGCCCCGAAGGCGAATCTGGATTGCCGAACCATGCACCATGGGTGTGGAAAACGCCTAAACCTAAACGCAAAGGCGACATACCTGAACCCTACGAGTTTCTAGCTTACCCCGACTGGTCTGTGCTTCCAAGCGCCGTAGCAGAAGCCCTGCGTGGCATGGGTTTTGCAGGTGACCCCTACCTTTACGAAGGCTACAGCTACCGTAAAATGGCTGGCGGGGCACTACGTCGCAAGATGGTCGGTACACACTCCAAGGAGGGGTTGATCGGGGAGCTGAAGTTAACCTGCTCAGAGGAGGAAATTGCGAAAATCGAGCAGGAGATTACCTGTAAAGTGGCAGAGTTTAAGGGTAAATACAAGGAGCACCCCGAGGTGGAAATCACCCCCAGCATAGTGTACTATCCCAAGGACGGCAGCTTCAGCTTCAAAGAAGCCGAGCAGTAAGCGGTTGATGTAGGCAAGCTACAGTCACATAACAAAATAAGCGGGCGCTCGCCCATGTTTTTCTAGAACAAGCATATGCTTGTTAGAGAACTTGGGTTTTCAGGGGTTTTATTTTTGGCGCAGTCAAGAAACCAGTTTTTTATAACCACAGCAATATTTTTGCTGCTCGTATCAATCGCCTTAGCAGCCGTCGTGGTTAACTCGGGCGTAACAAGTCCTTCTAAAAGTGAATCTGCACCGACAGCTACGCCATCAATCGCACCTACAGCATCGCCTACCCCAACTGAAAACCCTTCAACAACAGAAACCCCTGCACCCACGAATATGTCATTACCCTCCAGTTCTCCAACAGCTACACCAACACCTACAGCATATCCAACCGAAACACTTGTACCCGCCTCAAATGTTAATCCCGCCCCCGACCTCTTACTGAAAATCTTCAGCGACACTTTTAGCGCTGGTAACATGGGTGTTTGGACTTTAACAGACGTAAGTATCGTAGACTTCGGCGACGCAGTGACGACACAGACACACGTTAGCCCAGAGCATTCTTCAACTCCGCAGATAGGCGCTTTATTACTGCTAGCGATACCCGTCATTGTGTTTAAAATACACAGAAAAGGGATCGGATAGAAAAAGGGCGAATGTTGCCCAGTTCCATTTTTTGTTTTAGGTATGGTCGTGTTTAGCCAAGTCTATCGCGGTCTTAGTAAAATGGCGGGCGAAGATTTTGCGTATCTCCTCAGCTGCGATTACAATAACCGCTAGGCATAGCAGGTAGAACCAATCTATTAGAGTCAAGGGCGAAGTGCCAAATATCGGCTGAAGCAGAGGCACATATACAAGCACCGCGAGGATGCCTAACTGCGCGATTATGCCCCAGATGATCCATTTGTTCTTCGCTAAACTGGTTTTGAATATGGATTGTTTGCTGGTTCTGCATGCGATCACGTTTCCTGCTTGCGCAACGACGATGCCTGCGAAAGTCATGGTGATGCCTTTTATGTAGAGCGGATCGTTTGCTGCAAGTGGTTGCCCAAACTGCCAGCCGCCAGTCATCCACGTGGATATACATAGGTAGGTTGCGCCGACGGCGATTATTGTACCGATGTAGAGCGAACGCGAGAATACTTTAGGCGTGAATAAGCGTTCTTTTATGCTTCTCGGCGGCTCCTGCATTATCCCTGCTTCGGGCGGTTCACGACTTAAAGCTAAACTTGGAATAACGTCGATGGCTAAATCAATAGCTAACACCTGCACTACAAGCAACGGTAGCGGGATAGCGAATACACTGGTGGAGAGCACCGCGTAGAGCACATAGGGGATCAACTCCGCGATGTTGTGTGCGAATACGTAAACGATGAATTTGCGTATGTTCTCATATATCGCGCGTCCTGACTCCACAGCTTTCACTATTGACGCAAAGCTGTCGTTTAGCAGCACAATGTCTGCGGCTTCTCTGGCAACATCAGTGCCTGACGCACCCATCGCTACGCCTATGTTTGCCTCCTTTAATGAGGGCGCATCATTAGCTCCGTCGCCTGTAACAGCGACTATTTGACCGCTTTTCTTAAGAACACTAACAATGCGAAGCTTCTGTTCAGGAGCTACACGTGCGAAAATTACATTGCCCTTCTTCACTTCGTCGACTATTGCTTGGTCGCTTAAGTTTTCTAGATCAACGCCTCGGATAACTTGAGCGCCCTCTCTATCGACGATGCCGACTTCCTTAGCTACAACTTCTGCAGTTGGCCCATAGTCGCCTGTGATGATTACTGTTTTTATGCCTGCCTGCTGGGCTTTCTGTACGGCATCTTTAACTTCTATGCGTGGAGGGTCACGCATAGCTGCCAAGCCAACAAAGATCAGGTTGTTTTCTACATCTAATCCCTTTTTGTAATCGTCTTTTGGCAGTTCTTTATAGGCCATGGCGATGACGCGTAATCCCTCGTTGGCGAATTCGTGGAGGCGCATCTCAATCATTTCCTCTTTTTCTTTTGTAAGAGGCTGGATTTCGCCGTCAACGTAGATTTGTGTACATAAGTCGAGTATGTTACGCGGTGCACCTTTAGTGTAAACCAAGGTTTTTCCGTCGAAGTCGTGGATTGTGCTCATGCGTTTGCGTTCAAAGCTGAATGGCAGGATGTCGATTGTTGGTTTTTCTTCGATGATTTCATCGACAACTTGGCCGTATTTCAGTGCAACGACAAACAATGCGCCGTCGGTTGGGTCACCGATTACACTCCAGTTCTTGTTACGGTCGCTGGGCGGCTCGACTTTGGCGCCGTTGCATAATGCCGCAATCTCAAGCAGCTTATCTAGTGACTTGGTTTCGCCTTCGCGGAGGGGTTGCCCGTTGATGGCGAAGTCGCCGACGGGCATGTAACCTAAACCTGAAACTTCAACTACTCTGTCCATTGTCCAGAGCTTGTTAACGGTCATTTCGCCCTTTGTGATTGTGCCAGTTTTATCGGTGCAAATTACTGTCACACTACCCAAAGTTTGCACAGCGGATAAGCGTTTAACGAGCACATTTTGTCGTACCATTTTTAGCACGTTGATTGCTAGGGCGCTTGAAACCGTGACCTGTAAGCCTTCTGGGACACAGGCAACCATGACGCCGATCATGAAGAGAAAACTCGTTGGAAGCGAGACATGCAGGACTGTTAAGCTTGCGGCAAAGAAAACTATGCCCACTGTAAGTGCAACTAGGAAGTCGAACTTTGCCATTAATCCAATTTCTTTCTGAAGCGGGCTATCTTCCTCTTGAATGGTCTGTGTTAAGCTGGCGATTCTGCCAAACTGCGTTGCCATACCAGTGGAGTAAACGACCGCTTTACCCTGCCCCTTCGCGACGCTTGTGCTCATAAAGACCAAGTTAGGCGAGTACAGGTAGGCTTTTTCGACGACTTTCACTGTTTCAGAGTTTCTGGGTTGCGGTTCAGACTCGCCCGTTAAGGGAACATTATTAGTCCATAAATCGTGGGCTTCAATTATTCGTGCATCTGCTGGAACACGGTCTCCTTCCTCAAGAAAAACTATGTCGCCAGGCACGATTTCTTTAACTGAGATTTTCTTTAATTCGCCGTCTCTGATTACTTTAGCGTACTCGGGCATCCAACTCTTCAGCGTTGCCATCGCTTTTTCAGCGCGGGATTCCTGGAACATGCTTACGAATATGTTAACGAAAACAACCGCCAGAATTATTGTGCCCAGTTCGGGGCTGCCGCTTAGGTAGGAGAGAACCGCCGCCACAATCAGCAGGATGCCGAATAAGTCTCGCAGGTGCTTGATGAATTTCCATATGAAGGGTATCTGCCGTTTTTCGGAGAGCATGTTGTAGCCAAATTTTTTAAGGCGCAGCTTGGCTTCTTGACTGCTTAGACCCTCTGGTGATGTTTGTAGGTCACTGAAGACATCTTCAATCGGCTTAGATGATGCTTTTTCCAAAAGTATTCCGCCAGAACCCTAGAAAATAACTGAGTACCGTAATGCTCCAATAAGTACTGATGATGGGCGATAATTAAATATGTTAATCCGATGCGTTGATACGGTGTGAAAGCGCATTAATATCCTCAACGTATTATGTAGTCAATTTTTAAGAGTTATTTTTTGGTATTTATCTGTTGTAGCATTTAAAGTAATCGGGCGTAATACACCCTTTAATGGCGAAAAAAGCGTTAATTCTGCATTATCTGCAAGAGATCGCTTGAACATGAGTGTTTTTCTCCTCTGCCTTTAGTTTTTCCTTGTTATAGGAAAACGGTTATAATTTATCTCTTTTTGCGAATTAGCCTTTGCTCATTTGCAAAGCCGAGTCAACCGCTACCCAGCTTAGACGCTGCTTATAGCACCCAGAAACTATAGTTGCAACCGCTTTTTATCCGCCTAAGTGCCCTTTTTGTGCCCAATTGTTTCCAAGGAATAATGCCATAAAGTTAATAGGTTACAAACTCAATTTCCGTGGTAGTTTACCGAATTTAATGAGAAGATAGATTAATGCTTCAAATAATTAAATATCAAGCATTTAACGGTAATAATTCAAACAAATTGGAGAAAGCATAGTTATGGCGCGATATAGACAAACAGAAGAAATCGTCAAACTGATGAACGATCCCAC
>CAYPGY010000084.1:0-11024 GCA_964410435.1 uncultured Candidatus Bathyarchaeia archaeon
GTGAGAGCAACAGACTTTGCTTAAAAAAACGCAGTTGACCCAAACGTCAAAGCTGCCATTTAGATTTTTCTGTACAGATAAATCGTATGCGACGGATACCCTAGCTGTGGGTTCTCGCAGAAGGTCTCGATCTTCTCGGGACGCCAGCCCACAACCTCGTAATCATGTGATACCACACGCGCGCCTTTTTTCAGGTCGCGTTCCAGCTTAGGCTTGATCTTCTCGTTAGCGCTCGTCGTCAAATACAGGTAAACCACGTCAGCCGCAGTCAAGTTAACGTTAAACATATCATCATTAACTATCGTGACGCGGTCATCCAAACCGCTCTCATGAATGGAACTCATTGCCTTCTTCGCTAAATCCTCCCGCAGCTCGACGCCGACGCCGCGCGCGCCAAACGCCTTAGCAGCCATAATCACCGTTCTACCGTCGCCTGCGCCCATGTCAAAAAGCACTTCACCTGGCTTTAAACCCGAAAGCTTAAGCATGTACTCTACAACGGGCGCTGGACTTGGAACAAACGGAGCGATAAACATCTCATATTTCTCCAGTAAAATTCTTCTCTGCTCGCTATGAAACGTAGGCGTCGTTTTTGGGGCGCTGTGGACGCTTCGCTTCGCCGCATTTCACGCAGCTCTGAGCGCAGAGTTCAAGATATTTTTCTTCGTCGCCGCCACCGATTGCCGCCGCCGCTCTGGCGCAGAGCTCGCTTGGTTCGCTGCATCCTTCTTCTTTGCAGAGGTTGCTAATGTACATGCAGATTTCCTCTACGTCTTTAGGCTCCAGAACTGCCCTGTTGGTGCGTACAAGCAGGCACAGTTCCCTTGCCATGACGCAGGTGCGGACAAATTTTATGCGTTCCAGAACTTCATTGCGTAGGTTTTTTCGACTTATCTCCACACGCTATAACTCCTATTACATAACAAGCAAACAAGTTAAAATAGAAAGTTCTAGGCTAAAAACATGCTGTATTTCCTAATTTTACAAAAATCTAAAATCATTTTACAGCTAACAGTATTTTAGAGAACAAGTGTTTACACAAAACAAGAAAAAAATACTAACAATAATCATCAGCGTAGCATTAACATTAAACGCCGCCACATTCATAGAATCCTACCCCCGCACGTTCAAACCGCTCGACCAAACATACGCCGCAGACTTCTCTGCATACTACATAGGCACATGGCGGTTAATCCACAACCCCACCGCAATATACTACTCAGGCGACTACATCCAAGGCGACTACGTAATCCTGCCTAAACCGCAAACATTCATGTATCCGCCGTCTTTTCTGATCTACTTCTCGCCCCTCCTCGCATTAGACTACCAGACCGCTCTCAACGTCTTCGACTTCATACAGTTAATCTCCGTTTTTGCGCTCGCATTTTTCTTATTCAAGCTACTTGAGGGCAAACCGCTAATTTTAAGCTGCATCGCCGCAGTCATAATCCTGCTGCTGCCAGTACCTGACATCAACAATTTTGGCTTAATGTACATCTTCCAAAGCTACTACTGGGGTTACGCCTTAGCCAACGCACATGTAATCCAAACAGCGCTAATCGTAGCCTCAATCTACTTTGGATTCGCAAAAAAACCAGTGGTGTCAGCGTTTATACTCTCAATAGCCTCATTCGATCCACGCATCACCCTGCTTGCTATTCCGATTCTGCTCTGGTACAACAAAGGAAGCCTACGTAAATTCATAGCTGGCAGCATCGCTTTTATCGCTGCTTTTAACTTGCCGTTTTTCTTCTACAGCAACATCGCATTAACGTTCTTGGAAAAGAGAGTGAACGGCGGCACCATCGGCGCGATGTATGCTTACGATTGGCTTCCAATCGCCGCAGTCGTGGCCGTAACCGCAGTGGAGTTCATCTCCGTTTTCGCTACAAACCGAAAAAATCAGCATGGTAAAAAGACGATTACGGCTTGTTTGCGTGGAAGCGCCTGTTAAGAACCTTACGTTCAGCCTCCAAAACAAGCTCGTAGAACCTGTCTGAGAGTTTAGGCTCCTTCTCCAAGACCTCGTCGATGTCAGCAGCACTAACATGCCGCGCACTCAAACCCACCGCCGCAGCCTTACCGTACTTCTCGATCAAACAAGCGGTTTTCTTTGCCGTCGTCTGCATCTTCTCCTCGCCCTTCGCCAGATGCTCACCCTTCTTATCAAGCAATCCAGCGGCTTTTTCCTCCTCAACCTTAAGCATACCAACCGCGTTCGAGCCACAACGTGGACACGTTAATCTATCTGGCAAGTCTTTGATGCGGATCATCTCCATGTAGTCCCAGCAGTTGGTACACACAAAGTTGCCTGTCTCATTGAGCAGCCGCGCCTTCGCTGATTCAATTAGCACTGCACGCATCTGCTCTGGCGGAATCAAATCAGTCTTCATACTTACACGCTCGATGCCAACACGCGCTACTGGAGTTGCGTTGCCGCCCGTCTCAACCACTTGAAGCCTGACATCGCCCTCGCGCAGTCTTCTAAGAACCATGACTAAGCCGTCGGCGTCCAAGTCCTTGCTGAATACCTCTTTAAGGCCTTCCTCGTAGATCGGGGTTCCCTCGAAGCTGCTAATTAGCTTCTGCAGGCTGACGTTGCTGAAGTCCGCCCACTTCTTGAGTGCACCAAAGCGCCGTGCAACTTGGATAACTCTGCGTTTGAATAAACCCGTTTTCACCGTTGATACTGTTAATGTGCTTCGAATGCTTTGCTCTGGCAGATCCTTGACCTCTTTTAGCACTTCAACCAGCCGCTCAGCGCTAATTGCACCCATGGTCTGCACAAAAATCCTGTACGGGTCATGCTGAACTACGATGCCCCTGCCCAACTTGTCCGAGAGAACTTGACCAAGCAGCTGCGCCAACGCGCGATTGGTTAACGAACCAAAGTTTGAATGTATTATCACGAACTCTGTCCAGTCCTCCACCACGATGCGTTTTGGTGTCGGCACCGGGAAACCGCTTTGCACCTGCTCCAAAGTTTCAGCCAATGCATGGAGAATGTTTTCTGGATCGGCTGGATACCGCTCAGAAAGCTCCCTACTAATCTCTTCTGGAGTGCAACCACGCTGATTCTCGTCCTCAACGAAGCCTCGTATCTCCGCCAACTCCTGCGCAACCTCATATGGCACTGGGATTTCCTCACCGATCCAGCTCGGAATAGAACCAGTCGGGTCACCAACTGGCCGCACGTACACTTTGTCTTCGGTTGCGTGGACGATCTGCCATGGACTCCCACGGATGATAAATTTGGTTCCGGGTTTACCATACTCAGCCATAAACGCTTCATCCAAAACGCCGATTGAGGAATCCGCCGACTCGTCAATTACAAGAAACTGCTTTTCCACGGGGATCATGGAGAGGTTGTCAAAGTAGTATTCAAAGAGGGCTTTAGTGCGCTGCGGTTTAAGCACTACTTGATCCTCAAAGCTTGCCCATGCTAACCGCGGAAAGCGTTCATGCATGTACTTGATAACTTTCTCAACGTCGGCGAATGTTAGGCTTTCGAATGGCGCCGCTTTTCTGCAGGTATCAAGGATTTCTTGGAATGTTAAGCGTCTATTCTTGAGCAGCAACCCAGCGATTTGATGTGTTAGGACATCGTAGGGTTTGTCTGGTATCGTTATTGGTTCTAACTGCTCGTTTAATGCTCTTCGTGCGATTACGAGTGCTTCAAGTGTGTCGTCGGAGTCCATGCCGATGATTAAGCCTTCTGAGAGTTTGCCATACGTGTGGCCAGCCCTGCCGACACGCTGAATTAAACGTGAGACCTGTCTTGGACTCATGTACTGGATCACGAAGTCAATGTGACCCACGTCGATTCCGAGTTCGAGGCTGCTTGTCGCGATTAAGCCTTTGAGGTCACCGCGTTTCAGTCCTGCTTCGGCTGCTATGCGTGAGGGCTTTGCAAGTGAACCGTGATGTATTGAAATTGGGAAATCAACGTCCCAGACTTTGAAACGCGAAGCTAAAACCTCTGAAACCGACCGTGTATTAGTGAATAGAAGGACAGACTTGCGTTTAGTCATGTAATCGCGTATGATGCGCAATCTCGCGGCGACTTCGGGGTGCGTGTAGATTTTACCCGCGAACCGCACATCTTCCTCAGTTGGTTTTGGATAAATTACCTTTAGATTAACCATCTTTGCTACTGAGACTCTGACGATTTCGACTTGCCGCTGGTTGCCAACAAGGAACTGCGCAACTTTTTCTGGGCTGCCAACAGTCGCGGATAAACCAACCATCTGAAAGTCCCGCCCGATCAACCCTCTTATACGCTCCAAGGCTAACGCGAGTTGGCTGCCTCTTTTACTGTCGGATAACTCGTGTACTTCGTCAATTACTACCCACTTGAGCGCCTGAAGCTGCTGCCGCAAAAGCCAGCCTGATAGTATTGCTTGCAGCGTTTCGGGTGTTGTGATTAATATGTCTGGTGGGCACTGGCTTTGTCTTGTGCGTTCTTTCTGCTCGGTGTCCCCATGGCGTACGGCCAGCTTGATGTCAAGGTTGTTGCACCACCACTGCAGTCTCTCAAGCATGTCACGGTTTAATGCACGCAGAGGTGTGATGTAGAGGACTTTTATGCCCGGTGTTTTTGGCTGCTGGAGTAGCATACTTAGAACGGGCAGGAATGCCGCTTCGGTTTTACCTGTCGCTGTCGGGGAAATCAGGAGTACATTTTTGCCTTCGAGGATTTTAGGGATTACTTTTTCCTGTGGCTCTGTGGGTTTTGTGAATCCCCTTTGTTCAATTAGTTTTCGTATGGGTTTTACGAGTATTTCAAAAGCGTTCTCAGAAGCGGTTTGCAACACAAATGGACCTTCAGACTGATTAGATGATAGCTTTGTTTTTGTTATAAAAAATTTGTTGCGGTCTCAACCTGTATTAACAGGTTAAATCCGCGTTTTTGCATTTTTATGTTGTATACCTGATTTATTGGTGTTGTTCTTGATGATTATTTATGTACTGAATAGAATGTTTCTACATTTACAAAACCAGTTTTCCATGGCTTTAACATTTTTATGTTTAAACTGCATGTTGTACAATTCAATATGTATTTGAATTCAATGGAAACTTTTTTATCCAATAAGACGAATGGCATCAAAGCGATAATACGGAGGAAATCTAACAAATGGCAAAATGTCCAAAATGTGGAACCGAAGTAAAAACAGCAAAGAAGACATGGAAAATGGCAGGTCGCCCAGACAAAACAGGTAAACGTATGCAACTAGAAATCGGCCTGTACGAATGCTCCAAATGCGGCAACGTATTCCGCGAAGTATTAAGCAAGAGCAAAATTTAGCCAACTATTAGTAGTGCCAGATTAGAGTGCACTCTATATTTTTCTTTTACTATCGGTAGTTTTAAAACCATCTCAGCAGTCACCCTAACTTATTAGGAGAACGGTAACAGTGGCTAGCAAACCTAAGCGTATCCTAAACAGCGAGTTCGCGAAAACTCTAATCGCAATCGGCCTAGTCATAGTGGTGGTGTTGGGTGGATACTTCGTTTTAGGTCTTGCTTTAGGCACTGATACGCCGATGCGGGTTGTTAAAAGCGGCAGCATGTGTACAGCTGAGGGTAACTGTGACGGCTTCTCAGATGTTTTCACTCATACTTTACATATCGGTGACTTAATCTTCATTCAGAGGCTTGATAATGTTGAAGACTATAACATTAACTACCCAAACAGCGACATAATAGTTTACTACAATCCTGAATTAGAAGTTAACCTGGGCGACACTCCGATTGTACATCGTATAGTAACAAGATATGAAGTCAACGGAACATACTACTTCCAGACAAAAGGCGATGGCAACGGTCACCATTGGCCCGCAAACGTCACACCCACAGAGTATGACTCATACACGTTTTGGAATACTGGACAAGGTGTAACAGAGGAGCAAATTTTAGGAAGAGTAGTCCTGCGTGTTCCATACTTGGGCTGGACCACCCTATTTATGATGAACACTTACTGGGCTCTGCCCCTCGTAGTTGCGGTAATCATGATCCTCGTGATCGCCGAGTTTGTTTTACCCGCTATAAAACCTAAACCCGCTAAGTAAACATAGAGCAGAACAAAAGGAGCCGCTTAACGCGTTATAGATGTATTTATAAACAAAGCTTTCAATAGGTGACTATTCAGGAGCTGTATAGCAGAGGAGGACTGGATTGCCTAAAACTAAAGCTCAGGTAAGCATCGAAAACGTGGTTGCTTCCGCCACGCTCAACCAGAAGGTTGACCTGAACTCAGTTGTTAAAGGCTATCCAGGCGTTGAGTATCGCCCTGAACAGTTTCCGGGATTAGTTTTCAGGCTTAAGCGGCCCAAAACTGCGACGTTGATTTTCAGTTCTGGCAAGATGGTTTGCACAGGCGCCAAGTCCGAGAAGGAAGCGAAGCGCGCTGTACTTAAAGTCATCAAGGAGTTAAAGAAAGGCGGCATAATCATTATCGGTAAACCCGATGTGAAAATACAGAATATAGTTGCTTCTGGTGGACTCGGCGGCATGATTGATCTTGAAAAAGCTGCTTACTCGCTTGGACACGCCATGTATGAGCCAGAGCAGTTCCCCGGCTTAATCTACCGCATGGAGGAACCTAAAGTGGTTATCCTGCTTTTTGCAAGCGGCAAACTGGTGTGTACAGGCGCAAAGAAGGAGCCTGACTCCTATGAAGCAGTGGAAAAGCTGCAGACGCTACTTGAAGAAACTAGTCTAATCTACTACGAGTAGACCTTATGCCTTTTTAACCTGTTTTAAGATCGTCCGAAGTGATTCTCTGTCTATTGCGCCTAACTCATATAGCGTGTTTGCTACTTCGCTGATTTTCAGCAGTGAATGTAGTTTTACGCCTGCTTGCTTGAGGAGTTCTTTGCCGCCTTCTTCGCGGTCCAGAAAGACGACTGCGTCGGTTACAATTCCGCCTTCGGCGCGTGTGGCTTCAGCGGCTTCTTTGAGTGTTAAACCTGTAGTTAGTAAGTCGTCGATTAGGAGTACTTTGTCTCCTGAAACAAGTATGCCTTCAACTCTGCGTTCGCGTCCGTAGTGTTTAATGTCTTTCCGTATATAGAGGAAGGGTTTTTTGAGGTTATAGGCGATTTGGCTGGCGAATGGTATACCTGCGATGGGGACGCCGGCGACGCGTTTAAAGTTTGATAGCCCGATTTCGTTTTGGATGTACTCTGCGTAGGATTCGCAAATTTCGCGGAAGGCGTCGGGGAAGCTTGGAATCACCCTTAAATCAATGTAGTATGGGCTCTGTTTTCCGCTTGAAAGCTCAAACACGCCGAATTTTACGGCTGCGATCTTGAAGAGGATGTTTGCCATCCTGTCCTTTTTGTCTAGGGTTACTTTCTCTGTTTTCATTTGTCTTCCCTCTTGGTAACTTGGTAAATTTTTTTCTGATCAGGAATCAAGCATGCCGTTCTTTTCAGCTTCTTTTTGACAATTTCTTCAAAACGCTTCTGCTGCTCAAGTGAACCTGTATGATATGGTACAGCTAAACCTGGTTTGATTAGCCAAGCGATTTCAGCACCTGTCTCTGGTGTTGCACCCGGGGCTACGCCGACGGTGCAGAAGGCGATGTCAATTTTCTGTGTTTGGCCCATGGTGCCCATCTCTGGGTATGGGTTGCTGTCGGATGTGTGGAAGACTTCTATGTTGTCCTCGGTTGTGATGAGGTAGGTGTTTGGGGCTTTTGCTGGCGGATGGTTTGATTTTTGGGCTTTTATGGTTACTTGTCCGAGCGCTATTTTCATGCCGGGCCTGATTTCGTGGAGTTTGCCTTGTGGGATGCTGGGCTGTAGCTTCTGGGTGGATGCGGGGTCGGCGATGACTTCGCAGTCGGTGTTTCTCTGGATGGCAGCTACGAGTGGCGTGTCGAGGTGGTCGTAGTGTTCGTGTGTGATTAGGATTGCGTCTACTGTGGGGAAGTCTTTGACTTTAACATCTACTGGGTCAATGAGGATTGTTTTGCTAGGTGTTTTTAGTAGGACGCAGCTGTAGTTGTTGAGCCACGTGAAGAAGATGGTGTTGTGCTCTGGGGTTTTCTGGATGGACATAACTTGTTTCCTATTGATCTAGTATGCGGAGTTGTTTTAAAGAATTATCGCATTACATCGGCTTGTTAGCGTTCTTTTTTCCGTTTGCAGTTTGGATTACTGGTTACGCTTGGCTACGATTTTTCATATAGACGCCGTTGTTTTTAAAGAAGGATACGATTGCATATGCAAAAATCCGTTCAGGCTTGTGTTGCTCTCAAGCTACCCCCTCCCCTTATAAAAAGCGGCTTTTATGGACCTGCTCGTCTCAGAGTAACTTCTCTCTCCTCACCTACGCGTTTTAGATACCCTGAGATAACCCATGAATCTGATTGCAACAATAAAGCGATGACTATACAGCTACGTATACCTTAAATAATTTAGGTTCCAAACCTTCTACTTGAGCTGAGAAAGTGACTACTAACGAACCGATTCGCCTTTTTAACACGTTAAGCCGCAAAAAAGAAACCTTCACACCCATCAAAAAGGGTCAAGTTGCAATGTATACCTGCGGTCCAACAGTTTACGATTACGCTCACATAGGCAACTTCCGCGCCTTCCTCTTCGAAGATCTCCTAAAACGGTGGCTACAATACAAAGGCTACAAAGTAACCCATGTCATGAACCTAACAGACATCGACGACAAAACCATCAAAGGCAGCCAGAAACAGGGCATCCCACTGCGCCAGTATACGGACTTTTACGCAAAAGCGTTCTTCGAGGACATAAAAGCACTAAACATTGCTCCAGCTGACGTGTATCCAAGAGCAACCGACCACATAGAAGAAATGGTTCAAATCATCAAAACGCTTCTTGCCAAAGGCGTCGCGTATAAGGGTGAAGACGGCTCCATCTACTTCTCAGTTGCCAAGTTCCCCGAATACGGCAAGCTTTCGCATTTAAAGGTCGGCGAATTAAAAGCTGGTGCACGAGTTAGCCAAGACGAATACGCTAAAGAAGAAGCACAGGATTTCGCTCTTTGGAAGGCATGGACACCTGAGGACGGCGACGTTTTCTGGGAAACAGAGTTAGGCAAAGGACGCCCCGGTTGGCATATCGAATGCTCCGCGATGAGCACAAAGTATCTTGGAGAAACCTTTGACATTCACTGCGGCGGCATCGACAACATGTTTCCACACCACGAAAATGAAATTGCCCAATCCGAAGCGGCAACGGGCAAAACCTTCGTGAATTACTGGATGCATAACGAGCACCTTCAGGTCGAAGGGAAAAAAATGAGCAAACGCTTCGGCAACTTTTACACGCTACGCGACCTCTTGACGAAGGGTTATGATCCGATTGCAATCCGCTACCTGCTCATCTCAACTCATTACCGTCAGCAATTTAACTTCACGTTTGAAGGCTTAGAATCCGCCAGAGCCGCAGTAGAGCGCTTAAGAAACTTTATGCGCCGACTACACGAAGTCCAAAACGGCGCGGGTACAGAGAAAGTCGCTACCTTAACCGCCAAACTCGAAGCGTGCTTCGGCGGCTCCATGGATGACGACTTAAATGTCGCTGTAGCCCTTTCGTCGCTGTTTGACTTCGTTAGGGAAATGAACAGTCTGCTCGACGCCAACTTGGTCAACAAGGAAGAAGCGGCAATAGCCATCGGTTTGATGAAGCGCATTGATGGCGTCCTCGGCGTGATTGGGGAGGTTAAAGCTGAAGAAACGCTCTCCTCAGATGTCGACGCGCTAGTTCAAAAGCGTGAGGAAGCACGTAAAGCTAAGAACTGGAAAGAAGCCGACGCCATACGCGCGCAACTGAAAGCGATGGGCATCGTGCTTGAGGATACCGCGCAGGGCATAAGGTGGCATAAAGAGAAGCAATAAACTTTGTAGCTAGTTGCTTTTTTGCCTATTCTGCTTGTAAATCGCCCACAACCCGCAAGCAACGCATCCTCAGCACTGAACCAGAAACAGTTGATTCTGCCAAAACTTTTGGAAGATGGTGTAGCAGGGCACCATTCCCTTCTTCTTCTAACTTAAAAAAGCAAAAAATAATTCACTTTTAATGATAAAAAGGAAGACTCTGTCCCAGCAACAACCGCACAAGAGTTATTAAATAAAACATCACATCCCTTACCATGCGCACTTGCATAGTTCAAGCTAAAAAAGCCGGCGAAACCCTCATAGTCACCCTGCCAAAAGAAATTATAGCAGCCGAACAGCTGAAACCCGACGTTTTCATTAGGATATCAGTTGAGAAAGTAAAGGACCAGAACCCGCCTCGCAAGCATGAGGATTCGCTGGGTCCAGAAGACCCATGGAGACTACTCGAGTAAAACCTCAGCTAACCTGTCTTGGTTGTCAAACATGGCGCAGTGGCCTTTTCCCCTGAACACTTCTAAACGGCTGCCTTTTACCATCTTCGCAAGCGCATACGCGTTGTCGACTCTGCAGGTCATATCGTCCTCGCCGTGCCAAATTACAAGTTTACCCAATGGAACATGCTCAAATGAGAAACCAAAAGGCTTCAAGAACAGCATGTGCTCTTCAACTACAGCTTTAACGCCGCTGCCGCTTCGAAAAGCTTCCGCCATCGATTGATACATTAACCCAGCCCAAGTTGGGTCAGAGAAATACCGCTTGTCAGTTTTGGAGTAGCCATGCAGTAACTGTTTACCATAGTTTGACTCCAAAAAAGCTGAGGGGTTAGAGTTGGCTTTTAGCACTTGGCGGCGCAGTTGCCGGATTGCGAGAACCGCTACGTGTGGTAGCTTCATAACATATTTTGCGAGCGGAAAATTATGTGCTGTCGATACATCAAAAGGCAAAAACGGGGCGTTCGCAACTAACGCTTTAGTCAAGCGCTTAGGATGCAGGGCCAAGTAGGCAAGCGCAAACGGGCATCCGCCTGACCAGCCTAAAACTGCGAATTGATCAAACCCCAAGTGGTCAGCTAAGAAATCAACGTCACAATTGAAGTCTTGAATGCTTTTCCGCTGACGATACGTAGAATACCCATAGCCGGGTCGAT